>CAZLRO010000053.1:0-17247 GCA_964561865.1 uncultured Rhodothermaceae bacterium | reverse complement strand
CGTTTCAGCCTTTCGTTAAGGCCCAGTACACCGCCGTCAACAACAACCCGAACCTGATGGCCGTCACCGGCGGGCTGCTGTTCCGGTTCAACCGCTGATCCTGCCCAGGGTGACGAACCGTGCCGGACAGGACGCAGCATCGATCCGGTTTAGCCTGACCGCGCCACGAAGCGAGGGGGCGACCTGGGCACCGCCACAGCACCACCGGCGGGTGCTCCGCCCCTACAAAATTATCGTCAATTTGACTATATTATCGTCAATTTGACTATATTTTCTGGGCATTCCGTAAGCTGGGTGGTCAAGTCGGGGCCTCCTGCACGGCCAGTTGCCCGCAGGCTGCGTCGATGTCCTGCCCCCGGCTCCGGCGCACGGTGACGGTGACGCCCCGCTCCACGAGGACGCGGATGAAACGGTGAAGCTGGTCTTCGTCTGTCCTGGAGAAGTTCAGCCCGGCGACGGGGTTGTAGAGGATGAGGTTGACCTTGCTGGGCGTCCAGCGGGTGACGGCGGCGAGGTGGCGGGCGTCGTCCTCGCTGTCGTTGAAGCCTGCGAACATACAGTATTCGTAGGTGACGAGCCGCCCGGTCTGTTGCCCGTAGTACTGGAGGGCTGCCTTCAGCGCCACCAGGTCGGTGGCCGTCGCCCGGTTGACGGGCATGATGGCGCTGCGTTTGGCATCGACAGGTGCATGCAGCGAGACGGCCAGGTTGAAGCGGGTGCCATCGTCGGCCAGTTGGCGGATGCGCCGGGCCAGCCCCACCGTCGAGACGGTGATGCGGCGTGGGGACAGGCCCAGGGCTTCCGGATGGGTCATCAGGTGGATGCTGCGCAGCACCGCGTCGTAGTTGAGCAGGGGCTCGCCCATCCCCATGAACACGATGTTCGTCAGGCCGCGCCCGTAGCGTTCCCGCGCGAGGGCATTCATGTGCCAGACCTGGTCGAAGATTTCCCCGGCGCTCAGGTTTTGCTGGAAGCCCATCTGCCCGGTGGCGCAGAACGTACAGCCCATCGCACACCCGACCTGGCTGGAGACGCACACCGTCAGCCGCCGGACGTCGCCCTCTTCCTCGAAGTCCGGGATGAGCACCGTCTCGACATGCCGTCCGGAGGCGAGGGCATAGAGGCGCTTGACGGTGCCGTCGCGGGCCGTCTGCTCGCGGGCCAGGGTCAGTGTGTCCATCCGCGCCATCGCAGACAGTTGTTCCCGGAATGACCGGGGCAGGTCCGTCATCCCGGCAAAGGACCGGATGCCCCGTGCGAAAAGCCATCGGAAGAGCTGCCGCCCCCGGAAGCGGGGCTGGCCGAGGGTCTCCACCCACGCCTCCAGCTCCGCCTGTGTCATCGAGGTGAGGACGACCGGCGCGGTGGGCAGCGGCGAAGATACAGCAGGAGCTTCCATAAACCGATCGGGACGGGGTTGAACGGGATGGTCCGGCGCGAACGTGGGGCGGGGTGGCTGGTCTGTTCTCAGGGGAATCGACCTCCCCATGCGCCTCCTCACGTCCGTCGTACTCGTCCGACGGCCAGCGCCAGCACCAGTGCGGCAAACGCGGCACTGAGGGCGAGCGTGGCGGGCAGGGCGAGCGGGGCTTCCGGGGCAGGCTGCGGCCAGGCCAGGGCCTGCCGGATCGCCATCACCCCATACGTCACCGGATTGGCCCACATCAGCCCTTGCATGGCCCCGTGGGCGCCGGAGAGGGGGAACACCGCCCCGGAGAGCAGCCACAGCGGCATCAGCACGAGGTTCATCACCGCATGAAACCCGCGGGTCGATTCCATGCGCCACCCCAGCCAGACGCCCATCCCGGTGAACGTCAGCCCCAGGAGGCTGCCGGCGAGGACGAGCAGGAGCACCCCGGCGGGCGTGATGGCGGCCCCCACCAGCGGGAGCAGGAGCAACAGCAGCAGTGCCTGCCCGACGGCCAGCGTCGTGCCCCCCAGCACCGTCCCGAACACCAGCGCGGTGCGCGGGACCGGCGCCACGAGGGCGGCTTGCAGGAACCCGCTCTTCCGCTCTTCCACGAGCGAGATGGTGGCAAACAGGGCCGTGAACAGGAGGGTCATGGCGATCATGCCCGGCAGCAGGAAGGCCAGATAGCTGCCCGAAGCCCCATCGGGCATCCGGAACGACGTCCGAAACCCCAGCCCCAGGAACAGCCAGAACAGCAACGGCTGCCCGAGCGCCCCGACCACCCGGTTCCGATCCCGCAGGAACTTGACCAGTTCCCGCCGCCATAATGCCCAGACCGCCTGCATCGATGTGCACTAAAAAAGCCTGCCGGAGTGGACCCCCGACAGGCTTGCAAGTTACATACAGATCGGCGTCTGTGTCAGTTGAAGACCAGCGTTTTGTTCTCGCACAGGTTCCGGCGGCGCAGCGTCACGACCTCGTTCTTGCTCAGGTCGGTGCCGCGCACGTCGAACAGGCAGTTGTTGCCCCCCAGCCCGCCCAGCTGGAAGGTGGCTTCCTCGTCGGGCGAGAGGGCGTTGCTGCTGCCGAGGCGGTCATCTCCCCACTGGTTGCTCCCGGCGGGGGCCACATAGAGGTAGTAGATCGTCTCGCTGCTCTGGTTCCGCACCGTGATCGTGGAGGTGTTGCCCTGCCCCGAGGCGCCGCCCGTCCGGATGATGTCCACGCTGCGGTTCTCGCACAGGTTGGTGCGGGCAATCACGAACATCTCGCGCGAGTCCAGGCCCATGCCCCGGATGTCGAACACGCAGTTGCCGTTGGCGACTTCGGGCAGGTCGATGGTCACCACCTCGTCTGCGCTGAGGGCGTTGCTGCTGCCAAGGCGGTCGGCGCCCCAATCCGACGTGCCGCTCAGCCGGAAATACAGATAGTAGATCGTCTCCCCGTACCGGTTGGTGAGGGTGATGGTGGAGGACGAACCGCCGCCGGTGCTGCGAGGGTCAATCGTCCAGGCATTGCTCTGGCAGAAGTTGAGGTTCTGGGCCACCACCAGGTCGTTTCCGGAGAGGTCGGTGCCCCGTACATCGAACACACAGGTCCCGTTCGCCATCTCGGCGACCTCGATGGTCACCGCCTCATCGTTGCTGAGGGCGTTGCTGCTGCCGAGCCGGTCGGCACCCCAGTCCGTGCTGCCGTGCGGGCGGAGATAGAGGTAGTAGACCGCCTCGCCGTATTTGTTCGTGAAGGTGACGCCGCGTGGCCCGCCTCCCCGGGTGCTCCCCCCTCCGATGCGCACGGTCGTCTGCGAACACAGGTTCACATTGCTGAGCGTCGCCAGGTGGACGTTGCCCGAAGCCTCGGCGCGAAGGTCGAACCGGCAGGTGCCCGAGGTCAGCCCCGGAATGGCAATGGATTCGCTCTCCTCCGTGATGATGACCCCGGCGACGCCCAGCAGGTCCTCACTCCACGAGGTCGTCCCTGCGGCACGGGCATAGAGGTAATAGATCGTCTCAGAGCCGTTGTTGTAGATCGTGGCCTGGCCCTCCGAGGCGACGGTACCCTCTTCATCGTACACGATATCGTCCAGGCTGATGGTGACCACCTTCATGCGGCAGAGGTCGAGGTCTTCCTTGACGTAGGTATCCTCATCGACATCCACCGCCATCAGGTCGAAGGTGCAGCCTGGCTGGGACGACAGGTCCAGCGTGATGCCTTCACCGTCGTCGAGGGGCTGCCGCAGCCAGTTCTCCGGGTCCGGCGCGTTCGCGTCGAAATCCAGCAGGTACAGCTCCGTCAACTGGTAGCCCGTCTCGTTCATAAACCGGACCTTGCCGGGAGGTGTGGCCTGGACCAGGGTCACGAACAGCAGGCTGCCTAACCACAGCCAGCAGTGGGGGAAAAACCGGTGTTTCATCGTTGTACTCCCAGAACTCAGGGTTGAAGTGTGGATCACGGCTGCTCCGTTGCGGGCAGCCCTCCGGGATCGGGTGTGGAGGATGGGGTGCTGGTCAAGAATCGGCTCTCTGCAGACAAAGGATACCCTGAATGCAGCAGAAAAACGTCTTCCAACGTGGGTGTTCGGACGGTGGCGCTCCGGATTTTTGAACCGAAGGTCTGGTAGAGGATGGGCAGCAGGGTCTGCACCTGGGGATGGGTGACCTGGAGGCGGTCTCCCCGGACCTGTACGGTCCATTGCAGGTAGTGGGTGAGGGCTTGTTCCAGGGCGTGCGGGGTATCGGTCTCGATCCAGAGCGTCTGCTCGCCCATCGCTGCACACAGGGCGTGCGGGGTTCCCTGGGCCACCAGCCGTCCCTGGTCGAGGAGGCCCACCCCGTCGCAGGCTTCGGCCTCGTCGAGGAGGTGGGTTGCCATGAGCACCGTCGTACCCTCCTGCTGTTGCAGGTGCCGGAGGGCAGCGTAGAACTGCCGCCGGGCTACCGGGTCGAGGCCCGTCGTCGGCTCGTCCAGCAGCAGCACCGCCGGGTGGTGGAGCAGGGCACGGGCCAGATCGACGCGGCGCTGCAACCCACCGGAGAGGGTCTGTACCCGGTCCTTTCCCCGGTCGGCCAGGCCAAATGCCTCCAGCAGGCGGCGGATCCGGTCCGTACACCCCAGGCGGGCCAGGCCATAGAGGGCGGCGTGGACGTGCAGGTTCTCGTATACCGTCAGCAACCCGTCGAGGGCTGGCTGCTGGAAAACCACACCGAGGTGCTGGCGGAGGGCCTGCGGCTGCCGCACGGGGTCGTACCCGGCCACCTGTGCCTTGCCCCCGGTGGGCACCAACAGGGTTGCGAGGATGCGAAACAGGGTGGACTTGCCGCTGCCGTTCGGGCCGAGCAGCCCGACGAACTGCCCCGCCGGGATGTGCATCGAGACGGCGTCGAGGGCTACCCGCTCGCCGTAGCGATGGGTCAGCGCGTCCAACTCGACCGTAGCATCCGGCATGGGAGACGGTTGGATTACACCGGCCCAGCGCATCCTTCGCCAGCCGGATTCGCCGCAGGGGCGTTCAGAACACCAGCCGGTCCAGCACTATCAGCAGCACCAGCAGGGGGATGTAGACCACCGAGGCCTTCAGCACGCGCCGGGCATCCTGGGTCGTGCGGGACCGGTAGAACACGAGGACAGGCCAGAGGAACCACCCGCCCAGCAGCAGCGCACCTACAAGGTAGCCGCCGCCGAGGAGTCCGAGTCCGACCGGCACCCCGCTGGCGAGGATGAGCAGGACGGTAGAGAGCACCATCTGAACCGCCATCGTCTGTCCGGAGGGCTGTACCACCGGAAGCATGGCGAACCCGCCCCGCGCATAGTCTTTCCGGTACATCCACGCCAGGGCGAAAAAGTGCGGGAACTGCCAGAGGGCCAGGATGGCGAACACTGCCCAGCCCCCGGCTCCCAGCACCCCCGTCGCTGCCGTGAACCCGCCGAGGGCAGGCAGCGCCCCCGGGATCGTGCCGACGACGGTGTTCCAGGCGGTGATGCGCTTGAGCGGAGTGTAGGCGAAGAGGTACAGCCCCACGGTGAGCGCGGCCAGCACACCCGTAAGTGGGTTCGTCAACGGGCAAAGCAGCCCCAGGCCCACCGCTACGAGCACCAGCCCGAAGCCGAAGGCCGTCCGGGGTGCGATGCGTCCTGCCGGGATCGGGCGGCTGGCGGTACGGTGCATCTGCGCATCGTAGCGGTGTTCGAGGCAGTGGTTGAGTACGCCCCCACCCGCCGACGTGAGGGCCGTCCCCACCAGCAACCATGCCAGCCGCCAACCATCCACCGCCCCGGTCGTACCCAGCAGGAACCCTGCCAGGGCCGAGATGGTGACCAGGAAAGTGATCTCCGGCTTGGTCAGGGTCAGGTAGTCCTTCCAGTGCGCCGTGCCGACATGGTCGGGCGTCACCGCTACATCGACGGGACGGGCACGTTCCAGAGGAGGTACAGACATGAGGTCGAGGGCATCAGGGTACATCCGGCGGCGGCGCTGCCAGCACCGTTGCGGCGAAAAGTACAAAAAATATCCACAGCACGTCGGCCAAAAGCAGATGAAGGAGCTGCATCCAGACCGGCGCCAGCAGATAGACGTTGACAACCCCCAGCGCGACTTGTCCCAGGTACAGGATTTCCAGCAGCCCTCCCAACCTGCGAACCGGTGCATCAGCAGCGTTTCCGGCCCCCAGCACACGCACGCACCAGAAGAGCACCGCACCCGTCAGTATCGCGAGCACGGGATGCAACACCCGCAGTCGCACCGCCAGGTGGGACGTATCCGAGAACGTCTGCGCGAAGCCTTCGGCGTGCGAAGTGGCCCGAAACAGCGTGTCGCCCAGGGCCGTGACTGCTCCCAGCATCGCCACCCCCAGGAGCAACGCCACCAGCGTGCCCAGCAGAAGGCTCCGGCGGCCCTGCCCCCGGATGCGGACGGGAGGCCCTCCGGCGGCCCACCAGGCTGTGAGGGTGAGGGCAGCCACCAGCGTATAGGTGTTGCACAGGTGCAGCACCATCGAGAGTACCCGCGCCATCGAGGCATCCTGTGCCACCCATTCGAACAGCACGATGACGGCCCCGATCAGCCCTTCGGTCAGGATGAACGCCATCGTCCAGGCCGCTCCCTTGCGTACCCGATGCCCTTTGGGAAAGGCGCGGAAGGCCCAGGCGAGCAGCCCGATGACCAGCAGTCCCGCCAGCGCACTGGTGAGGCGATGGGAGAGTTCGATGAGCGTCTCTGCCGCTGGACTGCGGGGCAGCACGACGCCGTTGCAGAGCGGCCAGTGGCTGCCACACCCGGCCCCGGAGCTGGTGGCCCGCACAAACGCCCCCCAGAGGATGACCAGCAGCAGCCAGGCCAGCACGCCCCAGGCGTAGTACGAAAACCGACGTTGTCCGGGCGTCAAGGTGGAGAAGCACAACAGAGGTTAGACAAGGGGCAAACCGGGGCCAGGCAACCCGCGGCCCTGGTACCGAACGTCCAACCCGACGCTGTCTTCCGGGTTCGTTAAGAGCGCTTGAAAATGCCAGAAGAAGCCGTGGCTTCCCGGGCCAACCGGGGAAAGGCCAGGGCATGCCCCACCGTCGCCACCAGCGGACGCGCCGGGCGGTCGTCGGAATGGATCGCCCCTACAGCTGCCTGGTCTGCCAGTTCACGCAGGGCGTGCGGAAGCAATTCGGAGATATGAAACAGGCGGTTGTTCATGGCATCGTACCCTATGTCATGCAGGACAACCGCAAGCTAGAACCAGCCCGGTGACAACGGCCTGTCATAAGTTTATGCACGCCCACCAGTCTCATTACGAAGAGGCCACAGGCCAACATGGGGACCTCGCCTTTGCCTCCGGGAAGCAGCCTCGCCATGACACGGAGGGAAATATCCTACCACGCACCAAGCATCCTACCACGCACCAAGCATCCTACCAAGCGCAACAACCCCAAGAGTCCCCTCTCCCAGAGGGGTGGCTCCCCGATGGGCACGCGCCAGCGGGCATCGGGGAGACGGGGTGTGTTGCAGCACCCGAACCGACGCTACAGTGTGTATCAGTGGGGGCAACACACCCCGTCCCGCCCGGCTTGCACCGTGCGGGCCACCCCTCTGAGGGGAATTGCGGATTGTGGAGTGCGGATTTTTCCAAGCACCCAGTACCAAGCCTACGTAGGGGCGAAGGTCCTCTTCGCCCTCCAAATACTAAATCACTAACAGCCAACAGCTACCCCCAAGTACCCCAAAGATTCACCATGCCGGTTTGTGTGGCCCGGATTCTACATTGTAACTTGGTTGGTTGTCTGAATTATTCAGCTTTGTCTCTTCAAGCTGCCGCGATGCGTGGCCTGCGTTCCCGACGTGTGCTCCCAGTCCTGACGGGCCTGCTCCTGCTGGGGCAGGTCCAGGTGCTGGCCGCCCCGTGGGTGCTCGCGACCCACATCCCGTCGCGGCAATCCCCGGCGGCGTGGCTCCGGGACCACCTGCCTGCCCCGGGCGAGGCCGCTGTGGCACATGCCCTGACCCAGTCCCTGGCCCCTCCTGCTGCCTCGCGTACAGCCCTGGTAGTGTCTTTTGCCGAGGCCCTGGTCCGGGAGATGAGCACCTTGTCGCCCGCATGGCAGGAGGCGCTGGAAGCCCTGCGCACCGCCGCCCGGCTGGAGGACCAGCAGTGGGCCATGCCTGGACTGAACGGACGGGCCACCCTGCCCCGCACCCTCCTCACCGACGCCCTCTCCCCAGCCCTGTCGGCCCCGACGCGGTGCTCTCCGGAAGCAATCCTGCCCTTCGACAACCGGCAAGCCTTCCCATCGCCTCCCCCGCACGGGTATGCAGCAGGCACGGCACTGGCACTCCCTGTCCTGCACGTCGTCTCAGCGGCCCAGCCCCTCGGCCCCTAGCACCTTTCCGACCCACGCTTCAAGATACTGCGGGACCGACCCGTCTCCTGTACGGTGAGGTACGACTGTCCCTGATTTTCCATTGTTTGTTTCAGCCCCTAACCGTCTGCCCCCATGAAAGGTAAAGGCTTTCAGATTGGACTGATCGTCTTCTTCTTGCTCCTTTCCGGGTACTACCTGTACCCCTCAGTCCAGAACTACCTCCTCAGCCGCGACCTTGCCGTCCTTGAAGGCGAGGCACGGGAGACCTACGAAAAAGAGCACTTCGAGACCATCCGCACCGTGCGGGAAAAGACCCTGAACCTGGGTCTGGACCTGCAAGGGGGGATGCATGTCACGCTGGAGGTGCGCGTGGATGCGCTCATCCGCGCCCTTGCCACCGACACCGACGCCACGTTCGACGAGGTGCTGAATGAGGCCCGCGACGCCGCCGCCCGCAACGAAGTGTCGATGGTAGATGCGTTCGTGCAGGCGTTCGAGCGCCGGGATGCCAACGCCCGGCTCTCCCGGTATTTCCGCAACGAGAACGCCGGGATCAACCGCCGGTCGAGCAATGCCGAAGTCGCCGCGTTCCTGCGTGCCGAATCCGAGCAGGCCATCAGCCGGGCTATAGAGATCATCCGCGACCGCGTGGACCGCTTTGGCGTGACCGAGCCGGCCATCTCCCGCCAGGGCACCCGGCGCATCACGGTGGAACTGCCCGGCGTGGACGATGCCGAGCGCGTGCGCAACCTGCTGCGTGGCACCGCCCGGCTGGAGTTCCGCCTCATGCCTGAACCAGCAGAAGTCTCCCGTGCCCTCGGCGCAATCCTGCAATACTACGAAGCCGACTCCACCAACGCCGCCTCCGACACGCTCCAGGCCGAAACGCCCCCAGTGGCCCAGGCCGACACCACGCTTCAGGACAGCACGGCAGCAGCCAACGACACCTCCCTCGCCTCGCTGTTGAACCCGGAGGAAGAAGCGCAACCCACCAACCCGTTACTTGCTGTGCTGCAACCTGTGGGCCAGGGTGTGACCTTCGGCACCGTCGCCGAGCGCGACACCGCCGCCGTCAACCGGTTGCTGGCCGACCCGGCAGTACAGGCACTGTTGCCCTCGGATGTACACCTGCTCTACACTGCCAGCCCCGTCGGCACCTCCCCAGAGGGCGAGGAGACCTATGCCCTGCTGGGGGTCCGCAAGTCTATCGAGCTGTCCGGCGAGGTGCTCACCAACGCCAGCGTGGACTTCGACCAGATCAACAACCTGCCCGAAGTGACCATGACGATGAACTCCGAGGGGGCGCGCACCTGGGCACGCATCACCGGAGCGAACATCCAGAAGCCCATCGCCATCGTGCTGGACAACGTGGTCTACTCCTACCCGACGGTGCAAAACCGTATCGTCGGCGGGCGCAGCAGCATCACCGGGCTAGCGAACCAGAACGAGGCTGAGGACATCGTGACGGTGCTCAAGTCCGGTGCCTTGCCTGCTCCGGTGGACATCGTGGAGGAGTATTCCGTCGGCCCCAGCATCGGCGAGGCTGCCATCCGCGCCGGGCTGAACTCGGTCATCTTCGGGCTGACCATTGTGGCGCTGTTCATGATCCTGTACTACCGCACGGGTGGGCTGGGGGCGATCCTGGCGCTGCTCTTCAACCTGATCTTCATCCTGGGCATCATGGCCGGGTTCAAGGCCACCCTCACCCTGCCCGGCATCGCCGGGATCGTGCTCACCATCGGCATGTCCGTCGATGCCAATGTGCTGATCTATGAACGCATCCGGGAGGAACTGGCAACCGGCAAGACGCTCAAGGCGGCCATCGACACCGGGTATGCCAAAGCCTTCAGCGCCATCTTCGACTCGAACATCACCACGTTCTTCGCCGGGGTGATCCTGTTCTCCTTCGGCGTCGGCCCCATCCAGGGCTTCGCCGTGACGCTCATGGCCGGGATCCTCTCCTCGATGTTCACCGCCATCGTCATCACCCGCATCCTCTTCGACTACATGGCGGTTGACCGCCGGATGGGCATCAACTTCGGCTGAGGGATTATCCCCCCGATTTCCTGTTTTCGACCTTCCTATTTGACCGACAGACCATGCGTATTCTGGAAAACGTGAACTATCCGTTCGTCGAGAAACGGAAGTTCGGCTACATCTTTTCTCTCCTCCTGCTGGTGCTCAGCCTCGTCTCTTTCGTGGTACGGGGCTTCGAGTGGGGCATCGACTTCCGGGGGGGGATGGAGTTTGTCGTGGAAACCAACACGGTGCTGAATTCAAACCAGGTGGCTGCCCAACTCACGGACGCTCTCGGCAGCGAGCCAGAGGTCAAGTCCTACGGGGCCAATGCCCTGCTGGTGCGCACCTTGCCACAGGACGGAGTAGACATCAACCAGATGGAGGACCGGATCGAGCAGACGTTGCGGCAGGCCCATACCGAGGCCGAACCACAAATCGTCCAGCGCTACATGGTAGGACCTCGGTTCGCTGAGGACTTACAGCGCGGCGCGCTCTACTCGATCATTGGCTCGCTGCTCGTGATCCTGCTCTATGTGGCGATCCGGTGGTCCAACTGGCGCTATGGCCTTTCCGGCGTGCTCACCCTCTTCCATGACATCATCGTGATCCTGGGTATGTTCTCGCTGCTGCACGGGGTACTGCCCTTCTCGCTCCAGCTCGACCAGACGCTCGTAGCTGCCCTGCTGACCATTGCCGGCTACTCGATCAACGACTCGGTGGTGATCTTCGACCGGATGCGGGAGTACGCCGGGCTGTTCAAGACCGAGACGTTCGAGAACCGCGTCAACCGCTCGATCAACAGCACCCTCAGCCGCACCGTCATTACCGGCGGGACGACCTTGCTCACGGTACTCGTGCTCTTTATATTTGGCGGCGAGACGCTCCGGGGCTTCGCCTTTGCCCTTTTCTTCGGCATCTTGCTGGGGACCTACTCCTCGATCTTCGTATCCGCCCCCCTGGTGATCGAACTGCGCAAGTGGGTGCCCGAGAAACGGTAAGCGTCCCGGCCCAGATCCCTCCAACGGCGTGCTGTGCAAGCCTGCTGCCGGGATCGCCCCCCCAATGTTCATTCAGACCGGCAAACCCCCATGAACTACGACGTTGAAGAACGGTACAACTGCGTGATCATTGCGCTGAAAGGCAATGTGATGGGCGGCCCCGACGGGACCAAACTCCACGACACGCTGCACCACCTCAAGGAAGGCGGGAAGAAGAATGTGGTAGTGGACCTCTCGCAGGTGAGTTTCATGAACTCCAGCGGCCTGGGGATGCTCATCAGCGGCATGACCACCATGCGCAACGCCGGGGGCGACCTGCGCCTGGCCGCCGTGGCCGACCGCATCCAGTCGCTGCTGGTCATCACGAAGCTGAACACGGTGTTCAAACACTACGAAACAGTGGACGAAGCCGCCGCCAGCTTCGCCGACTGAGCGCCACGGCCCTATCCCATAGCATCGGAGAAGGCGGCGGGGCTGGTTCCCGTCGCCTTTTTCCGTGTTCTCCACAAATCCCGGTCCTGACCCCCACCGGCCCCCCATCGGCGGACCGATCCCGGCGTTCCCGCATCCCGGTCGTCAGGCCCTCCCAACCCGAACACACCATGCCCGTTACGGTGGTTATTGGCAGCCAGTGGGGCGATGAAGGCAAGGGCAAGATCGTGGACCTGCTCAGCGCCGACGTGGACATTGTGGCCCGCTACCAGGGCGGGGCCAACGCCGGGCATACCATCGCCTGGGGCGACCGCATCTTCGTCCTGCACCTGGTGCCGAGCGGGATCTTCCACGAGGGCGTCACCTGTGTCATCGGCAACGGCGTCGTGCTCGACCCCGTCTCGCTGCTGCGCGAGCTGGAGATGATCCGGGCACTGGGCTACTCGGTGGAGGGCCGCCTCCTGCTCTCCCACAACGCCCACGTCATCATGCCCTACCACAAGCGCATCGAGCAGGCGATGGAGCAGGCCCGCGACGACCGCGCCATCGGCACCACCGGGCGCGGCATCGGCCCCTGCTACGTGGACAAGTTCGCCCGCACCGGCATCCGTGTGGTGGACCTGCTCGACCGCGACGTGCTCCGCACCAAGCTCAAACGGTCTATCGACGAAAAAAATACCCTCCTCCGGCAAGTCTACGGCGCCGAGCAACTGGATGTGGAGGCCCTCATCGAGGAATACGTCCAGTACGACCAGCTGCTCGACCCGTTCGTGACGGACACGACCGAGTACCTGTGCCGCGCCCTCCGCGAGGGCAAGCATGTGCTGGCCGAGGGTGCCCAGGGATCCTTGCTGGATGTGGACTTCGGGACATATCCGTTCGTCACCTCCAGCCACCCCACCATCGGCGGCTGCTGCACGGGCCTGGGCGTCCCGCCGACGGCTATCACCCGCAGCATCGGCATCGTCAAGGCCTACAGCACCCGCGTCGGCAACGGCCCCTTCCCCACCGAGCTGCTGGACGAGACGGGCGAACGGCTCCGGCGCGTCGGGCACGAGTTCGGGGCCACGACGGGCCGTCCCCGCCGCTGTGGCTGGCTCGACCTGGTGGCCCTGCGCTACACCAGCATGATCAACGGCTTCACCGCCCTGGCGATTACCAAACTGGACGTGCTCACGGGCATGGACGAACTGAAGGTCTGCACCCACTACCGGTACGGCGGCCGAGAGACCCACCGGTTCCCCAGCAAAGCCCAGACCCTTTCCCAGGCCGAACCCGTCTACGTCTCTTTCCCCGGCTGGAAGGAAGACCTCACCACCGCCCAGCATGTCGAGGACCTGCCCACCGAAGCCCGGCACTACTTGCAGTTCATCGCCCGGGAACTGGACGTGCCCATCCACATGGTCTCGACAGGCCCCAAGCGTGAACAAACCCTCACAGGCGAGGCCGGAATGGTCCTTGCCTGAAGACAACGTTGCGTTCGAGGCGGATGGATCGCGGTCAATTGACGTCCCTGATATAGTCAATTTGACGATATTTTTGCTGTTCAATCCTCCCCCGCCCTATGCGTGCCTATCGCCTTTCGACCAACCTCAAGCTGGGGCTGGTGCTGTTTGCGGTGCTGATTGCGGTAGCCTCCCTGGGCTATACCCACCAACTGGCGAACCGGCTGCGGGAACGGGAACGGGCCATCACCCAGCTCTGGGCCTCGGCGACCGTCCAGCTGGCCCAGGCCGCCCAGCAACAGTCTTTCAACCCCCATCAGGCGGACTTCCTGACCCTCGACAGCTTCCTCGTGCAGCTTCCCTCCACCCCAGGGCTGGTGCCGGATGCGCTCCCGGCCTGGCGGGATGCCCTGGCCTGGGCACAGGGCCAGCCCTCGGCGGGCGAGCTGACCTTCCTCACCGAAGCCCTGGTGCTGACCAGTTCGTTCGGCATCCCCGCCATCGTGGTGGACTCCACCGGGCGGGAGCCGCTGAACTGGCGCAACGTCCCGGAGGTGCCGGAGCCGGACTCGGTGTTTCGCCTGCCGCCGGAGGCCCGCACCCCTTTCATCGGGCAACTGGCCCGGCGGGCGGCACAGATGGATGACGACGCCTATCCGCCCATCCCCATCGAGGTGGACTACGGGGCGTCCCGCCTCAAGCAGTTCGTCCACTACGATGAATCGCTGCTCATCCGGGAGCTACGCTTCTTTCCGTTCCTGCAACTGCTCTTCGTCGGGCTTTTCATCCTCATCGGCTACCTCGGCTTCTCGTATGTGCGGCGCAGCGAGCAACGCAGCCTCTGGGTAGGCATGGCGAAGGAAGCCGCGCACCAGTTGGGAACGCCTATTTCGAGCCTGATGGGATGGACCGAGTTGCTGCGCCTGCCCGCCCTGCCTGCTGAACAGCGACAACTGGCCGTGGAGGAGATCGACAAGGACATCGTACGGCTGGGCCGCGTCGCCAACCGCTTCTCCGATATCGGCTCGTTGCCCCGGCTGGAGGTGCAACCCCTGGCCCCGCTCCTGGAGGTGACGGCGGACTACATGCGCCGCCGCATCCCGCAGCAGGGGCAGCAGATCGACCTGACGGTGCACGCCCCCGCGATGCTGCGGGCCTCGGTCAATGCCGAGTTGTTCGAGTGGGTCATCGAAAACCTGCTCAAGAACGCCCTGGACGCCATCGAAACCCCCACCGGGCGCATCCAGGTCCGGGCCAGTGCGTCCGGCCAGCGGGTGCTCGTGGACGTGGAGGACACCGGCAAGGGTATCGACCGGAGGGAGTGGAAGAACGTGTTCCGGCCCGGCTACAGCACCAAGCGGCGGGGCTGGGGGCTGGGCCTGAGCCTCGCCAAACGCATCATCGAGGACTACCACGGCGGGCGTCTGCTCCTCGTGCAGTCACGCCCGGGCGAAGGCACGACGTTCAGGATCGAACTGCCCGCTATGTCGGGGTGAGACTTCGTTTCACAGCTTCTTGGCCTTCCTCCCCCCTGGATCGCAAGAGCACGGTTGTATCTTCGGGCGGTTTTTTCGAGCAATGTATGCCTCCCGGCCCCGCGGCACAGCGGGAGAACGATCCCCGCTATCATGCAGCTTGCGGTTTTTGCCTCGGGCAGTGGCTCCAACTTCAAGGCGATCCTCGATGCCGTGGCCGGCGGGCACCTGCCCGCCAACATCCGGCTGCTGGTCTGCAACAAGCCAGGCATTGGGGCCATCGCCCACGCCGAGGCCGCAGGCATCCCGGTGGCGGTGCTCAACCCGGCTGCCTTCACCGACCAGGCTGCCTACGTAACGGCCTTGCTGGCGAGGCTGCACGAGCAGAACGTGGATTTCATCGCCCTCGCGGGGTACCTGAAAAAGATCCCGCTCCCGGTGGTGCAAGCGTTCCGGGGACGGATGGTGAACATCCACCCGGCCCTGCTGCCGAAGTTCGGCGGCCCCGGCATGTACGGCCTGCACGTCCACCGTGCGGTGCTGGCAGCGGGCGAGGCCGTCTCCGGCGCGACGGTCCATCTGGTGGAGGAAGACTACGACACCGGGGCTATCGTGCTGCAACGGGAGGTGCCCGTCCTCCCCGGCGACACCCCCGAAGCCCTGGCCGCCCGGGTGCTGGCCGTCGAACACCAGCTATACCCCGAAGCCTTACGCCTGTTGGCAACCCGCCATCAGCAAGAATCATCCTGATATAGTCAATTTGACTATATCAGAATTGCGGATTTCGGATTGCGGATTTTCCCAAGCACCAGGTACCAAGCACCCAAGAGCTAACGGCTACCAGCTATCTTCCCAACTACCAAGCACCAAGTACCAACCTGTGATTCACGTCAAGGACCTCTCGCCGCCAAACGACCTCTACCCTATCCGCCGGGCGTTGCTCTCGGTGTTCGACAAGACCGGGCTGGTGGAATTTGCCACCCGGCTGCATACACACGGGGTAGAGCTGGTCTCCACCGGGGGTTCGGCGAAGGCGCTGCAACAGGCGGGATTGCCGGTGCGGGAGGTGGCCGAGTTGACCGGCTTCCCTGAAATCCTGGACGGGCGCGTCAAGACCTTGCACCCGGCCGTGCATGGCGGGTTGCTGGCCCGGCGGAACGACCCGGAGGACCTCGACCAGCTCGCCCGGCATGATATTGCCCCGATTGACCTGGTGGTGGTAAACCTCTACCCGTTTGCCCGCGCAATCGCAGTGCCCGACGTGACGGACGCCACCGCCATCGAAAACATCGACATCGGCGGCCCTACGATGATCCGTGCCGCCGCGAAGAACTTCTTTTTCACCGCCGTCGTGACGGACCCGGCGGACTATGCGGTGGTGGTGGACGAACTGGAGGAGCAGGGCGGGCACCTCGCCCTTGCCACCCGGCGGCGGCTGGCGGGCAAGGCGTTCGACCTCACGGCCCGCTACGACCGCGCTATTGCCACCTATTTCGCACGGGGCACCGAGGTGCTGCTGCCGGAGACGTTCCGCGTCGAACTCCCCCAGGCCCAGCCCTTGCGTTACGGCGAGAACCCGCACCAGCAGGCTGCCCTCTACGGCGACCCGACCCGGTACTTCCGGACGTTGCATGGCAAGGAGCTGTCGTTCAACAACCTGCTGGATCTGAGCGCGGCACTGCTACTCATCGACGAGTTCCGCGACGAAGCCCCCACCTGCGCCATCCTCAAGCACACCAACCCGTGCGGTGTGGCAACCGCCGATACCCTTGTGCAGGCCTGGGAACAGGCGTTCGCCACCGACCGCCAGTCTCCTTTCGGGGGCATCGTCGTGGTCAACCGACCGCTGGATGCGGCCACTGCCGAGGCCATTGACCAGATTTTCACCGAGATCGTCATCGCCCCAGCCTATGAGGAAGGGGTGCTGGAGCAGTTGATGCAGAAGAAGAACCGCCGCCTCATCGAGCACCTGCAACCGGCCCGCCACGATACGGGGATGGACCTCCGCAGTGTTCTCGGCGGCCTGCTCGTGCAGGCACGTGACCCTGTGCTCCCCCCCAGTGCGGCCTTGCGGGCACAGTGCCGCGTGGTGACACACCGCCCTCCGACCGAGGCCGAATGGCAGGACCTGGACTTCGCCTGGCGCGTCGTCAAGCATGTCAAAAGCAACGCTATCGTCTATGCCCGGCACCGCGCCACCCTGGGCATCGGAGCCGGACAGATGAGCCGCATCGATTCATCAGAAATTGCCGTCCGCAAAGGCCGGAAATCGGAACTGGATTTTACCGGCTCGGTCATAGCCTCCGATGCCTTCTTCCCTTTTGCCGACGGGTTGCTGGCGGCCATTGCCGAGGGTGCCTGCGCCGCCATCCAGCCCGGCGGCTCCGTGCGGGACCAGGAGGTGATCGACGCAGCCAATGCCCACCAGGTGGCGATGGTCTTCACGGACAAACGGCATTTCCGGCATTGAAAAGCCCCCGTGTTCATTATATTGGCGCGACTTTAGCCCCCCGATCCTGACGTACCCCGCTGATCTGAACAGAGCTTCATGGGTTTCTTCAATCTGTCCTCCGATGTCGCCATCGACCTCGAACCGGACAAGCGGCTTGTCACTCATGGCGCTC
>CAZLRO010000052.1:7252-17469 GCA_964561865.1 uncultured Rhodothermaceae bacterium | reverse complement strand
CCTCGAGCAGGGCGCTCTGGACCTTGGCCGGGGAACGGTTGATCTCGTCGGCCAGGATGATATGGGCGAAGAGGGGGCCTTTGCGGATGAAGAAGCTGCCCTCTTTCTGGTTGTAGACAAGCGTGCCCACCAGGTCCGCCGGGAGCAGGTCGGGCGTGAACTGGATGCGCTGGAAACGTACCCCCAGCGTCTTCGCCAGCGTGCTGACGGTGAGCGTCTTGGCCAGGCCCGGCACGCCTTCGAGCAACACATGCCCGTCGGCCAGCAGGCCCATCAGCAACCGCTCGATCATGTACCGTTGCCCCACCACTACACGCCCAACCTCGGCCAGCAGGGCTTCGACAAACGCACTTTCACGTGCAATCCGTTCGTTTACCTGGGCGAGATCGAACCGGGTCATAGGCGGCAACGGGCAGAACAGGGGATCAGAACAAGGGTCAGAGCAAGTGGGCGTCCGGTGTGCGGCCAAACCGGGCCACGAACGCCTGTTGAATCTGGTCAAGGCCCGGCGGCAGGCTGAACGGACGCCCCACCAGCAGCACACTGTGCGCCATCAAGGTAGCACCAAAAACCCCGTCCATGCTCAGGTTTTCTGCCTGTTTGACCACAAAGTCGGCCTCTTCGCAACTGCTACCCCAGTCGGTTTTCTTCGACCCGTGCGACATCAGCAAGTGGACCCCCAGCAGCTGCCAGTCCTGCCGATGGAAAGCCACTACCAGCTTCTGTACCCGCCCGTTCTC
Organism: uncultured Rhodothermaceae bacterium; assembly: GCA_964561865.1. Classification (GTDB taxonomy): domain Bacteria; phylum Bacteroidota; class Rhodothermia; order Rhodothermales; family CAZLRO01; genus CAZLRO01. The sequence goes on along the minus strand of CAZLRO010000052.1, from coordinate 16,729 downwards.
GCCGACGAGATGCCGAACGGTGGGCTGTAACCGTCGGGGCAATCCTCCCAGGACAGCCGCCAGGTCGCGGTGCTCGATATCTCGCAGGGATTCTACGACCGGGTAGCGGCCTTTCTGCAGGAGGTCAAGGGCTTCTTCCGCCTGTTCCTTGCGCGTCCAGAAGAATGTTTTATCCGGTTCGGGTTCCGGCATGGCCTCCAGCAGACCCCATCCCAGCACCTCCGGCAACGGTGCTGTTTCGACGAAGATGTGTTCCCGTGTGGCGGCGTCGGTGAGGAGCAGGCGGTCGGGTTCGGAGGCAGCAGTTGCCAGCAGCCAGCCCATGCTGAACGGGCGTCCCAGGTTGGTGGCGATGCTGGCCTGTACAGCCGCACGCAGGGCGTGTTCGTCGTGGGGCAGGCCCAGCAGGTGTTGCAATGCCTGGGCAGTAGCGATGCCGAGGGTTGCCAGGTAGGTGTCCAGGCCGGTGGCCTCCAGCGTGCTGACCACGGCCACCTCCACCTGTACGCCCCGGGGGGTGAGCCGCCGAAGGAGGTCCTCCACTAGCGAGAACCACGGGCGCGTGTGCGGCGATGGTTCCGGCGCCGGGTCGTGGGCCAGCCCGACAGCAGCCCCTTCAAATACCACCTGCGGGGCCGTCTGCGTAATGCGGGCCGCAACAGCGGTGCCGCGCACGAGCGACCAGAACAGCCCGAACCCGTCGAAGTAGTGGGTGTGCTCGGCCATCAACCCCAACGGGCCATGGACAAACACGCTGGCAACCGGGGCCTCCGATACCCCGAAACGCGCTTCGAGTACCTCCTGTGCCCGCCCCTGCAACTGTCCCGGCGACCATGCCTGCCGCTCCTGCAAGCGCGTCAGCACGCTGAGCAGCGGCTTGACCGCAGGCGGGGACATACCTGCTTCTGGCCGGATCAGCGAAGAGGGCATCGACATCATGGGAAAGGAGAAGTTGCCAAACCGCACACCGGAATGTTACGACCCGAAACGGGTTTTGCGTAAGCGCTTACGCCTTATTTAATGGATTGTTCGATTGAAGAGTTCGTGCGATTTCGCAACCAACGGGACCTTGCCAACAGAGCAAAGGAAAACGGATAGTACTTTCCCTGTGCTTACATGCCCTCTGGCTTGACGCCCTGTGCCCATGTGGTCCCGCCTCGCTGATGCGGTCCTGGATTATCCGTACTTGACCCTGCCGTTCCTGCTGCTGGTCACCCTCTGGCTTGGCTACTGGTCGTTTCAGGTGCAGACCGACCATTCGCCCGGCCACTTCCTCTCGGCAGATGCACAGGAGATGCGGGACTTCCAGCGGGCCAGCAGCGTCTTTGGCGAAGGACAGACCATCCTCTACGTCGTCTTTGACCGCACTGATGTGCTCGCACCGGCGTTCCTCGCCAGCCTCGACACCCTCACCCAGCGGGTAGCCCGGATGCCGGGCGTGGAGCACGTGTTGAGCCTGACCAACGTGCCGACGGTGCAACGGGACAGCACGGGGCTGGCCTCCGAACCCCTCTACCACCCGGCCCTCCCGAACGACTCCCTGCGGGCAACGGTGGCCCGGCAGCCCTTCCTGAAGGGATTGCTGCTCTCGGACGACGGCCAGGCCACCTCCCTGCTGGTCAACCTCAACGCGCAGTTCAACACTACGCCGGAACGGGTGGCCCTCGTCGATTCGGTGGAAGTGCTGGCGAACGCCCTGCCAGGCCGGGTGGCGCTGGCGGGCATCCCGTACCTGCGGACCCAGTACGGCAAGCGCGTCACCAGCGAGGCCCCCTTCTTCGCCACACTCGCCCTGCTGATCTCCCTGGCGTTTCTCTACCTCACGTACCGTTCGTCGCGGGCGGTCCTGCTGCCCTTGCTCAACGTCGTGCTGGGCATCGTGTGGACGATCGGTCTGATAGCCCTGTTCAAACACCAGCTCAACATCGTGACGGCGGTGCTGCCCGCGCTGATGGTTATCATCGGGGTGGAGAACGTCATCCACTTCACCACCAAGTTCTACGACCAGTACCGGCTGTTCCAGGACCGACGCCGCAGCATCGCCTACACCATCGAGACCGTCGGGCTGGCCTCGCTGATGACTTCGGTGACGACGGCGGTAGGGTTCGGGTCGATGGTGTTCTCTGGCTCGCGGCTGCTTTCGGTCTTCGGCGTGTTTGCGGCGGTGGGCATCCTGCTGCTCTACGTCATCTCGCTGACGCTGATCCCTGCCTTGCTGCTGAAGCTGCCGCCACCGTCGGACTACGCGCTGAGGCTGGCAACCCACAACGTGTTCACCCGCTTCTTCGACCGCCTGGCCGGCTTCACCCGGAACCATGCCGGGGTTATCCTCATCGGTACAGCAGGGCTGGTGCTGGTCGCCCTCGTGGGCATGGCCCGCATCTCCTCCGACATCCGGATTTTCTCGGACTTCAGCCCGGACGATCCGCTGCAACAGCATCTTCAGACGTTCGAGCAGCACTTCGGCGGTGTGTTACCGCTGGACGTGGTGGTTGTGGCGAAGCAGGAAGGCCGTCTGCGCAGCCTGGAGGCCCTCCGCCGGATCGACCGGTTGCAACAGCAACTCGACACCCTCGATGCGGTCGGAGAGACGTTCTCGGCGGCAAACCTCGCCAAGCTGGCAACCCAGGCCTACTTCGGTGGGCATCCGAGAGGGTATCGCCTGCCCTCGAACATCGAGATGCCCTTCCTGCAAACGTCCTTCCGCTCGCTGGCCGACCAGCAGACGGGCCTGGCCCGCAACCTGCCGCGCTTTGTCGATTCGACCTTCACCATGACCCGCATCCACCTCGGCATCGCCGACCTCGGCACCCGGGGCACCAACGCGCTGGTCGATACGCTTACGGCACGGGCCAGGGCCGTGTTTCCGGCAGCGCACTACGAGGTCTTCGTCACCGGGTCGGCTATTCTGAACACCCGATCAGGCGAGAACCTCGTGCGAAACCTGCTGGGCAACCTGGGGCTGGCCCTGCTGGCGATTGCCCTGCTGATGGCCTGGGCGTTCCGCACGGCCCGCCTCACCCTCATCAGCATGTTGCCCAACCTCATCCCCCTGCTGGTCGTCGGCGGGGTGGTCGGGTTTGCAGGCATCATCCTCAAGCCTTCGATTGCCCTGGTCTTCCCGATGGCCGTGGGGATCACGGTCGATAACACCATCCATTTCCTGGCCCGCTACCGGCTCCTGCGCGACAGAGGCCTTTCACGGGAGGAGGGCATCCGGGGCACCTTGCAAGAGACCGGCAAGGCCATGATGTTCTCCTCGTTCGTGCTCATGTCCGGCTTCCTCATCTTCACCCTCTCCAGCTTCGGTGGCACGAAACATATGGGGGGCCTCACCGCGCTGACGTTCGTGATGGCACTCCTTTCCAACACGGTGCTGCTGCCCGCGCTCCTCTCCCGCTTTGGCCCGGCAGAGCACCGGGACGTGAAACAGCCCGTCGTCGCTGCAACGACCGACCGGTCCGCACCGGTATCCTGATCTCTTGCGGCAGCGGGTTTAGGCCCACCGGTCACCGACCTGCACCGGATGGCCCCGCAGGAACGCGGCGGCCTCCATGCGCCGCCGGTCTTCCGGCTGAAGCTCCAGCACCTCCACCGCACTTTCGCCACAGGCCACGACGAGGCGGGGACCGGCCTGCAGTACTGTGCCGGGAGCACCGCTCCCCTCGGCCAGACGGGTGCGGTAGAGCTTGAGCGTACTGCCGAGGCCCGGCCCCTGCGTCCACGCACCGGGGATGGGGGAGAAGCCCCGCACGTGGTTGTGTACGCGCCCGGCAGGCTGTTGCCAGTCGATGCGACCCTCGTCGCGGAAGAGCTTGGGGGCAGGTGTGGCCTGGGCGTCGTCCTGGGCGATGGTCACAACCGGACCCGCCTCGATTCGCCGGATGGTTTCCACCACCGCCTCAGCCCCCAGGTGCATCATCCGGTCGTGGACATCACCGGCCGTCTCGTCCGGGCCGATGGACATGCGCTGCTGGAGGATGATGGAGCCCGTATCGACCCGTTCTTGCAGGAAGAAAGTCGTCACGCCCGTCTCCGTATCACCGTTGAGCACCGCCCGGTTGATGGGAGCCGCCCCCCGGTAACGGGGTAACAACGAGCCGTGCAGGTTGAACGCGCCGCGCCGGGCGGCGGTGAAAACCGCTGGTGGCAGGATCTTGAACGCCACCACGACGATCACATCTGGGACCAGCGCCGCTATGGCGGCTGCAAAGGTCGGGTCCTTGACCGATGCCGGTTCGAAAATAGGGGCGATCCCCAGCCGCTGGGCAGCCACCTTCACAGGGGTGGGCACAGTGCCAGACCCGCGCCGTTCCGGCATCTCCGGCGACGTTACAACGGCTACGGGAGCATAGCCGTGTTCGACCAGGCGTTCCAGCGACGGCACGGCAAATACCGGCGTACCCATGAAGACGATGCGGAGAGACACAGGGAATAGCGGCTTGGTGCTTGGGAAGATAGCCGTTGGCTATTTACTTGGTACGCTTTGTTTTAGTTGAATATAGAAGTTACCAAGGGCCCTACCGAGTGCCCCTCCTGGACAGGAGGATGACCGATCTCATGAGATCGGTCATGGGATGGTCGATCTTCCCCCCTCCTGAGAACAGGGGGGGACGGGGGAGGTAGACCAGCAGGCAGCATCTTTCCCTCTCGTGACGACACGAGAGGGAAGTTCATCCGCAATCCGGGATTCCGTCTTCGGTCGTACAAAATAAAAAAACGGGAGATCTCCGATGGAAACCTCCCGTGCCGTCGTACACGGCTGGGTGGGCTACCGAATGCGGTTGCGTTCGTCCCAGACGGGCCGGAGCAGCTTGTAGTCGCCCAGGCCGGTCTCGTCGATGAAGACGAAGCGCTTGCCGAGGCGGTAGTAGTACCAGACTTCGTAGGGCTTGGTGCCGAAGCTGTAAGGGTGGCGTTCTACGAAATCCGGCTCACCGAAGCTGACCACCACGTAGCCCCGGTCGGTTTTCCAGCCATCACGCGGGGTGCCGTAGCGCCTGTTGGCGAACGAGATGCGGTAGTAGTACTCCTCCATCCGCTCGTTGCGCTCGGTCGTCGGCGTAGGGTCGCGGCGCTTCCAGAACGTGAGGAACCGCGAGGTGCGTTCGGAGAGGCTGCTTCCTTCGCGGATATATTGCAACTCGCGGCTTTTGGCAATGTACTGCAACTGGGCAATGGCCTGGTCGAGGTCCCGGATATGGTCAGCCAGGCCCGTCCAGGTGGCTTGCAGGGTTTTCTCGGCCATATCCAGGACCGTGCCCCGTTCGTCCTGGACTTTCACCCGCATGGTGTACGGCCCGGCCTTCAACTCGCTCAGGGGCACCGAGACAACAAACTGGGCCTTGCGTCCGGAGGAGATGCTGCCTTCTTCGGACCTGGTGTAGACCACCTCCGGGCTGGCTTCGGTGCGGGCGGCAGCGCCTCCGGCCGCCCGCACCATCTCGTAGGAGAGCCGTACCGTGCGGGGTCGTTCGCTGTAGACTTCGTAGAACATCCGCAGCAGGTTCTCGTCCGTGCCGATCTGGTCGGAGACCCGGGGGGTGATGGTCTTGTTCCGCTCGTTGTAGTCCTCAATGAACACTACGTCGCTGACGGCCACCGGTTTGTTCAGGTTACGTACCTCCAGCGGCAGCTCGCGGACGTAGGACTGGTTCGACTGCTTGTCTTCCACCTGGAACGAGAGCAGGTAGCGCCCCGGCGCCAGGTCTACGGCATGGGTGGTCAGGTCCGAGGCGGCATTGCCCTGCGTCGCCGCGTAGGTGTTCACCACAATCTTGCCTTCCCACAGGCGCGACATCACCACGTTCCGGCGACGACCCTGGGCATCGGCCTCCGTCACTTCCACCGTCACATCATACCGTGCAGTAAAGCCATTAGCGGTGCTGAGAAACTTCACCAGGTTGTACGGTACGCGGGCATACAGGTCTACCCGGCTGAGGGTAGAGACCCCGTTGCCCCGCATACTGACCGCATCGACTTCGAAGGGCGGGGGCGGCGTCTGCGCCCGGACGGGTTGCAAGGCTACCCCGAAAAGTAGCAACAACCCGATCGACGCGACGTTGAGGATATAATGACGAGCTGCCATACGGCCTCATCCATGCAAGGTTCACCTCCGGCAGCAGCGGCCAGGCGCTGGCACCGGACGGTCGTAATATCGCAAATTTTCAGTCCCGGTTACGCATCTTCCCCGTCGATGGTCGTTTTCGGAGGCTGAACGGTCGGAAGCTGTTCCGAATGGGGAATCCAGTGGCGGGCTATTGAAAGAGGGCCTCCACGAAGCGCTGACGGTCGAATACCTGGAGGTCGCCAATCCGTTCGCCCACACCTATATATTTTACAGGAATCTGAAACTCGTTGGAAATACCAATTACAATGCCCCCCTTGGCGGTACCATCGAGCTTGGTCAGGATCAGCCCTGTCACCTCCACACTGCGGGTGAACTCCTCGGCCTGGCGCAGGGCGTTCTGCCCGGTGGAGGCATCGAGCACGAGCAACACCTCGTGCGGGGCACCGGCGATCTGTCGGTCCATCACCCGGCGGATTTTAGACAGCTCCTCCATCAGTCCTCCCTTGGTATGGAGCCGCCCGGCAGTATCGATGAGGACGACTTCGGCGGCGCGGCTTTTGGCGGCGGCCAGCGTGTCGAAGGCCACCGCTGCCGGGTCGGCCCCGTGCCCCTGCTTGATGATGGGCACCCCGGCCCGCTCGGCCCAGATGTCGAGCTGTTCGGTGGCAGCGGCCCGAAACGTGTCGGCAGCGCCCATCAGCACCGCACGCCCGGCCTGCCGGTAATGGTAGGCGAGCTTGCCGATGCTGGTGGTCTTGCCCACCCCGTTTACGCCCACAATCATGATGACGTGGGGCTTGTTGGGAAGGACCGCATCGAAGTCCGCCGGACGCTCTGGGGCGTTGCGCAGGAGCAACTGCGTGACCTCGTCGCGGATCAATCCGTTGAGTTCGGCGGTGGAGACGTACTTGTCCTGGCGTACCCGCTCCTCCACCCGCCGGATGACTTCGAGGGTGGTCTTGACTCCGACGTCGCTGGTGACGAGGGCCTCTTCGAGCTGGTCAAGCACCTCGGCATCGACCGTGTCCTTGCCGCGCACAAGCCGGTTGAGCTTGTCGAACAGGCTCGTCCGGGTCTTTTCCAGCCCTTCTGCCAGGCGCTGCTGTTCGTCGGTTTCCGGAAGGCTGGGGGCTTCAGTGGTACCGGGTTTGCGGAATCGGTCGAAAAATCCCATACGGTGGCGGGTTTACAAGGAGCTTAAAGAAGAGGCCGGTCTCAGGTGGGCGGGTTGGGCACAACAGCGGGCGGGTCGGGCACCAGCGTTGCCGGGGCCTCGGCGGAGGCCGGATGACGGCTCAGGCGAACGAACCGCACGGCATAGTGCAGGAACGAGTAGGCCAGCAATCCGGTGGTACCCATCAGGAACAGGTTCAGAACGGGAGGATCGGCCCGCAACAGGGCCATGACCACCGTCAACGCCAGGGCGACCACTGCCAGCTTGCCGGGCATCTGGCTCATCAGCACCAGGCCCGTCCGCCGCCCGATGACCAGCCAGCCCAGCACGATGAGCACATCGCGCACCAGCACCACAACCAGCAGCCAGACGGGCAGGCTACCGCGTGCCACCAGGGCCAGCACCACGAGCAGGCCGGAGACCTTGTCGGCCACCGGGTCGAGCACCTTGCCCCAGTCCGAAACCGTGTGAGACCAGCGGGCCAGGACACCGTCGAAGAAGTCCGATGCAATCGCCAGCAGGGTCAACACCACAATCCAGGAGAGCGGTCCTTCCTTCCAGATCAGCCACGCCAGTGGGAACGCCATCACCAGCCGGGCCAGACTGAACAGGTTGGCAACCGTCCAGAAATGCCCCAGACGGGGCCAGAACGGCAGGGTGGTAGGGGCAGTCATGGTACCGGATACCAACGGCAGGTGTTCAATCCCTCAAAATACGCCACAACGACCGGATGGTTTGCGAAGATCGTGCTTCAAATAACCCCTCCCACCCCCCTGTAAAATCTGTCGAGGTTGTTCAACGCTTCACCCAAATGATTAAATATAGTCAATTTGACGATATTATAGTCAAATTGACTATATTTTTTAGCTTCATCCTGCTGAAACCTGGTACAGCGCACGAAAAAGGCCCTTTTTGAGCATAAATTGATCTGTTACAAAAGTATTTTTATGTTAACAAACGAAGAAGAAAGGGCTTCCAAAATTATCCTTTCTGACCGAAAGGGCTTCCAGGTGAAACCATGAACATTCTTTTGCCTATACTTGTCCATGCCAACTGGCAAAAAGGCATTTTCCAGTGGAAAACGCCATTCAACCCTATCACATGTGCCCAATGCCTGTACGGATTGCACCCTCTCGCGCATGTGTTTTCATAGATCAAAACACAGAGGTGCTTTATGAAGCGCGTTATGTTGCTCTTGACCCTGTTCGCGGCCCTGCTGATGACGCCGCGTTTTTCTCTTGCCCAGGTGCCGATGGCCGAGGCCTCGCCGCTGGTCGATGTGTACCTGGACGATACCTACACAACCCGCAGCCGGGCCTGGTGGCGTGCGCTGGAACAGCAGTTGGTGCTGTCGTTGCAGTTCACCGACGCGGCCACGCGGGAGAAGGCGATGCAGAACATCATCTACTTCGCCACGCATCATGGCGACAAGGTGAACCTGCGCAAGGCGGCTCCACCCCTGCTGACGCTCTACCGCTATGGTGGGGATTCGAACGTGCGGGTGCTGGCCCTGACGGCCCTGCACGCCATCGGGGACGACGCGGCCATGCGCGAACTCTTCCGCGAGGTGCGCCACGAGGAGTCCGAATGGGTGCGCAGGATGACGATTGCGGCCCTGGTGGACTACTTCGGGACCCACTAACGGTTTAACTCCAACCCTGGCGCCTGGTGCTGTGGCATCAGGCGCTTTTTTTATGGCAATGTGCGGTGCTCATAGCGGTGCCCCGGTGTGCAGGGCCAGCGCCTGCATCGGCGGAAGGGTGAGGGCGGCAGTGCCGTCCGCCTGCACCTGTACGGTGGGGCAGCCAGGCCCGGTGCTGACGGTGACGTTGCAGTAGGTGCCCGCAGGCAGGCCAGTCTGGAGCATAGCCTGCAACGGCTGGTCTTCGACGTTGACGGCAAAGAAGCCCCGGCGTCCCCGGCTGAAGGCGATCTGCCCCCGGCCGTTCGTCCACCAGCGCGCCACGCTGTCGGCAGGGGTGACGGCATTGCTGAACCCGACCATGCCTGCGATGATCGGGCGGCGGTGTTCGCACTGCCATTCGTTGTCCTGGCAGTGCAGCCTCTCGCCGTCGTGTACTCGTTTGGTGGTCTCGTCCGGGTTCATGGGTGGGCCTTGCCAGTCCGCCTCGAAGGCATAGCTGGACATGACGCGGGGTCTTCCATACGGGTAGGCCAGCATGAACGCCGTCGCCAGGTCGTGCAGGGCACCATCCTTGAAGGTGACAACGCC
>CAZLRO010000052.1:0-7242 GCA_964561865.1 uncultured Rhodothermaceae bacterium | reverse complement strand
GCCGCCGCCAGCGCCATGCCCGCGCTGGTTGTCGTGGTTGTTGATGAAGACGACCGTCCGGTCGGAGGGCAGCCACGTGGCCTCGGTCCAGATCGACCCTGGCCCGTGCAGCCGCGCCAGTTCCCCCTTGCGGAAGACATCGCTGATGGTGTAGCTGTAGCGGAACTCCTTGACGACCCCGGCGGCGAGGTGTGCGAAGGCCCACGGGGCTTTTGGATCGAGGTCGATGACTTCCTGGTAGATATACGGCGTGCCCTGGAGGCGGCGGAAGATGGCCTGGAGGTCAGCCGGGTCGATATGCCGGGCGGCGTCGATGCGGAAGCCTGCCACGCCGAGGCCAAGCAGGTCATTGAGATACGCAGCCAGGCGGGCCTGCACGTTTTCGGCCTCCGTGCGCAGGTCGGACAGGTTGACGAGTTCGCAGGTGCGCACCTGCACGGGGTCCTGCCAGTTCTGGATCTCGTGGCCGGGTGTGAGGCCGCACTGGTGGAAGTCGGCGGGGGTGTAGAGGCCAGGGTAGCTGTATTCGCCGAAGGTGCTGCCCGCCACGCCCGTCCCTGTGTAGACGCCGGTCATGTGGTTGAGGATCACGTCCGCGTAGATCTCCACGCCGGCGGCCTGGCAACGCCGCACCATGTCGGCGAACTGCGTGCGGTTGCCGCTGCGGGTTTCGAGTCGGTAGCTGGCCGGTTGATAGCGTTCCCACCATGGGCGGTTCGGGCTGCGCACGAGCGCGTTCTCGCTGGGTGGTGACACCTGAACCGCCTTGTAGCCTGCCGGGCCGAGGAACGTCTCACACTCCTGGGCCACGTCGTCCCACCGCCATTCGAACAGGTGAACGATCACCGGGCGCGCAACCGCAGCGGTTGGTGGCGTCGCCGGCGGGGGTGCGGGCGTCGTCGTTGGTTGTGCGATGCGACACCCTCCCAACAGCGCGGCAAGACCAATTAGAGCAAGAATGGGTCGGGACAACATGGCGGAGGTGGTTGCAGCAGGAGGAAAGATAACGAGTTGAGGGAAAATAGGGTGGAAATCCGGAATTCTCCTCCATAGCCAAGGAGCGACCAGGGGTGGTTGGAAAGCGACGGTGATCGACCTCTTCCATCCCCTCCCCCGATCAGGTCGGGGGCAGGCTCTGTTCTCAGCAGTGACAGTCCACCACCCACAATCCGAAATCTCCAAAGCGTTGAGATTGCCACCCCGCCTTCTCCCCGCCTACGCGGGGATGATGGGGAATGACAGGGGGCAGGCTTGTGGTCGATCAGGGTCGATCTCATGAGATTGACCATGCTCCTCGCAAGGACACGCTCGGGAGGGCAACCCCAATCCGAGATCCGCCATCCGTTCAGTGCCCACTGCCGCCGGGGACAGGTCGCACGCCGACGGCCTCTTCGCGATTCTCTTTCACGAGCGTCCAGGCCAGCGCCGATGTAGCCAGCGAGGCCGTACAGATGACGAAGATCAGCCCCTTGTCGGCAGCACGGCTGACGGCCTCGCCCACGCCGAGGCTCGCCACGAGCTGCGGCAGCACCACGGACAGGTTGAACAAGCCCATGTACAGCCCCATCCGGCTCTGCTCCACCTTCTGCGACATGATGGCGAAGGGCAGGCTCACGGTGGCCCCCCAGCCGATGCCCAGCACCAGCATCAGTGCGTAGATGGCCGCCGGGGTGTGGCCGAAGAAGAGGACGCCCGCATAGCCCACCGCCATGATCGCCATGCAGACGAGGTGCGTCCGCACGCGCCCGATGCGCTCGGTGATCGGCTCCAGCACGAATGCGGGCAGCACCGCCGCCACCGCACTCAGGATCAGGAATGCCAGCGACACCACCCGCCCCTGGTCGACCTCGTTCATCGCGGGCATCTTCGCCTGCACGTAGGAGAACATGTAGACGAACATCGTCTGCACGCCCAGCCAGGTGAAGGCATGGGCGGCAAGCACCTTCTGGAAGCCGACGTGTCCCGCTGCGGCCTTCGCCCGCCCGTCTTCGGGGGTGAGCAGCACCTTCACGATCAGCCCCAGCGTGAGCACGGCACAGGCAATCTCGACCCAGGCGTGCGTCACTTCGATGTGCAGCAGTCGCAGGGCCATGGCATAGACGGCATACAGAAAGAAGCCCCAGAGCGGTTGCAGCGTCATCAGGATGTCCCCGAACGAGGTCTTCGGTGCCGAGGCTTTCTGCGCATCCGCCCCCGGCAGCACGCGGGGTTCTGTGATGAAGAAGGGGGGGACGAGCGAGCACAGCAGCACCAGCACCACCCCGAAGTAGATGAGCACGTAGTTATCCCACCACGCCCCGATGCCATAGGCCAGCACGCCGAAGGTGCCAGAGACGGTCTGCATCCACGTATAGCCCTTCGTGCGCTGCGTGCCCTCCGGCGTCACGTCGGCGATGATGGAGCGGGTGGGATTGAAGCTGATGTTGATGGACAGGTCGAGCGTGAGGGCCACCACGAGCGCCACGCCGAGGAGTCCGCCCGTGCCCAGCCGGGCAGCGATCCCGTCGATGTTGGGCAGGGCCAGCAGCATGAGCGCCGCCAGTACGCCGCCGATGAGGATGAAGGGGCGCCGCCGTCCGCCCCAGAACCACACGTTGTCGCTGACGATGCCGACGATCACCTGGCCAAGGATGCCAGCAATCGGCCCCGCTGCCCACACCAGCCCGATGTCGTGGATATCGAGGTTGTACTTCGTGCCCAGAATCCAGCTCAGGGCCGAAATCTGGACCGACAGCGCAAAGCCCATCGCCGTGGCCGGCAGGCTCAGCAGCGCCAGGAAAGGGATGGAGAGGCGTTTCTGGATGTCCAGCATGAAGCGATTTCGGATTTCTTCGGATTGCGAATTTCGGATTGCGGACTGCCGCCCCCCTCCTGAGAACAGAGCCTGCCCCCGACCTGATCGGGGGAGGGGACGGGACAAGTCGATCACCGTCATCTTCCCTCCGTGTCATTGCGAGGAGCCTATGGTCGATCTCATGAGATTGACCATGACGTGGCAATCTCAACGCTTTGGAGATCTCGGATTGCGGATTTGGACTGCCACCCCCCTCCTGAGAACAGAGCCTGCCCCCGCGAAGGCGGGGGAGGGGACGGGGCAGGTCGATTCTCGGATCGCGGGGCGTGGGTCTCGGATGGCGGGTTGGGATAAAGATAGGGTGCGAACAGATTATTTGCAGCACCGGTGCATTACGGGCAGATGCCTGTTTTTTTCAGCGATGTGGACGTGCCCGGTTGGTCGGGATCGAACAGCTCCTGCCGGGGGTGCTACCGATCGCACGGGGTCATCCGCCGTAGGCCCGGAGCGTCGCGCCGTTGAGGGCAGCGCCTGCGTCGGTGCAGAGCAGGGCGGTGAGTTCGACGAGGTGGTCGGCGGGGACGCCGGGGCCGGTCATGCCGTCGTAGAGGATCATCGACGGGGCGAGGGCGTGCGCGGTGAGGTCCGTCCCGGTGAACTCCTCGGCAGCGGCTTCGACGAGGCGCACCACCCCGGCCTTCGCCGCCGAGTACGCGGCCTGCTGTGCCCGGCCCTTGTCCGCCCCCTGCCCGGAGGCTAGGGCGATGAGCCGCCCGCCGCGTCCTTGCATGTGCCGGGCCGCCTCACGGAAGCACAGGAACGCCGTCGTCAGGTTGATCTCGATCTGCCGCTGCCAGTCGGCCAGCGATGTTTCCAGCAGCGGGCGTCCATCCCAGCCGCCGACGGTGTGGATGAGCGCGTCCAGCCGCCCGTAGCGTTCGGCCAGCGCCGCGAAGCAGGCGACGACTTCGGCTTCCTGGCTGGTGTTGGCGATGAACACGTGCCCGGCCATGCCGTCGAGGGCAGAGAGCACGCCGGCTTCCTGCGTGTTCAGCACGAGGCCGGCTACCGTTGCGCCGTGTGCGTGCAGGCCGCGCACCATGCGCTGCCCCAGTCGCCCCGCCGCGCCGGTGAGGACGAGGGTTTTTCCGGTAAGCATAGAGATGAAGGATGACGAGGATCGAGCATGGAAGATAGAGGATGCGTCAGGGCATATCGCCCATCGCTGGAATATAGCCTTTCGTGCCCAGTTTCTTTGAAATCATCCGGGGCATTCGGCTTTCTGGACACGTTCACTCCTACAACCCAACCCGCCTTTCACTTAGACGACCTACCCCTCCGTCATTCCGACGACCAGCGGGAGGAGAAACCGTAGGTTGTACGAAGTGAATATCGGACCGAAGCGGAGATTGCGCCGTGGCGCAATCTCCGCTTCGGTCGATTTCTCACTCCGTTCGGAATGACAGATTGGAACGGGGTCAGAGGACGGGGCGAGAAGGCGGTAGGTGGGCACGTCCTGAGCGGAAATCCGAAATTCCCTCCTGAGAACAGGAGGGGCCAGGGGAGGTAGACCCACCCTTGCCCTACCTCTGTGGCCCGGAGCTTGTCCCGAATGCGCGTGAGGGAGGCGACCTCTCCTTTGCATGGAGAGAGATGGAAGCCCCACCTGCACTCCGCGATCCGAGAATCGACCACCCCCAACCCCTCCTGTCCAGGAGGGGCACTCGATTGGGCCATTGGTACGGCCTGCAATCCGTGATCCGAGAATCTACTTCCCCATCCCCTCCCCCGCCTTCGCGGGGGCAGGCTCTGTTCTCAGGAGGGGGGTGGCAGCCCAAATCCGCAATCCGAGATCTCCAAAGCGTTGAGATTGCCACGTCATGGTCAATCTCATGAGATCGACCATAGGCTCCTCGCAATGACACGTTTGGGAGGGTGGCATCTAAAATCTGCAATCCGAGATCTGCAATCCGAGATCTGCAATCCGAGATCTGCAATCCGAAATCGAATCACTCTGCCGAGGAGGTATGGTCGGTGCGGACACGCCAGCCTTCGGGGCGTTTTTCGAGCAGCAGGGTGAACAGGCCGCCGAGGTCGCCGAGCGTGTCGGTGCGGGCGAGGTGCCAGTGGCCGAAGACGGTGGCCCAGGTGGGGGCCAGCACCTGCACGTCGAGGCTGTCGAAGGCGAGCGTGCCCATGGCGGCGCGGTCCGGGTAGCTGCGCTGGTAGCGTTCCAGCGTCGTCTGCCAGCCGTAGAGCGTGCGCCCGCCCGAGGCAAAGCGCAGTGAGTCCGAGCGGACGTAGCCGTCCATGAAGCCCGCGATATCGCCCCGGTTCCAGGCGTCCACCTGTGCGTGCAGGACGGCGCGGATGGCTTCGGCCTCGCGGGCTGGATCGACTGCCGGGGGCGGGGTGGTGCAGCCCATCGGCCCTGCTACCAGCAGCAACTGGACCAGCATCCGGGGGGCATGACGGAGGGCAGGAAAGAGACGCATGGGCATTGGAACGGGATGAAAAACCAGGGCAGATGGCAGAACCAAAATACACATGGCGGGTATGCCTTGCCGCAAGGGCACTACCGACTGGAACCTGAAAACCGTTTTTTGCCTTGAAGTGCCCCGGCGAAAGTTTTAGTTTGCGCCCGTTTTTGTCGAAACCAGGGCTGAACCCGGACTTCCGTATCATGACCAGTCGATCTCATGAGATCGACCCCGCTGTTGCTTCCGCGACCAATCCCCAGACTGCGTATCGGCTTTTCCTGCTACCATCCGCTGCATCCGCGCCCTGTGCTGCACCGCCGTGCGCCGTCCGGCCCGTGATGCACCTGCGACCACCTGCTGTGTTGTTTTGTGAGGATTCGTGTGCCTGCGCCACGCCGATACTGGTATGCCTGATCGTTCCCCTCCGTCGCATCCGCTGCGCCTGCTGGCCCTACTGGTCGGGGGTGCCCTGGCGGTGCTGGCCGCCCTGGCCGGACACGCCACCGCCGACGGATGGCCGTTGCCGACGGTGCTCGTGCCAGCGACAGCCGGGGACGACCTGCGCCAGCTCCACCTGGCCCGTGCCGACACCGACACGGTGAAGGTCCGCCCGGACTCGCTGGTCCTCGACTCGCTGACCCTGGACGCGCTCGGGGCCGACACGCTGGCCTGGATGGACACGGGACGGGCGGCGTTGTACCTGCCCCGGTGGCGGCTGCGCAGCCCCCTCTCGGCTCCGTTCCCGCACCGGCGTGGCCCGCTGCTGCCCCCGCTGGGGCGGTACTGGCAGACCCAGGTGGTGCTCGACTCCACCCAGCTGCAATACGTGGCCCGCGAACGGGTGGGGGAACTGGAGGTCCGCCGCCCCCTCTTCCTCGACTACGACGCCTTCCGGCTGGAACGGCTGCGGAAAGACCTGGACGACAACTGGCGCGAACTCACCCTGCAACGCGAGCGTGCCCGCACCTCCCGGCAGGCGGGCGGCGGCCTCGGCTTCAACATCGTGGTGCCGGGGGGCCGCCAGAGCGCCTTCACCACCATCTTCGGCAAGCCCGACGTCTCGCTCCGCGTCACCGGGCAGGCCGACATCAAGGCCGGGTTCAACTACCGCAAGAGCGACCAGCAGGCCACCCTCACCGGCGATGCCACCCAGGTAGACCCCGACTTCAAGCAGGACCTGCGCCTGGGCATCACCGGCGGCATCGGCGACAAGATGCGCGTCGATGTCAACTACGACACACAGAACCAGTTCGACTTTCAGAACCAGCTCAAGCTCCAGTACACCGGCTACGAGGACGAGATCATCCAGAAGATCGAGGCTGGGAACGTGTTTCTCCAGACCCCTTCTCAGTTGATCCGGGGGGGACAGAGCTTGTTCGGTATCAAGAGCGAGTTACAACTGGGTGGTGTGCGGCTGACGACGGTGATGAGCCAGGAAGAGGGGCAGGCCAACACCAAGTCTATCGACGGCGGAGCCGAGGCCCAGACGTTCGAGTTCAAGCCTACCGGCTACGACGAGGCCCGGCACTTCTTCCTGTCCTATTTCTTCCGCAACCGGTTCGAGGATGCCCTTGCCGACCCGCCCCAGATTCGCGTGCTCGGCGGGTTCGAGCGCATTACCGAGGTGGAGGTCTGGAAGCTGCCGAACGCCCCGCTACCGCCCGAAGAGCTCAATGCCCGGCAGGTCGTAGCCGTCATCGACCTAGGCGAGAACGCTGACTCGCTCCGCAAGGCCGACGGCTTCATCACCGCCAGCACCCTCACCCTGCCCGACAACGTTGCCGACCGGTACACCGACGGCCCTGGCGGCGAGGTCGAGACACTGTTGCGCGAGGGCACCGTCACCCCCAACGACTACCTGGAGAGCCTGGGCATGACCTCCGCCGACTTCCAGGTGGGCCGGTTCAAGAAGCTGCTGCCCTTCACCGACTACACGTTCGACCCCATCCTCGGCACCCTCACCCTGAA
>CAZLRO010000051.1:0-17498 GCA_964561865.1 uncultured Rhodothermaceae bacterium | reverse complement strand
ATGTCGAGGAAGACCAGCAGGAGACACAAGGCAACCCCGGTTCGGGCTGCCAGGTGCGAGGTCTGGAGGGCGTCCACATACACCTGCACCCCTCCCCAGACGGCCCGAAGCAACAGGGCGAAAAACGGCAGGCTTAGCACTGCCCCCATACCGAGGGCGAGTTGCAGGAAAACGTTGTGGGTATGCAACGGCCCCCAGAGACGACCGGACAGGTAGTGCCGGACACCCTCTCCGTACCCGACTCCTCCCCAGGGATGGGCCTGGATACCGCGCAGGCCTTCCCGGTACAAAGGTATCCGTCCGGAGAGGCTGAACAGTCTTTCCTCAGCACCGATTCCGGCCATGAGGTGGCTTGTCAGCCAGCCCCGGCTTTCCGGATGGAGAAGCAATCCCCCTGCTGCCAGCAGTCCCCCCAGCATCGCATAGCCCAGCCAGCGCCGTGCAACAGGCTTCAGGACCAGGTACAACACCCCGACATCGGCCAGCGCGGCCAGCACCCAGCCGGTACGGCTGAAGGTGAAAAACACCCCGACGTGGAACCCGACAAACAGCAGAAGGCCTACCCAGGCCGCGAGCCGCCGCCGTAACGCCAGCATAGCCACCGACACCTGGGCCAGCACCAGATTGACGGATAGTGGGATCGGGTTGTACACATCCCCTCCCAGGCGGGTCCGGGGGCCGTCTATCCGCATCACCCGCTCTGGTTGCCACAGGGCCGTCAGTAGGAGTACCCCCAGCATGACGACTGCCATCCCCAGGAATGCCCACAACAACGCTTCAAACCCGTCCTGATCCATGTAGCGGGCATAGCCCACCACCACCACACTGCTGAAGACGGTCAGCCATAGGCCCGCGATCCGGTACCAGGCCATCACGTCGAGGGGGAGCCAGTACAGTACCGAGAGGGTTGCGGCCACAGGCAGGGACACCAATAGCACATCTGCCCAGTCATAATGCCACGTCCATACCCGCAGTTTCCAGGCCGTGAGCACCAGTATGCCCCCCAGGATGACCAGCCAACTGAGGCGAAACCACTGGTCCGGGGCCAGGGACATCCCAGGGGTGAACGGGGTTCGCTCGTGCAGGTCCAGGCTAAAGACTGGAAACAGCATCACCACCAGTAGCGCCCCCACCAGCCGATGGGCAGCGACGCGGCCAGCCGTCTCTGGCATGGAAGAGCGCACGGCGTGCATGGCAGGCTTCACCCAACAACGGTGCGGACATCCCCCATCAATTGAACGGGTGGCCAACACCGACATCAGAAACGCCGGTGCCGACCTGGAATTGCCCAGGTCGGCACCGTGTATGTGTTCGCTTCCGGCAACAATCAGGCATCCTCCCGCTTGAGGAAACCGAGTTCGTAGATCTTGGCGAGCACCTTCTCGACACCCTCTTCAATCGACTCGGTGGCGGTGTGGCACACCACTTCGGCATTGGTTGGGGCTTCATAGGGATCGCTGATGCCGGTGAACTCCTTGATGATGCCCGCGCGGGCTTTGGCGTAGAGGCCCTTCACGTCGCGCTGCTCGCAGACCTCCAGCGGGGTGTCGACATACACCTCGATGTAGCCGCCGAAGCTGCTGATGAGCTGGCGGTTGAACTGGCGGTCGGCTTCGTAGGGGGCAATGGGCGCGCACACGGCGATGCCCCGGTGCTTCGTGATCTCGCTGGCCACGTAGCCGATGCGCTGGATGTTGGTAGAGCGGTCTTCTCGCGTGAAGCCCAGGCCCTTCGACAGGTTGAGCCGCACCACGTCGCCATCGAGCATCGTCACTGGGCGGCCGCTGTGTTCGAGCAGGCGCACGAGCAGGCCGTTGGCGATGGTGCTCTTGCCGGAGCCAGACAGCCCGGTGAAGAACACGGTGAAGCCCTGCTGGTGCTTCGGCGGGTGCGTAGTACGCAGCTCCTCGACCACTTCCGGGTAGGTGAACCAGGCGGGGATCTCCTCGCCGGTCTGGAGGCGACGGCGCTGCTCGGTGCCGGAGATGTCGAGTGTTTCCTCACCCGGCTGCACTTCATCGATTGGCTTGTAGGCGTCGATGGCCGGGGCATAGACCATCATCTTGAACGGCACGACACCCATGCCGATCTCCTCGTTATGCGCCAGGATCAGGTCTTGTGCATCGTACGGGCCGTAGAAGGGCTTGCCGTGCTCGTCGTTGCCCGGCCCGGCATGGTCCCGGCCCACGATGAGGTGGGTGCAGCCGTAGTTCTTGCGGATGATGGCGTGCCAGACGGCCTCGCGCGGGCCGCCCATGCGCATCGCCAGCGGGAGCAGGCTCAGGCTCGCCTCATGCGTGTAGTACTTGAGCAGGTGGCGGTAGCAACGGACGCGCGTGTAGTAGTCGATGTCGCCCGGCTTGGTCAGGCCCACCACCGGGTGGATCAGCAGGTGCCCGCCGATCTCTTCGGCGGCCCGGTCGGTGATCTCCTTGTGCGCCCGGTGCATGGGGTTGCGCGTCTGGAACGCGACGATCTTGTCCCATCCGTGGCTTTCAAAGTATTCGCGGAGCTGCTTCGGGGTGTGCCGGAGTTCGCGGAAGTCGTAGTGGATGGGGAGCTGGATGCCTTCGAGGGCGCCGCCCACGTACCAGGCCCCAGCCTGGTTGAACAGGTAGCCCACCGCCGGATGCTTCGGGTTCTGCGACCGGAAGACGTGCTCGGCCTCGCGCACCTTGTCCGGCTGCCACACATCACCGACGGTCAGGATCGCCACGATGAGGCCCGTCTGCTCGCGCAGGGCCACCTTCTGGCCCGTCGTCAGGCCCTGGGCTGTAGCTTCGTCCACATCGAGGGTGATGGGCATGGGCCAGAGCGTGCCGTCAGCCAGGCGCATGTTTTCGACGACCCCGTCGTAGTCGGCCTTGTTCAGGAAGCCGGTCAGGGGGGAGAAGCCGCCGTTGAGCAGCAGTTCGATATCGCAGAGCTGACGCGGCGTCAGGGTGATCGAGGGGTAGTGGAGCGCATCCTTCTTCGCAGCCTCCAGCGCCTCTCCAGTTAACATCAGGTCGACCAGAACGCCGCCATGGGGTTCGATCAAGGTTCCAGCTTTGGTCTCACTCATTGCACGTATAACAGGTTATGCAGGAAGTATGGTTCTCTGAATCGCATGAATGGCTTTCGCATCCACGCCTTGCAATCACGCGAATCCGGGTATCATAGGACGGAAAGCGCGTGCGAAGTTACGATGGGCAGGCAACGCTCCTTTCCGGAACGGGATGCTGCAACGATTAAATCTCTGCAAATAGCAGCCTTGCCGACTTCCGGAGGAGACCGTGCCCCGGTTCTCGCAGGGTAGCGGGCGTGCAGGTCAGGCTTGCTGCCGGACGCGCTCCTGGAAATAGGCCAGGGTGCGGGCCAGCCCTGTCGCCCGGTCCACGCGGGGGGTCCAGCCGAGGCGTTCGCGGGCCTTTGTATTGTCGGGCTGGCGGACCTTCGGGTCGTCCTGCGGGAGTGCCTTGTAGACGATCTGGCTCCGGCTGCTGGTGAGCCGGATCACCTCTTCGGCAAATTCTCGGATGGTGATCTCGTCCGGGTTGCCGATGTTGACCGGTTCGTGCTCCTGGCTCATCAGCAGGCGGAAGATGCCTTCCACGAGGTCGTCCACATAGCAGAAGGAGCGGGTCTGGCCGCCGTCGCCAAAGACGGTGATGGCGTCGCCGCGCAGGGCCTGGGCCATGAAGGTGGGCAAGGCACGTCCGTCGTCGAGCCGCATCCGGGGGCCGTAGGTGTTGAAGATGCGGACGATGCGGGTTTCTACATGATGGTACCGCTGGTAGGCCATCGTCATTGCCTCAGCGAAGCGCTTGGCTTCATCGTACACCCCCCGGATACCCACCGGGTTGACATTGCCCCAGTAGGATTCGGGTTGGGGGTGAACAAGGGGGTCGCCATAGACCTCGCTGGTGGAGGCCAGCAGGAAGCGGGCACCTTTGGCCTTCGACAGCCCCAGGGCCTTATGCGTGCCCAGCGCGCCCACCTTCAGCGTCTGGATGGGGTACTTCAGGTAGTCGATCGGAGAGGCCGGGCTGGCAAAGTGGAGCACATAATCGACCGGTCCGGCCACGTAGATATAGTTGGTGACATCGTGCTGGATCAGTTCGAAGCGGGGATGGCCTATCAGGTGCGCGACGTTGTCGGGGTGACCTGTCAGGAAGTTGTCCATGCAGATGACCGCATGCCCTTCCGCGATGAAGCGGTCGCAGAGGTGCGAGCCGATGAATCCGGCACCACCGGTGATGAGGGTGCGTGGCATCTCCTGCGGGGGTTTCAGGCTTCTCCGTTCACCATCAGGGCCACCGGCGCATAGTGGGGGCGTCCGATACTGTAGTAGTCGAACCCGTTCTCAGCCATCTGTTGCGGGTCATACAGGTTCCGCCCGTCGAAAATCACGGGCTGGCGCATATACTGGTGCATCTTGTCGAAGTCCGGACGCCGGAACTCGTTCCATTCTGTGCAGATCACGAGGGCTTCTGCTTCATGGAGCGCCTGGTAGGCCTCTGTCTCGTAGCGAATCAGGTCGCCCAGGATGGCGCGGGTGGTTTCGCGGGCTTCCGGGTCGAAGGCGGTGATGATAGCGCCGGCGGCGAGGAGGTGGTAGATCACCACCTGCGCGGGAGCTTCGCGTACGTCATCGGTATTGGGCTTGAAGGACAAGCCCCACACGGCGATCCTGCGGCCCTGGAGCGAGCCGCCGAAATAGTCTATCACCCGCTCGGCCAGCACCCGGCGCTGGCGGTCGTTCACCTGCAAGACGGCCTGGAGCACCTGGAAGTCGTAAGCGTATTCGCGGGCGGTATGGACCAGCGCCTGCACGTCTTTGGGAAAGCAGCTTCCGCCAAAGCCGATGCCAGCGTAGAGAAACTGCTTGCCGATGCGGTTGTCGAGGCCGATGCCCACGCGCACCTTGTCCACATTGGCTCCCACCCGTTCGCACAGGTTGGCGATTTCGTTCATGAACGTGATCTTGGTGGCAAGGAAGGCGTTGGCCGCGTATTTGGTCATCTCCGAGGAACGCTCGTCCATCACCACGATGGGGTTGCCCTGGCGGACGAACGGTTCGTAGAGCGTGGTCATCAGACGGGCGGCCCGTTCGCTGCTGGTGCCTACTACCACCCGGTCCGGCTTCATAAAGTCATCCACCGCCACGCCTTCCCGCAGGAATTCGGGGTTGGAGACCACGTCGAAGTCCTTGCCTGGCGTCATCCCAGCCTGTTTCAGCACCTGGGTCACCTTGTCGGCAGTGCCCACCGGGACGGTACTCTTGTTGACAATTATCTTGTATCCCGGCTTTCCAGCTTCCTGCAGGAGGCGTCCTATCTGTTCAGTCACCCCCAAGACATAGGACAGGTCTGCCGAGCCATCTTCTCCGGGTGGGGTGGGCAAGGCCAGGAAGATGACCTCACTGTGCAGAATGGCTGCTGTCAACTCGGTGGTAAATGTAAGGCGACCTTCTCGCAGCGAGCGCTCGAAGAATACCTCCAGACCCGGCTCGAAGATGGGGAGTTGGCCTGCCCGCAGGCGTTCCACCTTGCGCTGGTCGATGTCTACACACACCACGGTGTTGCCCATCTCGGCAAAGCAGGTGCCTGTGACCAGGCCCACATAGCCCGTACCGATGATTGCCAGTTTCATGCCGTTTACTAGGGTTACAGCCCGTCTAGCCGTGGGCGGGGAGGGCCGGACGAAGTCGGTCAAATCTCGTACCCGTTCACCAGCGGTTCATCCGGTCAGTTGGCTGCCGAGGCAAACCGTTCGATAGCCAGGGCGATCAGGGCGATGGTGTTGACCACCGGGATGATGTCCCGCCAGGTAAACCCCTGTTTCAGGACGGCCTCTGCGGTGAGCACATCGCCTTCGAGCAGTACCGGGTCTTCCGCCGTGACGATCAGCTGGTTCTGCATTGTAGCCTCGTAGGCGACCTCGCGCTGGGTGCCCTGTTGCCGGGAGAGGCGAATGTAGAGGGTGCGGGTGTCTTTCTCGCGGCGCTCCAGAAAAGCGGGGCCGCCCGCCAGTGAGAACAGGGTACTCATGCGCGTACCCTGGGGAATCTCATACAGTCCAGGGTTGCGCACGCCGCCCCACACATGCACCCGCACCGTCACGTCGCCCGTCTCGGCGTAGTTGTAGTACGCGGCGGTGTTGAAGCGGGAGCGTTCCAGGTCCGAGAGGGTCTGTCCATAGACGACAGGTAGCACGGTCAGGCACAGGAGGCCCAGGGCAATGCCTTGCCGAAACAGCAGGAAAGCCGGGTTGGGATGGGGAGTTTGCCGCATGAAACTGTCGAGGGGGATTAGTGCTTGCGTTCGGCCTTCTCTGCCTCTTCCTTCTGGTCGTAGCCATAGCCATACCCGTAACCATAGCCATACCCGTAACCATAGCCATACCCGTAACCATAGCCATACCCGTAACCGCCGTATGCCTGCTTCACGTCGAAGCGGTTGAGCACCACCCCGGTGAGATGGGCACCCACATCACGCAGGGCTTCGTGGCTGCGCTCCAGCGCTGCCCAGTTCGTCTCGTTGGCCGAGCAGATCAGCACGTTGGCATCGCTCTCGTTCGCCAGCAACAGGGCATCCGTCACGGCCAGGATGGGCGGGGTGTCCACGATGATGGTGTCGAACTCCCGGCGCAGCCGCGCCAGGAACTCCTTCATCTTCTTGGAGCCGAGGATTTCCGACGGGTTGGGCACGGTGCGACCGGTCGGCACGATGTAGAGGTCATCGACCTCGGTGGCGAAGCGCTCCAGGTCCAGCATCTCCGGCTCGAACAGCGCATCGACGAGGCCTGGCTCGCGCGAGACGCCCAGCACCCGGTGCCCGGTGGGACGGCGCATGTCGGCATCGAGGTAGAGCGTCCGGCGACCGGACTGGGCCATGGCGACGGCGAGGTTGACCGAGGTGATGGTCTTGCCCTCGCCCGGCCCGGCACTGGTGACCATGATCACCTTCAGCTCGGCGTCCGGCTCGCTGAACTGGATGTTGGTGCGCATCCGCCGATAGCTTTCCGAGGCCGGGGCCAGCGGGTTGAGCAGTGTGATGAGGCTGGTGCTGTAGCTGCGCCCTTCCACCGTGACGCGGTCGCGGCCTTCAAAGTCGGTCTTGACGATCCGGTCAAGGTCGGGCACGACCCCTACCACGCTGTAGCCCCGTTTGCGCAGGTCTTCGGGCTTGTGAATCTTGTTGTCGAGGGCATTGCGCAGGAAGGCCAGCCCCACCCCGGCCACCAGCCCCAGGATGGCCCCCAAGGCCAGGTTCAGGGGCACCCGGGGCCGGACCGGGTTGAAGGGGACGACGGCCTCTTCGATGATTTCGACATACCCGAGCTGGGACTGCTCGGCAATCCGGGCTTGGTTGAGTTGCTCGAACGCATTGGCATAGAGCTGCTCGCTGTTCTGCAACTGCCGCTTGATCCGCTCGACGGTGATGGCCTTGGCCGGAATCCGGCTCAGCTCCGCCTCGTACCGCCGCAGGCTGCTGTCCACCACATCCAGCCGGGCCTGTGCCCCACTGACCGAGATGCGCTTCTGCATGATCTGCTGCTGAAGGTCGGAAATGGTTTCCAGCACGTTGTCCAGCGAGGTGCCTTGCGTGATCAGGTCACTGCTGAGCACATCCTGGGTGAAACGGGCAGTGCGGGTCTCCAGCTCCTCTTCGAATGAGTGGAGCTGGGTCAGCTTCTGCGACAGCTCTCGGTTCGATGACTCGTTGCCGCGCAACTGCGGGTTACGGGCATAAAATTCGGCGATCTCCAGTTGCAATGCGGTGATCCGGCTCAGCAACCCCTGGATCAACTGGTCATCCTCGGAAGAGAGCGTCTGGGCCAGGCCGGGCCGGATGCGGTTGAGCGCGCTCTCCAGTTCGGTGAGCTCCGCCCGCTGGGTTTGCAGGCTCAAACGGGCCTCATTCTGCTGGCTGCGCAGGGTGATGATCTGGTTGGCGAGTTGCTGGGCTTCCTGATCCGGATCAACCACCCCCTCCCGCTGCGTGAAGGCCATCATCTGCTGCTCCGTGGAGGTGAGCATGCTGTCCAGGTTCGTCGTCACCTCATCCAGGAACTGGCGCGAGGCCGTCATACTGGCACGGCTCCGGGTGAGGTTGTAGTCCACATAGGCCTGGGCATACGTGTTGGCAATGAGGGCCGACTCCTGGGGATTGGTGCTCACCACCCCGATTTCAATCAGGTCTACATCCTGGTTGACCGGCTTGACCTGGATAAACTCCTGGCGCAGGCGTTGGGCAACCGCCAAAGGGGTGAGCGAATCCCCCAGCGGGGTCTTGAGCACCGTCAGGGGTTCGTTGGTGCCCGGCACCGTCCCGTAGGCGATCAGGGCGCGGGCTACCCGCTCGGCAATGGTGCGCGACTTGAGGATTTCCACCTCGTTCAGGATGTTCCGGTTCACCGTCTCCAGCCCCAGCAGTTCATCCAGCGGCTGCGCGCCCTGCTGCGTGCCAATCAGGACCAGGCTGATGGCCTTGTATTCCGGCGCTACCCGGAAGGTGTAGGCCGCCACCCCGCCCAGGATCAGCAGGAAGCTCGCCAGGATCATCCACTTCCCCTTGAGCAGCACTTCCACCATATCCCGCAGCGAGATGTCGTCTGAAAGCACCCCGGCGGCAGGAAGGGGAGCGGGGACAGGTGCAACGGTTCCGTTGGTATAGGGCACTACGGCCCGGTGTTCAGCCATGGTAGCTGCCTAGATGGCAATGCAGATACGTGAAGCGAAGAACAACTCCGGAAAGGCGCGGCATTATACTGCACATCAACCGATGAACGGTATCTTCAGGTTCCCCGATGCTCGCAGACCAGTCGTCAAGAACGGCGGAAGAACTTCGTATTATGGCGCTCCGGGGATGGTCCAATCGACAACGCGCGGACCATAATACCCTGAACAGCCAAGTGAATATCCGGATTCCCGGACGCTGGCTGCAACCCGAAAGCCCCGCTTCGGGTTGACCAGCATCGGTATTCACTAAAAAACATCATTCCCAACGCCATTTGCGGTGCAGCCTGGATGGCTTTGGCTACCGGCTGGTGCTGCACCCCCGCTGCATGTGAACCTCCTCCCGCTTTCCTGCCCCGACGTGGGGGCGCTGGAAAAACGCTATGTGCTGGACGCGCTGGATGCCCAACGGCTGGCGATGGGGCCGTTTATGCAGCGCTTCGAGGCCCGCATGGCCGCCCTGTGCGACACCCGCCATGCCGTAGCCGTCAGCAGTGGCACTGCTGCCCTGCACCTGATGGTGCGCACGCTGGACCTGCCCCCCGGCGCGGTGGTGCTCACCACCCCGTTCAGCTTCGTGGCAACGGCCAATGTGGTGCTGTATGAGGGCCTACAACCCCGGTTTGTGGACATCGAACTCGACTCGTATAACCTGGACCTGTCCCGCCTGGACGCAGCCCTGACGCCGGAGGTCCGCGCCCTCCTGGCCGTCGATGTCTTTGGGATGCCGGTGGACTGGCCGGCCCTCACGGTCTGGGCTGACCGCCATGGGGTGCGGCTCCTGGATGATGCCTGCGAGGGCCTCGGGGCCGCTATCGGCGGCAAGCCGCTGGGGGGCTGGGCGGAAGCGGCAGCGTTCGGCTTCTATCCCAACAAGCAGATCACCACCGGCGAAGGCGGCTGCATCACTACCAACGACGACGCCGTGGCCCTGCGTTGCCGCTCGATGCGCAACCATGGCCGCGCCGACGACCACCGCATGGAGCACGTCCGCCTGGGCTACAACTACCGGATGGACGAACTGTCGGCGGCGGTGGGATGTGCCCAGCTGGAACGGCTGCCCGAACTGTCCGCCCGCCGGGCGCAGGTGGCTGCCTGGTACGCAACGGCCCTTTCCCCCCTCATGGACGACCTGATCCTGCCTGCCGAGAAAGCAGGAGTGCAGCACCAGTGGTTCGTCTATGTGGTGCGCCTGTCCCACCATTTTGCAACAGGGGCACGGGACCTGCTGATGGAGCACCTGCGGGCACACGGCATCCAGTCCGCCCCCTACTTTCCCTGCATCCACCTGCAACCCTTCTATCGGGCGCAGTTCGGATATCAGCCCGGCGACTTCCCGGTGGCGGAAGCGGTCTCGGCTTCGACGCTGGCGCTGCCCTTTTTTCCGGGCCTGACCGAGGCAGACATCTACCGGGTGGCGGATGCCCTCGCTGCCCTGCTGCCGACCCTGCCCCGTACCCTGCACCGCGTTTTCGTCCCGTCCTGATGCGTGTCTACCCAATCATCAAACGGCTGCTGGATGCGGTAGTGGCGGCGGGCCTGCTCCTCCTGCTGGCTCCGCTGATGGGCGGGATCGCCGGGTGGATTCGCTGCGCCAGCGGTGCCCCGGTGCTGTTCCGGCAGACACGCATCGGCCAGGGGGGACGGTCGTTCACCCTGTTGAAGTTCCGCACCCTCTGGCCCGGTGCCGCCGACCCTGCCCAGCCGCTGGCCCACGTGACGCCGGAGGGCCGCCTGTTGCGCCGGTGGGCGCTCGACGAGCTGCCGCAGCTCTGGAACGTCCTGCGAGGGGCGATGAGCCTGGTGGGACCGCGTCCGACGTTGCCGGAGCAGGTGGCCCGGTATGGCCCTGTCGAACACCGCCGCCATGCCGTGCGGCCGGGCCTGACCGGCTGGGCACAGTTGCACGGACGCAACAGCCTCGACTGGTCGGCCCGCATCCGGTATGACCTGTGGTATGTGGACCACCTCAGCTTCCGTCTCGACCTGTACATCCTCTGGCGAACCCCGGCCCTCCTGTGGTCTGGCGAGGGCCTCTACGGGGCCGATGGGCAGAACCCGGATTTCCCCTCCGAACCTTCTCCTGCGGCTTGATGCAACCACTTGTCATTGTCGGGGCGGGGGGCTTTGGCCGTGAGGTGACGGCCCTCGTCGAGGCCATCAACGACAACCACCCGGCCTGGGAACTGCTGGGGTTCGTGGATGACCACCCTGACCTCCGGGGGGGCACCGTGCTGGACTGGCCGGTGCTGGGTTCGGTAGACTGGCTCTGTCGGCAGGCCCGGCTGCACTATGTGCTGGCCCTGGGTACGTCCCGCATCCGGTATCGCCTGGGTGAGCGACTGGCTGAGACCGCCCTGCAACCCGCCACCCTCCTGCATCCGGACGCCCGCTATCATCGTTCCTGCCACATCGGGCCGGGGGCGGTCCTGTGCCAGGGCGTGACACTCACCGTTGGGGTCACCCTGGGGCGGCATGTGATCCTGAACCTGCACGCAACCGCCGGGCATGAGGCTGTGCTGGGGGACTATACCACTGCCCATCCAGGCGTGCATATCTCCGGCGCGGCAGTCACCGGGGTGGGGGTCGAGTTGGGCACCGGCTGCGTCCTGCTGCCGGGCGTACAGGTCGGTCGCCAGGCCATCGTCGGGGCGGGGGCCGTCGTCCACCGCGACCTGCCGGAGGGGTGTACCGCCGTGGGCGTCCCAGCCCGTCCGTTGCCCCCCGGATGAGCCATGCACATCGCCGTCTTCTACCAGTATTACAACAGTCCGGACAACGCGGCGACGGCCCGGCACTACACGTTCCTGCACCGCTGGGCGCAGCGGCACACCCTCACCCTTATCACCACCCGGACGTGGTACGACCAGCGGATCACCCGGTCGTTCGAATGGGTGCCAGCCAACGTGCGGCTGGTGATGCTGGACGTGCCCTACGAGAACCGGATGGGACGCTGGCAGCGTCTGCGGGCGTTCCAGGGCTATGCGGCGGGAGCCTGGTGGGCCGGGCTGCGGATGCCCCGGCCCGACGTGGTCTTCGGTACTTCTACACCCCTCACCGCTGCCTGGGTAGCCCACCGGGTGGCCCGCTGGCACCGCATCCCCTGGGTGTTCGAGGTGCGCGACCTGTGGCCAGACTTCCCCATCCAGATGGGCGCGGTCCGGCAACCCTGGCTCCAGCAGCGCCTCTATGCCCTGGAGCGGCGGCTGTACCGGTCTGCTGCCCATATCATTCCCCTTTCACCCGACATGCAGGCCCACATCGCCCGGCAGGGCATAACGGCGAATAAGATGACGGTAATGGTCAACGGCACCGACCTCCCGCTGCTGGATGCCCTCACCGACGCCGACGTGGCGGCCCTGCGAGATGCCTTTGGCCTCACGGGCAAGCGGGTAGTGCTCTACGGCGGCACTTTCGGACGCGCCAACGACATCCCCGCGCTGCTTGCTGCCGCCGAACGCCTGCGGGGCCGCGACGACCTCCGGTTCGTGCTGGCAGGGCATGGCTTCTTCGCCGGGGCCGTCACGGCGGCGGCACAGCGGCTGCCCAACCTTGTCGCACTCCCGCCGCAACCCCGCCCCCAGATGCTGGCCTGGTGTCGCCTGGCCGACCTGGCGCTGGTGCCCTTCATCGACCTGCCAGTACTGGCTGCCAACTCCCCGGCCAAACTGTTCGACAGCCTCGGTGCGGGTACGCCCGTCCTCGTCACCAACGATGGATGGACGCGGCACCTGGTCGAAACACACCGGTGCGGCTGGTACGTCCCGCCCTCCGACCCGGTGGCGCTGGCCGCCCGGATCGAACAGGCCCTGCACGACCCCAACCAGTGTGCCGCCGCAGGCCGCAACGGAGCACGCCTGGCCCGGCAGCAGTTCGACCGCGTGGAGATGGCCGACCGGCTGGAGGCCATCCTGCTACAGGTGGCCGCACAGGGCGAACCGATGCCGGGTTGACGAAGTAGCAGCGGCGATGGCTTGTCCGGCCCAGTGGTTTCGTCGTAGGTTGTCCCGCCCCACGCCGGCAAGAGATCGCTTCCAGCATTTCGCCCGATTGATGCCCTATGCGTTTCGTTTACTGCACGGTGTTCCTCCTGCTGGTCGTGCTGCCGGTCCAGGCACAGGACCCCTACGATCCGTCCTGGTATGACCCGACGCGCCCCCACCTGAAAATCGCGGTGACGCAGGACGGCGTCTACCGCGTCACCGGGCAAGACCTTGAGGCCGCTGGGGTGCCCCTCAGCACCGTCGATGCCACCACGTTCCGGCTATTGGAGAACGGACAGGAGGTGCCGCTCCATTACACGGGCACTGCCGTCCCCGGCAGCAGCGACGCGCTCGTGTTCATCGGCCAGCGCAACCGGGGCACCGGCGAAACCTGGGCCTACAACGACGACGCTCCGCGGCAAAGCAGCTCCTTCTTCAGTCTTTACACCGACACCACCTGGTACTGGCTAACGTGGGGGGGCAATATTGGGCGACGGTACGTGCCCCACACTGCCACCAACCCCTCCTCCACCCCCCTTGCCACCCACCGCGACACGCTGCATGTGGAGCAGGACGACCTCTACTACCCCGGCGACGTCAACAGCGCCGGAGACCCCGCCTACACCCGGGGCGAAGGGTATTACTGGAGCCAGTTTCGCCACACCACGACCAACACGATCGAGCGCACCTTCGACGCCGTCCTGCTGAACCCGACCAGAAACGCGACAGACACCCTCTACCTGCGCGTGCGGCTCAACAGCGAGTCGAACACCCGGCACCAGGTGGTGCTCAACGTGCGCCTGCTCGAAGGCACCGCCCAGTTCCTCCCCCTCGACACGCTCGACTGGACGGGCTATGCGTTGCAGACCTTCGCCGTAGCAATCCCCCAGCAAAAACTCACCAACGATAACCTGCTGCGGATACGGCTGTCTTCCCGCAACGACTTCGGCACCGCCACCCCCAACTTCTGGTCGCTGGACTGGATAGAGGTTTCGTACCGCCGCACCCTCACCGCGGTCAACGAACAACTGGGTTTCGGGGTGGACGCGCAGGGCACGTATGACTTCACCCTCACCGGCTTCACCGACCCTTCGGTGCTGGTGCTGGACCCCGCCACTGCCACGTTTGAAACCGTTCCTGTTGCGGGCGGACAAGCGCTCGTCACCCGCACGGCTAATCCCGGCCAGCGCTTCCTGGTCACGGGCACGGACCACTACCTCTCCCCGACAGCACTGCGCCTCGACACCGCCTCGGACCTGGCGAATGCGGCGAACCAGGCGGGCTATGTGGTCCTCACCACGTCGGCGTTGCGGGCCTCCGCCGAACAGATGGCGGCCTATCGGGCTACGGTGGCCGGAGGCAGCCACCGTACCCTGGTAGTGGACGTGCAAGACGTGTTCGACCAGTTCGACTACGGACGGCCTACCCCGCTGGCACTCCGCCGCTTCCTGAGGACGGCCCTGGGCTGGGTCGTCCCGCTCCAGTTCCTGACGCTCTGGGGCGATGCCCTCTATCCGGACCGCACCCGGATGCGGCCCGTGTGGGAGGTGCCCTCCTTCGGCAATGCCGCCTCGGATGGCTGGTTTGCCATGCAGAACGCGGGGGCGACCGACTGGAGCGAGCGCGCCGCCGTCGGACGGGTGCCCGTGCGCGACAACACTGCCGGGGCGCAGTTCGTGCAGAAGCTCACCGCCTACGAAGCCACGGCGTTCGAGGCATGGCAGAAACGGGCGCTCTATCTGGTGGGCGGCTTCACCACTACCGAAAAGAATATCCTGCAGAACCTGTCGCTCAACTGGAGCAACCAGGTGGCCGTCACTCCCACCGGCCTCGACACCCTGCACTTCTTCAAGGACTCGTCCTTGCCGCTGGACCCCACGTTCAAGGACTCGCTCCGTGTGGCGTTTCAGGAAGGAGCCAGCTGGCTCACGTATTTCGGGCATTCGGCCTCCTCGTCGTGGGAGATCGTGACCGACCCGCCGAACGAGTTCGACAATACGCCCCGCCTGCCCATCGTCCTCTCCCTCGGCTGCTTCACCGGCGACTTTGCCATCGGTGAGGGGGTTTCTGAAGACCCTGCCTCCTTCAGCGAGCTGCTCGTGGTGGCCTCACTCAACGGCAGCATTGCCCACTGGGGGGCGGCGGCCAGTGGCATCATCTCGGCCTCCAGCAACCTCAGCAACGAGGTCCACGACCGCGTCTTCGCCGACACCGTGCGTGTGCTCGGCCTGGCCCTCCAGCAGGCAAAAGCCCGGTTCAACGAGACGTACAAGGACGGCACGTCGGTCAAGCACCTGTTGCAGTACGGCCTCATCGGCGACCCCGCCACGCGCATCAACCTGGCCCCCCCCCCCCCCCCCCCCCCCGCACCCCCCCCCCCCCCCCCGGCCCGCCCCCCCCCCCCCCCCCCCCCCCCGGCGGCCCCCCCCCCCCCCCTGTCACCCCCGCCAGCCTCCGGTTCGACCCCATCACCCCCATCCCGGCAGACGGGCAACTCACCGTCACCGTCACCGTGGACAACTACGGCCTCATCCCCCAAGACAGCGTGACCGTCCAGTTGACATACCAGCCCCCGACGGGCGCGGCGACCATCTTCACCCGACGGGTAGCCCCCTTCGGACTCCACGCCGACGTGGCCTTCGACATCCCCCTCGACGACGCCTCGGTGGGCACGAACCGGTTCACCGTGCGGCTGGACCCCGCCAATGCCCTCGTGGAGGAGCAGGAGGCCAACAACACCGCTGAACAGACGCTGACGGTGTTTTCGACCGGACTGACGCTGACCACCCCCACCGACTTCGGCCTCGTCGAGACCGCCACCCCGACGCTCCAGGTGGCCCTCGCCACCCCGGAACCAGCCGGCACCCCGGTCACGATCCAACTCGATACCGTGCCTACGTTCGACTCTCCGGCGTTCCGCGAAAACCGCCAGACGGCCAGCGGGCTGGTGGCAACGTGGCAACCCGGCCCGCTGCAACCCGGCCTCCTGTACTACTGGCGTGCCCGCATCGATACCCAGGGCGAGAACTGGCAGACCGGTGCGTTCACTGCCCGGCCCGACCTGGGGCTGCGCGGCTGGTACCAGCAGGGCGACCTCTTCGCCGCCAACACCCAGAGCAGCCGCCTCGAATACCAGGACGGTGCCTGGCGGTTCAAGACGTTCACTGTTGAGGTGAGTGCCTCCTCCGAACGGGGTAGCGGGGTCTATAAGGGTGAGTTCCTCGTCAACGGCGACATTTTCGAGCGGCTCGGCCTCGGCTTTGGCCTGCTCGTGCTCGACGGACGCACCGGCACCGTCCGGGCCTCCGGCTCCATGCCCACCTACCCGAACAACTTCGAAGACGCAGCGGCAGCGTTCCGGGAACTGGACAGCCTCCTCACCCTGGCCCAGCCCGGCGACTACCTCTTCACCCGCACCCGGCACCTGGCGCGGGGCAGCACTACCGAGATCCCCGACAGCGTCAAGGCCCTCTTCCGCGCCGTTGGCAGCACCGCCATCGACACACTCACCTACGAACACTTGTGGATCATGTTCACCCGCAAGGGCTTCCCGCAGGAAACCGTCGAGTTTGTCGAGCCACCGGGTACGGTCAACGAAATCCTCCAGGAGACCTCCCGCGCCTTCTCCTTCGGCGACGGGCAGACGCTGACGCCGCCCATAGGCCCGGCCAAAGCCTGGCAGACCCTCGGCTGGCAGGAGAGCCTCCCCACGCCCGACAGCAATGTGCGGGTGGAGGTCTTGGCCGGGGACGGCAGCACCGTGCTCATCCCCAACCTGGATACCGCAGGCACCACCGACCTGGCGGCCCTCGATGCGCGGCAGCATCCCTATCTGCACCTGCGCGCCACCCTCACCGACCCGTCGCTGCTGGGCGTACCCCAGTTGACCCACTGGTACGTGGGCTATCAGGCGGTGCCCGAACTGGCCCTCGACCCGGCCAGCCTCAGCCTCACCGCCGACACCCTGCTCGAAGGGCAGCCGCTGGACATCGCCGCCACCCTCCGTAACCTCAGCCCGGTCGTCGCCGACACGGTGCTGGTCGAATACCGGCTCACGAAAGCCAGCAACGAGACGGTGCTGCTGCGCACCGAACGGCTGCTCAACGTCGCCAGTGAGGCCACCACCCGCTACACCCTGCCCACCGATGGACTCACCGGCAGCAACCTCCTCACCATCTCCATCAGCCAGCCGGGCCTGCCCGAAGCCACCGTCTTCAACAACGTGCTGATCCGCCCCTTCGTCGTCTTCCGCGACCAGACGCCGCCCGTGTTTACCGTGCTCGTCGACGGGGTGGCCTATCCGAACGACCCCAACCCGGTGGTCAACCTGCAAGACCCGGCCCTGCCGTTCTTCCCGTCACGGCCCGTCGTCGAGATCACCATCGAGGACGAGAACGCCTTCCGCCCGCTCCAGGGCGACACGACGGTCGTCACCGTCCGCCTCGACGGGCAGGAAGTCCCCTTCAGCCAGCTCGACCCCGGCACCGGCAAGCAGGCAGACGTCGTGCGCTTCCAGTTCGAGCCAAACCTGAGCGGGCAGGACACCACGCATACGCTGCTCGTGAGCGTGCAGGACGGCTCCGGCAACGAGGCCGCCGACAGCCCTTACCAGGTGCATTTCCGGACGCAGTCGGAACTGGCGGTCGAGGGCCTCTATCCGTACCCGAACCCAATGTCCACCCGCACCACGTTTGCCTTCCGGCTGCTGGGGTCCGACGCGGGGCGGGTCCGGGACTTCCGGCTGCGCCTCTAAACCCTCAACGGGCGACTCATCCGGGAGTTCGACCTCGTCC
>CAZLRO010000050.1:0-17675 GCA_964561865.1 uncultured Rhodothermaceae bacterium | reverse complement strand
GGGGAGCGGCAATGGGTCTTCGGGGGGCGTGATCACTACATCATCGAGCATGAGCGCGTCGAGCGCCTCGCCCTCGTCCGGTTCCAGCGCAGGTGCAGTGGTCGTGTCGGTATCAGTGGCACGGGCCACCCGCACCGGCTCCTTCGGCTTGGGCTTCTCGTACCCGGCGGGAGGTTCAAATCGGGCATTGCGCCAGGCGTCGCCCTGGTCTTCGAGCGCCTTGCCCAGGAAGGCGCCTACGAGCCGCAGGGCGTTGTGCCCGCCCTGTCCCCAGGTGTCGGACCGGAACGTGATCCGGGCATCGTTGAAGCCCACCCAGGCCCCGGTGACGAGGCGGGGGTGGGCGAGCATGAACCAGCCGTCGGTGCTGTTCTGGGTGGTACCGGTTTTGCCCGCCAGGTCGCCCTCCACCCCGAACCGGTACCGGATGCCCACCCCGGTACCACCGGGTTCGACGGCGTCGCGCATGAGGTCGATGAGGGTGTAGGCGGTGTGTTGCGAAAGCGCGGGCTGGGGGGGCGGGTTGAAAGAGGCCAGCAACCGCCCGTTGCGGTCTTCGATGCGTGTGACCATCACCGGCTCGTGGTAGAGGCCCATCGCAGCAAAAGTGGCATAGGCGCTGGTCAGCTCTAGCAGTGTCACCTCGCTCGTGCCCAGGGCCAGCGACGGTACCGCTGCCAGCTCGCTGCGGATGCCCATGCGTTTTGCCAGCCGGACCACCGCTTCCGGTCCTACCTTGTCGATCAGATAGGCGGAGACGCTGTTCTTGGAGCGGGCCAGGGCCTGCCGCAGCGTGAGCGAACGTCCGGTGAAACGGTCGCCGGCGTTCTGCGGCGTCCAGCGCTCACCCGTAGCCGTACGGTAGGTGCGGGCCACGTCGGTAACGGTCTGGGACGGCGTGTAGCCGAGGTCAATGGCCGTGGCGTAGACGAATGGCTTGAATGTAGACCCCGGTTGCCGCCGCGAGAGCGCCACCTTGTCGTACCGGTCGCGGTCGAAGTCCCGCCCGCCTACCCAGACCAGCACATGCCCGTTGGCCGGGTCGATGGATACCAACCCCCCTTCGAGGCGCGTCCGGGTGGCCCGCAGCGAATCCATGAACACCGCGTCGGGTAGCAGACGTTCCATGACGTCCTCGGCGTTCAGCCCGGCAGCGACAGCCGCACGGTAACGTGCGCTCTGCCGCGTATACTCGGCCACGAGTTCGGGATGGGTCTCCCAGAAATATGCGAACGGGGAGACCTGTCCGGAGGCGAGGAGCCGCTGGTAGGGGCCAGGGGTTCCGGCAAGGACGGCGGCATCGGCCCGCCCCCACTCGTAATCGACCACCGCCTGCAAGCCCTCCATCTGCTCGGTGACGGCCTGCTCGGCCAATGCCTGCAACCGGGTGTCGAGCGTGGTGTAGAGGCGGAGGCCGTCGGTGTAGAGGTTGTACCCGTGCGCCCGCGCCCAGTCGTTGGCCCAGGTGCGGACGTACTCGGCGAAGTAGGGGGCGCGGCTGGCTGAGATGTTGGCGGCCCGAAAGTCCAGCACCACCGGGATGCTCCGCAGGGAGTCGAAGGTGGCACGGGCCAGCAGACCCGCATCCACCATCTCGGCCATGACCACGTTGCGGCGTTCCTGGGCCAGGTCCGGGTGGCGCACCGGGTTGTAGCGCGTAGTGGCCTTGAGCATGCCGACGAGCAGGGCGCTCTCGGCCACTCCCAGGGCGGCAGCACTCTTGTTGAAATAGGTGCGTGCGGCAGCTTCTATCCCGAACGCATTGTTGCCGAAGGTCACGGTGTTGAGGTACATCTCCAGCACCTGTTGCTTGGAGTAGTGGAACTCCAGCTTCAGCGCCATGAGCATCTCGCGCAGCTTGCGGTAGAGGGTGATGTCCTTGCCGATCTCCGGATAGAGGTTGCGGGCCAACTGCATCGTGATGGTCGAGCCGCCCTGCCGGTCGCCCTGCGCAGTGTAGAAGACCGACGAGAGGAGGCGCACCGGGTCGATGCCGATGTGCTGGAAGAACCGCTGGTCCTCGGTGGCAACCAGGGCCTGGATGGCGGGCCGGGCGATCTGGCTGAACGGCACCCAGGTGCGAAACTCCTCGTAATAGTAGGCCAGCTCCTGCCCGTCGGCGGTGTAGGCCACCGAGGCCAGCTTCAGGTCGGCTGCTGGCCCCAGGCGCAAGGCGGGCAGCGTGGCATACAGGTACACCATATACCCGACCAGCCCCAGGATACCCCATCCCAGCACAGCCCGCACAACCCGCACCGCCGGGGAGAGACGGCGAGGCGGGCGCGACGGCTTCGGAGGGGGCGGCAGGTAGCGCACTATCGGCTGAAAGGCAGTCGCTGCCGCTGCACCCGGATGCTCCGGTGGAGAGGAATACATCATACGTTCAGGCGATCATGACGTCGGCTTGTCTACAGTCTTTCCATCCAGATACACCGTACCGGCTGCGGCACAGCCGCCCTGCCAGACGCAGGGCAAGAGTACGGAGATTGGGCAGATCGTGCAACCTTCCGAGGGTCATCCCACTATAAATTCGGGTAGCCTGCCGGTTGTCGGTTCCCTCCGGACTGCCCCCTTTTTCGAATACCACACCTTCATGTTTCAGGAATCCTATCGTCCACCGACGCAGTTTTCCGTGTTCCCGCCCGTCATCAAGAACCTGCTGTTTCTGAACGTGCTGGTGTTCATGGTGCAACTGGTGGAGTCCACCAACCTCCTGTTTACGCGATGGTTCGCCCTCTGGCCGATCGGGGTCAACTTCTGGCCGTGGCAGTTGCTCACCTACGGATTCCTGCATGGTGGCTTCAGCCACCTCTTCTTCAACCTTTTGGCCCTGTGGATGTTTGGCGTGCGGACCGAGAACGCCTGGGGGTCGCAGCGCTTTGGGCTGTACTACTTCGCCTGTGTGATCGGAGCGGGGCTGTTGCAACTGCTGGTGGCCCTCGTGACGGGGGAGGTCTATCCGACGGTCGGGGCATCGGGCGGGGTGTTTGGCCTGCTGCTGGCTTTCGGGATGATGTACCCCGATGAGCCGATCTACCTGTACTTTTTCGTCCCGGTCAAGGCCAAATGGTTCGTGATCGGGTACGGGGTGCTGGAACTCTACGCCGGGTTTACCGGGTCGATGCCGGGTGTGGCACACTTTGCCCACCTGGGCGGGATGCTCTTCGGCTTCCTGATGCTCCAGTACTGGCGGGGCAAGCTGCCTTTCCAGCCGAGACAGCGGATGTACTGGTGAAAACCTCTCGGCGGTTGCCGGGTATGACTGCTTCCCCGACCTGCTCCCCTGATTCCAGACCTGATTCCATTGTGAACGGATTCCTCCAGTGGTACCGGATGCAGCCCCAGGCGCTACGGCTGCTCCTGACCCTCAACGTGGCGTTCTATGTGGCCTGGTTGCTGGTGCTGCACCACTTCGATCCGGTTGCCCGATTTGTCTACGACCATCTGGGCCTGCATCCGGGGTTGCCGGACATCCTGTTCCAGCCCTGGCAACTGATCACGTACAACTTCCTGCACCTGGACACGTCGTTTCGGGGCTTTCTGCACGTGCTGTTCAACATGCTGTGGCTGGTATGGATCGGGCGGGAGCATGAGCAGATGCACGGGGCACCGGCCCTGATGGCGGTGTACCTGCTGGGCGGCCTCGGTGGGGGGCTGCTGACTGTGCTGCTGCATAATCTTTTCCCGGCCATGCCCTATTTTGACGGCATGGTGTACGGGGCCTCGGCTTCGGTGCTGGGCCTGATGACCCTGGTAGGCGTCCGGTACCCGTACCAGAGTGTGGCGCTGCTGTTCATCGGGACGGTGCGGCTCATCTACGTGGTGATCGGCTTCCTCGTGATCGACCTCCTCTTCATGGCGGGCGGGGGCACGTCGGTCTCGGCCCACCTGGGCGGGGCGCTCTTCGGCTTCCTGATGGCAAGTGGAGAACAGCGGGGGCTGGACCTCTCTTCGTGGGCGCGCTTCTTCTTCCCGGAACGGGCGTCCCCACGGCGCTCGGCAGCCCGGCAAGAGGCAGCCCGGCCCCTCGAAGCGTGGTTCGGA
Source organism: uncultured Rhodothermaceae bacterium (assembly GCA_964561865.1). Lineage (GTDB taxonomy): Bacteria > Bacteroidota > Rhodothermia > Rhodothermales > CAZLRO01 > CAZLRO01. The sequence continues at coordinate 13,631 of CAZLRO010000050.1, read as the reverse complement.
AGCTCGCGGCGACAGGAGCAGTCCGACGCGCCCGCCGCCCGCATCTACCCGATGCCCAGCCGGGAACGGGTAGAGACGGAGATGGAGCGGGAAGTAGACCGCCTCCTCGACAAGATCAGCGAGCAGGGCTATGAAGCGCTGACCGAGGAGGAGAAGCGCATCCTGCAGGAAGCCAGCCAGAAGTAGCAACCGGTCGGTGAAGCCTGTGCGCCGTGTGTTGTGGCCGCTCTTCGTGGTGTTCGATGCCCTCGTCCTGGTCCTGTGGGGGGCGGGCTATCTGGGCCACCATATCTCCCCTGCACGGGCCTGGGTGCTGCAACTCATCGCCATCGGCTTCCCCTACCTGAGCTTGCTTGTGGGTGTGCTGACCGTAGGCGTAGGACTGGCCCGCCGCCGGGGATTGCTGCTGGTTCATCTGCTGCTGGTGCTGCTGGCGGGCTTGCGCTTCCTGCCCACCGACTGGCGGTTCGCCCACCCCGCCGCCACGGATGCCGACCTGGTGGTGATGACCTTCAATGCCCCGACAGGCTATGAACAGCCGGGACGGGCCAGGCGGCTCCAAGAACTCGTCGAAACCGCACAGCCGCATATCCTGTGCCTGCAAGAGTCGTCGGTCGAGTTCCTAAGCACGGGGGTGCAGACGCCAGCTTACATCCGCCCCCTGTTTGACTCCCTCGGCTACCAGGCGTTCAACCATGCCCCTGGCACCACCACCTACACCCAGCAACCCATCCTGAGCCGCCTGCCCCTGCGAGAGATGCACGAAACCCTGCTCCAGATGGGGTCAGAGGACGAATCGACCTCGCGGGTGATGCGCACGGTCTTCACCTGGCAGGGACGGGAGGTCGTCCTCTATAACCTGCACCTGCGCACCTACGGGGAGGCCAAGCTGTGGGACGAGGAGCCAGACAGCCTCAACGAGCAGACGGTGTGGGGGCGCTACCTGCGGCAATACCGGGAGGCCATCCTGGCCCGTGCCTGGGCCTCAGAGCAGATCGCCGCCATGGTCCGGCGGGAGAGACACCCGGTGCTGGTCTGCGGGGACTTCAACAGCACCCCCCACAACTGGGAATACCGCCAGTTGGCGGCGGCGTTGCAAGATGTGTTTCACGAGGCCGGTCAGGGCTGGGGCGGTACCTACCACACCCGGCTTCCACTGGTCCGCATCGACTTTGTGCTGGCCGACACGACCTGGCTGGGGGTGTCGGCCGCAGTGCTGCCCACCGGGCTGTCCGACCACCGCCCCCTCGTGGCCCGCCTCCGGTGGAAGGAGTAGCGTTTTCAACCGGGCTTCAAGACCCGATGGGAGCCTTTCGGCCTGTGCTCCGTTCTCTGGACCGATCTCCTCCCCACCTCACCAAACCTTGCCCATGCAACGTCTCCGTCGGATTGCCCGCGCCGTCCAGGTAGGTCCTGTGACCATTGGCGGCGGTGCCCCTATCTCGGTGCAGTCGATGACCACGTCGAAGACCCATGAGGTGGCAACGTGCCTGGCCGAAGTCCGGCGGCTGGCCGAGGCCGGGGCCGACATCGTGCGGGTGGCGGTACCCCGCCCGGAAGACGCTGCCGCCCTGCCGGACATTGTCCAGGGGTCGCCGGTGCCCATCGTGGCGGACATCCATTTCAACTACCAGTATGCCCTCAAGGCGGTCGAGGCCCGGGTAGCCAAGGTCCGCCTCAACCCTGGCAACATCGGCAAGGAGGAGTGGGAACAGGAGGTGCTGCTGGCCGCCAAAGCGGCGGGCATCCCCATCCGGATCGGGGTCAACGCCGGCTCGCTGGAGAAAGACCTGCTCGACAAGCACGGGTTCCCGAAGCCGGAAGCCCTGTTCGAGAGCGCCATGCGGCACGTGGACATCTGCCAGAAGCACGGGTTCGAGGACCTGATCATCTCGGTGAAGCACTCGGACGTGTACTACATGATCCAGTCGTACAAGCTGCTGGCCGAGCGCACCGACTTCCCATTGCACCTGGGCGTGACCGAATCCGGCACCCTCACCTCCGGCACCGTCAAGAGCGCCATCGGCATCGGGGCGCTGCTGGCCGAGGGCATCGGCGACACCATCCGCGTCTCCCTGGCCGCCGACTCGGTGCATGAAGTCGAGGTGGGGCACCAGATCCTCAAGTCGCTGCGCCTGGGGCGTCCGGGGGTCAACATCATTGCCTGCCCCACCTGCGGGCGGCTGGCCGGGGACATGTTCCCCATCGTCGATGCGGTGGAGGCAGCGGTCAAGGCCCGCAAATACACGAAAGACCTGAGCGTTGCCATCATGGGCTGCGCGGTGAACGGGCCGGGCGAAGCAGGCGGAGCAGACCTCGGCGTCTCGCTCGGACGCGGGCGCGCCCATCTGTTCATCCGGGGCGAGATGGTGCGCACCGTCGAGGAGGCCGGGATCGTGGAGGCCGTGCTGGAAACGCTCGACGCCTGGGAAGATTGAGGAGTGGGCCTCTGCTCAGAGCCGGTCCGTCACCTTGTCCATCCCCAACCCGTGCAGCGTCTGGCCGACGAAATGCTTCGGGAACTGCTCCACGCCGGGGAACCCCAACTCAATGTCCCGTCCGTCGTGCGGGATGACCGCCGTGCCGAAGAGGTAGTCCCACACGCTGAGGGTGAGGCCAAAGTTGATGCCATAGGGATGGCTCTCCGGCCAGTGCCTTGCATGGTGCCAGATGTGCATCTGCGGGTTGTTAACCAGGTACTTGAGCGGCCCCAGCGGCAGGTACAGGTTGGAATGATTGAAGTGCCCGATGGCAAGGGCAAACAGGTGGACGACGAAGAAGTCGTCGATGCCGAAGCCGATCATCGCCAGGGGCAGGTACTCGAACACCCGGTAGACCACATTCTCCATCCAGTGGTACCGCAGGTGCGCTGCAAACCCCATCTGCTCGACCGAATGGTGGACCTTGTGGAACTCCCACAGCCAGGGAACCCGGTGCAGCACACGATGGACGTTCCACTGGATAAAGTCGCGCACCACGAACAGGGTGAGGAGCTGGGCCGTCACCGGCCAGCGGCCTATCTCAATGGCTACCAGGTTCCGGAGGCCCACCAGCGCCAGCAGGTCGCGGAACAGGTGTACAACTACCTCGGCCGCGGCGTTGTAGATGATGAGCGAGAACAGGAAGAAGTTGAAGAACATGTAGAAGAAGTCCAGCCAGAAGTCTTTCCGGAACTTCGGCTGGGTCTTCCGCCAGGGCTTGACCCACTCCAGGACCAGGAAGAAGAGCGAGACGCCGATCAGCCAGTAGAAGAAGTTGGCCGCGTGCGGGTGGGTGACCTCATGCCACAGCCAGGCCGCATAGCTCCGCCAGGCATCGACGAAGAGGGTGAGGTAGCGTTCCATGGATAGGGTGAGGGCTGGCTACCTGTCCTAACCGGCTCCGTGATGGGAACGTCCAACCGGGCAGCCCTCAGAACGTGAACCCGAAGCCAATGGCGAAATCGAACATGGGGAACTCGGCCTGGTCCGGGTTTTGCCCCCGCAGGGCGAGGCCGTTGACGAGGCGATAGCGGCCCTCGGCGACCACCGAGAGGTGGGGGCTCAGGTTCGTGCGCAGCCCCAGGGAGGCCTGGGTGCCATAACCCACCCCGTACTCCCGCGCATACCCGCCTGTGCCCACCGGCACCGAGGCACCTTCCGCAAATCGCTGAGAAGCCTGGCTCAGGTAGCAGGACACCCCCACTCCGACAAATGGTACCATGCGCCGTTGTTCATCTCGCAACGTGTATTCGTAGCCGAGGGTGATGGGCACACCCTTGAACTTCCAGTCTGGCTGCCCGCCCCCTTCGATCTTTACATAGGCCGGCGACATCCGCACAAACTCGGTGCTGAGGCGCAGCGACTGCCGGTCCCCGATCGGACGGCTGAAGGAGAGGATACTGGAGACCGACGCTGTGGACAGGCGCACCTCGGTGCCGCTGGGAACAGTGCGGCGTGCCCGGGAAGGCAGCAGCACCGAGAGCGGATCGGCCTGGGCATACACCCCCACCGCCCCTAACAGGGCACTGAGGCACAGCACCACGCTACAACAGGCACACGTTTTCCGTCGCATGACAGGCTTTTGGGATGAACAGACAAACAGCCGTAGCTACTGTATCAAGACGATATCGGCGGATTCGGAAAACGGGTTAAGCAAAAACCGTGTCAGCGGTAAAGGACGTGGGAAAATACGGGGTTTGTGGAGGCAAAGTAAAGAGGGAGGTGGCGAGGCGCTCTTTTTGTCCTGCAAGTATACTTCTGGTGCCTGCCCCGTCAGCGCCCCGACCCAGCGGTGCCCCGGCCTGTGGCGGGACGGATGGACAACGTGGTCAGTTCCTCGGCACTCGGCCAGAGGGTGAGGGCAGTCGTGACGGTGGGGTCGATCCGGTTGAAGACCGGGAACCAGGCTTCGCTGCCGTAGAGCCGCTGGGCCAGGCGGGCCTTGAGGATCGTCTCGATCACCGAGCGGCTGGCCTCAGCGTCCGCACGGGTGAAAACGCCCTGCTCCACCGAGGCTTCAGCAGGGGTGTCCGTGAGGCGCAGGTCCTGCTCACGGGCCGCAAAGGCCCAGAAGTCCTGCCACATGGCCTCGTCCACTTCGAACGTATTATAGAACGCCGGGGCCTGGTCCTGCCACCGGGCCTTGAGCGCCTGCTCGCGGGCCAGGTACCATTCGCGCACGAACAGTACGTTCGCACCCGTCTGCACCACCGCCTGCACAAGGGGAGAGAACAGGGCCGACGTCGTATCTGGCGCCAGCACTACGTCGGGCAGGATGCCCCCCCCGCCAAAAACCACCCGCCCGTGCGTCGTCGTGAACTTGAGCGAGTCCGGCACCTGCTGGGCGTATTCGCGCGGATTGAAGGTTTCTTTCAGGTTGGCGAACTTCGTCTCGTAGTAGTCTTCATAGTCACCCGTCTCGTAGGCGGTCTGGATGAGCCGGCCCGACGGGGTATAGTAGCGCGAGACGGTCAGTTGCAGGATGCTGCCATCGCGGAGCTGGAAGGGGCGCTGGACGAGGGCCTTGCCGAAGGTACGCCGTCCTACAACCAGGGCGCGGTCGTGATCCTGCAACGCCCCGGCCAGGATTTCACTGCCGGAGGCTGCATTCTCGTTGACCAGCACGATCACCGGCTGCGTCTCGAACACCCCACCCGGCGTGGACACGTCGTTCTCATTCTCCTGGGGGTTGCGCCCCTGCGTGTAGACGATGCGGCGTCCGCCCGGCAGGAACTCGTCTGCAATTTCGACGGCGGCATCCTTGATCCCGCCCGGATTGTCGCGCAGGTCCAGCACAAGGCGTTTCATGCCCTGTGCCTTGAGCCGCCCGAGGTGGTCGAGGAACTCCTGGTGGGTGGTCATGGCAAACCGGCCGATGCGCAGGTAGCCGGTCTGCCCGTCGATCATGTAGCTGCTGTCGATGCTGTAGAGGGGGATGCGCCCGCGCGTGATGGTGAAGGGCAGCGGCTGCCGCACGCCTCTGCGTTGGATCGTCACCGAGACTGTCGTGCCGACAGGGCCTTTGAGCCGCTTCTGGATGTCGAGCGAGTTCCAGCCGACCACACTGGTGTCGTTGACGGCGACGATCCGATCACCCGCCATGATGCCCAGGCTTTCGCTCGGCCCTCCAGCGATGGTGGAGGTGACCTGGGCCGTATCGTTGGGCGGGGATTCGAACCAGATGCCGATGCCGCCAAAGGCTCCCTGGTAGCCCTCCTGCACGGAGCGGGCCTCGTCGGCACTGATGAACACGGAATGGGGGTCGAGGCGCTCCAGCATCCCGGTGATGGCGCTTTCCGAGAGCTGACGGGCATCCACACTTTCCACGTACTGCCGGTCCACAATCAGGAACGCCTCTTCCAGCTTCCGGAGCTGCTCGAACGTGTCGGTGCTGGAGATCACCGACTCGATCTGCATCCCCAACACTGTGCCGAGGACAAACAGCAGCACTGCCGGAACCACATACCGCTTTGAAAAACGCATATTCAACTGCTGGAAGAACGTAGATAAACCATCGCAAACGAAGGGGTTGCCGGAAGCGCTCCCTGCCCACCGCCTGCGCAAAACGGTAGTGATTCGCCCAAAGCCGGGTTTTGTTGCAAAGCCGCCGCTTTTTCTTTGCGCGAAAGGGTTTATGCGGTTTCAGGTCGCCGCCCGGAAGGTCACCAGCAGCCGGGCGATGCGGGCTGCCGCTTGCGGCTGGCCGGGGTCGAACGGGGCGGTGGGTTCCTGCCGGGCCGCGGCCACGATGCGCTCCGGATCGGTGCCCACCACCTGGTTCCAGCCACTAGCCTGTGTCTCTATCCACTCGGTCTCCGCGCGCAGGGTGAGGCAGGGAGTCCCCAGCCAGACGGCCTCCTTTTGCAACCCCCCGGAGTCGGTCAGCACACGGCGGGCATGGCGGGTGAGGGTGAGCATTTCGAGGTAGCTGGCGGGTGGGCGCAGTTCGACATTCTTCGGCACAAGGCCGTCCGCCAGCCGGTGGCGCGTCCGGGGATGCAGGGGCAGCAGCACCGGCGCCTCCAGCCGGGCGAAAGCCTCAAAGATCTGCCGCAGCCGCACAGGGTCGTCGGTGTTCTCGGCACGGTGGACGGTTGCCAGGTGGTACGTCCCGGGCGCATGGGTGGTGAGGCGGGAAAGCGGGGCCTGGGCCGCGGCCCGTTCGGCGTAGAAGTGCGTGGCATCGAGCATCACATCGCCCGTCTGTTCCACTCCCTGTGTGATGCCCTCCCGCCGCAGGTTCTCGACCGCCGTGTCGGTGGGGCAGAAGAGCAGGTTCGACACGTGGTCGGTCACCACCCGGTTGATCTCTTCCGGCATGCGGCGGTTGAACGAGCGCAACCCGGCCTCCACATGGGCCAGGGGCAGGTGCAGCTTCGCCGCCACCAGCGCCCCGGCCATCGTACTGTTGGTGTCGCCATAGACGAGCACCCCGTCGGGCATCGGGTGGTCCAGCAAGTACTGCTCCAGCGCCCGCATCATCTCGCCCGTCTGGGCACCGTGCGGGCCGGAGCCAACCCCCAGGTTGACCGCCGGTTCGGGGATGCCCAGCTCGTCGAAGAACACCTGGCTCATCTGCGGGTCGTAGTGCTGCCCCGTGTGGACGAGTACCTCCTCCAACCCGGACTGCTGCAACGCATGGCTGACTACGGCGGCCTTGACAAACTGCGGGCGTGCCCCGACAATGGTGACGATGCGCATGAAGACAGGGGTTCAGGAATAGGTCAGGGAATAGGGATCTGGGCATCAACTTCTCGCCGGGTGGCCAGGGCCTCCAGCAACCCCGCCAGCACCTGTGCCTGGCCCTGGCGGCTGTAGGCTGCGGCGGCACGGGCGGTGGCACCGGACTTCGGGTAGCCCATCTGCCAGGCCACATAGTGCTGGTGGACGAACGAGGCGACCCCGGCTACATCGTCGAAGTCGAACATGCGTCCGGCCCCGGTGGCTTCCAGCACCGCGGCGGCGTCGCCCGCCACCGGGCCGATGCCCAGGATGGGCCGCCCGGAGGCGAGGTATTCGTAGAGCTTGCCGGTCATAATGCCCTCGGCCCCTGGCACCCGGTTGATGACCAGCAACAACACCCCGGCGTTCTTCATCGTCTGGATGGCTTCCGGATGCGGGACGTACCGCCGTTGCTTGAGCAGGTCGCCCAGCCCTCGGCGCTCCGCTGCCTGGATCACCACCGGGTCGATATGCCCTACAAGGCGCACCCGCAGGTCGGCCATCTGGTCCGGGGCCTCCAGCCGGGCCAGCGCCTGCCACAACGCATCCGGGTTGCGATCCTCGTTCAGGTTGCCCACATACGTCAGGTCGAACACGTCGGGCGACGGGTGGGCCGTTACGTCGGCAAAATCCTCGGGGTCGTACCCGTTCATCAGTACCTGGCAGGATCGTCCGCCCTTGTCGGACAGCACCCGCGCCATCGCAGGGCTGACGGCAGTGACCACGTCGGCGGTTTCCAGCACGGTGCGTTCCATCCGGGCATCCCACGCACGGGCCAGCCCCGTCATCGGCAGCAGGTCGTAGTAATCAATGCCCGTCCACGGGTCGCGGAAGTCGGCCAGCCAGGGTAGCCGGTAGCGGCGGGCCAGCTGCAACCCGATACGGTGGGTCGAATGCGGTGGCCCTGTCGTGAGGAGTGCGTCGAACGGGCCTTGTGCCAGCAGGCGTTTCGCCCGACGCACGGCAAACGGCCCCCATCCGGCACGGGCATCCGGCAGGAACACGTTCGCCCGAAACCACCGGGCCAGCCGCTGTTTCCAGGTCGCTTCCCCTTCCCCCGTGAACGACACCCCCACCGTCTCGGACTTCTCCTGGCCCAGCAGTCCCGCATAGAGGGCATACGGGTCCCAGGCATACGTGCGCTCCACCTGTAGCCCCAGCGGGACCTCGGCCATCATCGTCGGGTCCAGGTCAGGATAGGCCGCATGATCGGCATGGACGGTCAACACCGTCGGCTGCCAGCCATAGTCCGGCAAGTACTTGACGAACTTGAGCGCCCGCTGTACCCCCGGCCCCCCCGACGGCGGGAAGTAGTACGTTATGAACAACACACGGCGCAACACGGAGTGTGGGGGATAGCTGTTGGCTGTTAGCCATTAGCTGTTGGCTGGTACTTGGAAAAATCCGCAAGAGATTGCCACGTCGCTACGCTCCTCGCAATGACATGATCCGCAATCACCGCTACCGGTCTGTTATCCTGCGTTACGCCGTTTCCGATAGCCGATTCCCAGCAGGAGTATCGTCAGGCCGTAGACCAGCGCGGTTGTACCCCCGGCGATCCACAGTCCTCGTGAATGACTTTTCGGTTCGAAGCGCATGGTCAGGGTGTGGCGTCCTGCCGGTACCGGAACGGCACGTAGCAGATAGTTCGCCCGGTAGATGGGCACCGGCTGGTCATCCAGGGTGGCGGTCCAGCCCGCCGGGTAGTACACCTCGCTCATCACCAGCAAGCGTGGAGCGTCGGTCTCCACCTCCAGCACGATCTCGCGTGGCCCGTAGGCCCGCAGGGTGGCGATAGCGGTGCTGGCCGAGTCGAGCGGGGTGGGCTGGAAATCCGGGATCGCTTCGGGCAAAAGGGCCACGGCGCGGGGGTCGAAGGCAGCACTCCGCAGGCGCGCCCACGTATCTGCTGCCGACGGCACCACCTCGGTCTGCCCCACAAAAAACGCGCGGGGGACGGCCGTCGGGTTCTCCAGCACCACCAACCCCCGGGCACTGTCGGCGAAGACCGGGGTCATGCCCGGCAGCAGCCCCTGGGCCACCACATACCGCGTGTTCATCAGGTCGAGGGCCTTGGGGTTGATCCGTCCGCTGGTCGTATCGATGAGCACCTGGTCCAGGAAATCCTGGTACAGCCGCAGCTTGGCCCCATGATACCCCCCCAGCGACTCGTGGTGGTACGATGGACGAGCGGTGGTAGACGGATTGCCTTCGAGCGAGAGGACGCGGAAGTGCCCGATGCCGCCCGCCTCCGCCTGTCGGGCCAGCAGGAAGTCGTCATAGGCATAACGGGGAATCTGGTCGGCGGCCGAGTTGCCTTCCACCAGCACCTCTTCGTTCAGGTAGCGCCGTCCCGCCCCGCCGAGGTCGAACGCGACGAGCGCCGCCAGCACCAGTCCCAACACCGGACCGGGAAGCACACGGTAGCGAAACAGCGCCAGCGCGGCCCCTGCCAGCACGATAAACAGCAGCGTGCGGAGGGCATCGCCCTCGAAGCGGGCTACTCGCTCGTCGCGGAGCTGCTGGACGATCTGGTCGACAGCCGGGCCGACGCGGGGGTCCTCCGGCGACACATTGTTGGCCTGGGCCAGTTGCTGGGTGATAGTCGCGCGCTCGCCCACCCTGGCGAAATCGAAGAAAGCATCTTTCATCCCGAAGAGCAACAGCACCAGCACCACCAGTCCGGCTGTAGCGGCCAACACCGTGCGTGTCGCGGACTGCTCGGCGACGGCTTCCGTTTCCCGCTCCATCACCGCCGCCAGCCCGAAGCCTGCCAGGGTTGCCAGTGCCAGCGCAACCGCCACCAGCCACGTTTCCGGCACCCGGAAGGCGTTGAACAATGGGAAGTGGTTGAACATGAAGGCATTGAGTGCAGGAAAGTACTCGCCGAGGGAGAACAGGATCATCAACAGGGCCGCGAGGCCGAAGGCATACACGGAGGGCCTGCGGATCCGCCACAGGGCCAGCAGGCTGAGCAGCAGGACGAGGCCGCCCACATAATGCGGCCCGCCCGTGAAAGGCTTTGGCCCCCAGTAATATTGCCCCCCTCCACCGTAGGCATCGGCCATCAGAAGCGTCCACAGTTCCCCCACACCCTGGCTCCAGCCCATCGCATAGCGCCAGTCCAGTCCAGCGGCGGCCTCTCCTCCCGCCACAGCCCCCCGGATGGTGTACTGCTTGTACTCGGCATGGGCGAGGTAGGGTTGGGCCACCATCAGCACCCCCAGCACCGTCCCCAGCACAAGCCAGCCGGTGGCGGCTCCGAACGCCCGTCCCTGGCTGTTCCGGAAGGCCGCGATGGCTTCGAAGCCCCACCACACCCCCAGCAGAAACGCCACATAGTAGGTGATCTGCACATGCCCGGCCCGCAGGTTCACCGCCAGCGCCACCGCAAACAGCAGCGCCGACAACAGCTTTGGCTGCCGCAGGACATACGCAAACGTGAGCAGCAGCCAGGGCGACCAGCACAGGGTGATGAACTTCGAGTTGTGCCCGGCCACCAGAATCACCGGCAAGTAGGTGGTCAGCCCGAAGGCGATGGCGGAAAGCACCCCGGCAAACGTGTTGCGCGTCTGGTACCAGAGCAACAGGTACATCCCCACGAGCAGGATCAGGAAGTGCGACGTGGGCCAGAGCAGGTCGTAGAGCAGGCGCGGCAGGTCGTCCAGTTGCGGGACCTGGGTGGCATAGGAGATCATGTAGCCCGGCATCCCGGCAAAGGCATTTGTCGCCCAAAGCGCCGGTTCGCCGGTCTGCTCCTGGTGGGCGATCATCGACTGTGCCATTGAGCGCCACTGCACCGTGTCCCCGCCGACGAGGTGCTTGCCGGAAAAATGCAGGGGGGCGAAGAATGTCAGGGACACGACAACCAGCACGCCGAGGGCCAGTCCGTGCCGGGCAGACGCCGGGAGGCGGTCCCAGAATCCCGGCGTTTCCGTGCGTGGGGGGGCATTACGGCGAGGGGCTTTGGTCGTTTTTGCCATGTCAGCGGGCGTTTGCGGTGCGAGGTTCAGGGCGGAAACTGGTGGCCCGGGGCCAAAACCACACCGTTCTTGAGAAGATACACGTTTTGCTCCGACCCTATTCAATTACCTTCGGCACCCGGAAGTAGTCCCCGTCGGTCTCGGGGGCGTTTTGGAGGGCTTCGGCATGGGTGATGCGCGCCACTACCCGATCCTCCCGGAACACGTTGTACAGGTCCAGCACGTGTACCATCGGAGGCACGTTGGTCGTGTCCAGCTCATTCAGCTTTGCCATGTAGCCGAGAATGGCCTCCATCTGCCGGGCCAGTTGCTGCTCCTCGGCCTCCGAAAAATGCAGCCGTGCCAGCGCCGCGATGTAACGCACGTCTTCGAGGGTGATGGACATGGGGGATGAAGCTGTTAGCCGTTAGCTTTTTAGTACTTGGTGCTTTGTACTTGGTGCGGCCTCCAGTCCCCCTCCATGCGAAGGAGGGGCTAGGGGAGGTAGACCTGAAGTCAACAACCGCCCCCTGGTATCATCACGAGGAGGTCGTCGGGCGATCTTGATCGCCGAGCCGACATGATGATCTCGCCCTTGCCACCAGCCAGCAGTGTCTAATTAACGCCCAGCGTCGAGATTGCCACCCCCGCCTTCTCCCCGCCTACATGGGGATGACAGGGGGCAGGCTTGTGGTCGATCTCATCATGGTCAATCTCATGAGATCGACCATGATCGACCATGCTCCTCACAATGACACGGAGGGATGGGGCCGCCCCGACCCAATCCGAGATCCGCAATCCGAACTCCTTACCCGCGCCTCCCCAGCATCGCTTCCATCCGGGTGCGCACCTGCTCCATCACCGCAGGGACATCCCGGCGGTGCAAGCCTGCCATCGGCAAGGGGGTGCCAATGGTGACGTGGATCGTGCCGGGCCAGGCCGTGTGGTACCGCTCGTCCATGCGCAGGTGGCTATCGTGGACGACCACCGGCACGAGGGGCACCCCAGCTTCGACGGCCAGCATGAACGCCCCTTTCTTGAACGGGTTCAGGGCATGTCGGTAGGAACGGTAGCCCTCGGCAAAGACCACCACCGAGCTGCCCGCCCGAATCTGCGCCCCGGCGCGTTGCAGGCTCTCGAGTGAACGGCGTGCATCCCGGCGGTCCACAAACACCGACGGGGAGAACCGGATGGCCGCCCCCAGAAACGGCACCCGCTCCAGTTCCGCCTTCGCCACATACCCGAAAGGATGGGGCAAGGCGACCCCCAGCACCGGGATGTCGAGGGCGTTCTGATGGTTCACCACGTATACATGTGGCTGGTCGGGCGGGAGCGCCTCTTCCTGCGAGACCTGCACCTGCATCCCCATCCCCCCCAGCAACGAGGCCGACCAGCGGCGGCACCACCACTGGAAGGTGGTGGGTGAGGGACGTATATGGTAGGCCACCGTCGAACATACGGCGAAAAAGAGGGTATCCAGCACCGCCCACCCCATCGCCCAGACGAACCACAGCCGCGTGCCCAGCGTACGGCGCACCGACGGCGGCGCTTCCTCTGGCAACGTATGGTCGGCGGAGGTGTCCATAGCCCTGTTCCGGCTGATGCAGGGTAAAATACGCAACCGGCATTCCCCTTGCCTTGAAGCTTCCTTGAGATTGCCCCGCCACACAGGGATGGCGTTCTGCATTGAATCCCCGCCGTTCGACGCATACCTTAGCGTTTTTACGACCAGCCCTGCTCGCCCTATGCGTATCGCGCTCCTGCTCCTGTGCCTGGTCCTGGTACGACCCGGGGCGGCCCAGGATCTGATGGCCGAAATCAAGCTGGGGGTGGCGGGTAGCACCCTCATCGGCGAGACGGAGGACTTCACGACGGTCGAGTCCCAGACCAGTTGGGGCGGAGGGGCCGCCCTCGGCTACGACGCGGGCAACGGCTTCATCCTCAAGTCGGAGTTGATGTACCTGATCAAGGGAGCCGAGGGGACCAGCCAGATTGACGACATCCCGATCCACTTCGAACTCGACATCGTCTATGTGGAGGTGCCGCTCCTGGTGGCGTACCGGATAGACCGGGGCCACCGCTGGTCGCCCAAGGTGTTTGCCGGCCCCTACCTCGGCTACAAGGGCAGCGCCCGCATCCGCTACCAGGCCCTCACCGGCGGGCCGACGTTCGACGAGGAAGACCAGACGGTGGAATCCTGGGACTATGGCCTGACCGCCGGGGCGGGGCTGGAATACCTGCTCGGCTCCGAACGCCTGTCCCTGGAACTGCGGGGGGCACAGGGCCTCGCCAACGCCCGGATGCGCGAACCGGCGTTGCACAACCGCAGCCTCCTCCTGGCCCTGGGCATTGTGTTTTGAAGAACCTGCGGAGGCGATACCATCTGCGCCTCCCGGTTTGTATCATGCGACCTGAGAGTTCAGCCTCAGTACTGATTATAGTCAAATTGACGATAATATAGTCAAAT
>CAZLRO010000049.1:6732-17784 GCA_964561865.1 uncultured Rhodothermaceae bacterium | reverse complement strand
GTACGCTTTGCTTTGGGACACGATTGATTTCACCAAAGGTCGTACCCCTAGAACAGCGCATAGATGAACGGAGCCAGCGCCGAGCCTTGCGTGAGCACGATGAGCAGGCTCAAGAGCAGCAGCAGGAGCACGATGGGGGCCAGCCAGTACTTCTTGCGGACACGCAGGAAATCCCAGAACTCTCCCAGAATACGCAACTTGCCCATGACCGTTTGTTCCAGATTAAGGTAGGGGAACCTGTCCCTAAATTCGTGTATCCGGTCGTTCAACACAACCCATAAGGCTGAAAACAGGCGTATGATCCGGGTACGCTGATCCTACCCCCCAGCGGCACCGCAGGCCACAACGGCTACCTGACACAGCCCACCCTCTGTTAAACATCCGTAAATTATAGTCAAATTGACTATAATATAGTCAATTTGACTATAATTTCTTTGATTTTATGATGCAGTAACCGGGGCGCTGTTTGCCGTGCTGATGCCCTGAAAGACGCGGCCACCGGGTGCAACCTCGCCGTCACCCGTGCGTAGGCGGGGAGTCCACCACTGTCTTCACCGTGACCGCTCGAACCACCCGTGCGACAAAACCTGCTTGAATTCTGGGAAGGGGTGCTCATCGCCCTGCGGGCCATCCGCGTCAACAAGCTGCGGGCCCTTCTCACCACGCTGGGGATCATCATCGGGATCGTCTCGGTCACCTTGATGGCGACGGTCGTCAACGGCCTTGAACAGGGCTTCGAGAACGACATGGCCGAGCTGGGCACCGACGTGCTCTACATAGAGAAATGGCCCTGGGTGGGCGGGCCGGGGTTCAAGTGGTGGAACTACATTAACCGCCCCCAGATGACCGCCGACCTGGCCGACGCCGTCATGGCGAAGTCCCGGTACGCAGTTGCCGCCGCCCCCCGTGTCTGGGAATCGGCCTCTGTGACAAATGCCAACGGGCGTCTCTCGAACATCAGCATCTACGGCACGACGGCTTCCTACCCGGAAGTGCATGTGACCGACATCGCCGAGGGGTATTTCTTCACCGAGTTCGACGCGCAGAGTGCCCGTGCGGTGGCTGTGGTCGGCCCTACCATCATCGAGGAGCTGTTTCCATTCGAGGACCCGCTGGGCAAGAGCATCCGCATCGGCGGGCAGCGCTACCAGGTGGTGGGGGTTTTCAAGAAGAAGGGCACCGGCTCGGAAGGGTCTACCTCTACGGACTCGCAGATCTTCATCCCCTACAACACCTTCAAGCAACAGTTCGGCCTGCGCTGGCGGGATGTCTCGGTCCAGGTGCGGATCCAGAATGCAGCCCTGACCGAAGAGGCGAAAGATGAGATGACGGGCATCCTGCGGGTGGCCCGGCGGCTGGACCCGCTGGAGGAGAACAACTTCGAGATCAACGAGCAGCAGACGCTCCGGGAACAGATCGCCCCGGTCAAGGCCACCATCTACTCCATCGGCATCGGGCTGACGGCCCTCTCGCTGCTGGTAGGCGGCATCGGAGTGATGAACATCATGTTCGTCTCGGTGAAGGAGCGTACCCGTGAGATCGGCATCCGGAAAGCCGTCGGGGCCAAGCGGCGCAGCATCCTTACCCAGTTCCTCATTGAGGCCGTCGTCGTCTGCATGGTAGGTGGGCTGATGGGGGTGCTGATCTCGCTGCCGCTGGCGCTGGTGGTGCGGAGCTTTCTGCCCGCCTTTGTGGACATCGGGACCATCGGCGTGGCCTTTCTCATCTGCGTGCTTGTCGGCGTGGTCTTTGGCCTGGCCCCTGCCTGGAGCGCTGCCCGCTCCGAGCCGATTGAAGCCCTGCGGTATGAGTAAGGATTGCTGTTAGCCATGGGCTGTTAGCCGTTGGTGATGGGATGTTTGGGAAACCCGTTCCCCATCCTCGTTCTCTTTTTTCCATTCCCTCCTTCCAACATGAACCCTCTCGAATCGCTCCGCATGGCCTGGGAGTCGTTGCGCGGCCACAAGCTGCGGTCGGCCCTGACGCTGCTGGGCATGGTGATCGGCGTGTTTGCCATCATCGTCTCGGTGACGGCGGTGAAGGTGATCGACGTGTATTTCAAGGAGAAGCTGCAATTCCTGGGGGCCTCTACGTTCACCATCTCGCGCACACCGCCGATCCAGATCAACGACGGCGGTCCGGGCCTGTGGAACCGTCCGCGCATCACCTACGAGCAGGTAGAACGGTTCAAGCCCAGCATGAACATCCCGGTGAGTGTGAGTGTGCTGGAGGATTTTCACATGGGAGCCGTGCACTACGGGGGGCGGGAAACCCCGGAGCCGAACGTGTTCCTGATGGGCAGTGACGAGAACATGCTGGGCAATTTCAGCTATGAACTGGACCAGGGGCGGTTCTTTACCGAGGAAGACGTGCTCTATGCCCGTTCGGTGGTGGTGCTCGGCTCAAAGATCGCCAACGACCTGTTCGTGAACGAGACGCCGCTAGGCAAGGAAGTGCGGGTAGGCGGGCACAAGTACCAGGTGATCGGGGTGCTCAAGGAGAAGGGCAGCTTCCTCGGCTTCAACCAGGACAACCGCCTCTTCGCCCCGCTCACGCGCTGCCTGACGCTCTACGGCTACGACCGCAACATCGCCTCGATCAGCGTGCGCGTACACAACCCGGCCCAGCTCCAGGCCGCCATGGAGGAAGCCATCGGGCGGATGCGCACCATCCGCAAGGTGCGGCCGGGCGAGGACAACAACTTCGAGATCTCGACGAACGACTCGATGCAGAGCATCTTCGATGCCTTTACCGGCACGCTCACGACCGCCGGGGCTGGTATCGGGTTCATCTCGCTGCTCGCCGCCGGGATCGGCATCATGAACATCATGCTCGTGTCGGTGACCGAGCGCACGCGCGAGATCGGCATCCGCAAATCCCTCGGTGCCAAGCGGCGGGACATCATGCGGCAGTTCCTCATCGAAGCCTTCTTCCTGTGCCAGATCGGGGGATTGCTGGGCATCCTGCTGGGGGCGCTCGTGGGTAACTTCACCGCCCTCTACTTCGAGATCTCGGCCACCTTCCCGGTGGGGTGGGCCATCGCAGCCGTGGTGCTGGTGACGGCCGTCGCCCTCATCTTCGGAGGCTACCCGGCCCTCAAGGCCGCCCGTCTCCGCCCCATCGAGTCGCTCCGGTACGAGTAGGAACGAGTACGAAGAGCCTACGCTGGCTGCGCATGTCCCCGGCTGTGTCCGTATTTTGGGGTCGTATGTTGACCACAGACACGGATCACAGCGCATGTCACAAGACCTGGCAAAGCAGGCAGCGGCTCAGCAGGTAGTCTCCCTGATTCGGGACGGGATGTCCCTGGGGCTGGGCACGGGTTCCACTGCCGCGTTTGCCATTGAGGCCCTGGGGCGGCGTATCCGCTACGAGGGCCTCTCGGTGGTGGGGGTACCCACCTCGTTTTCTGCCGAACGACTGGCCCGCGAACATGGCATTCCCCTGACCACGCTGGACGAGGTAGAACGTCTCGACCTGGCCTTCGACGGGGCCGATGAGGTCAGCCCGGCCCTCGACCTGATCAAGGGCCGGGGGGCTGCCCAGACCCGCGAGAAGATCGTCGCCACGCAGGCCCGGCGGTTCGTGGTGCTGGTCGATCCGACCAAGATGGTAGAGGTGCTCGGCAGCCGGTTCCCCGTGCCCGTCGAGGTGATGCCGATGGCCGTCACGCCGGTGCTGCGGGCGTTGCGCACGCTGGGGGCCGACGCCGAGTTGCGCCTCGGCCAGCGCAAGGACGGCCCGGTGGTCACCGACCAGGGTTTCTGGATCATCGACGCCCGGTTCCCCGGCATCCGCGATGCGCAGGGCCTCGACCGTATCCTCAACGACCTGCCCGGCGTGCTCGACCATGGCCTGTTCCTGGGCCTGGCAACCGATGTGCTCGTTGGCGAGGCCGACGGCACCGTGCGGCACATCCATCGGATGCGCTCGGCCGGGTCGGGGTTCTAGGCCCGGTGAACGAGAAACCGGTTGCAGGCCCTGAGGAGGGAACCACCGGATGCAGCCCTGCGTGCCAGCGGTGCCCGTTTCACCCGACCCCAACCGCATGGCACGCCCCTCTATCCAGACCCTCGGTGAACTCAAAGCATCGGGCTACCGCCGCCGTTCCGTCAAGGACGAACTCCGCCACAACCTCATTGCCCGGCTCAAGGCCGGAGAAGACCTGTTTCCCGGCATCCTTGGCTTCGACCAGACCGTCCTCCCGCAGATCCAGAACGCCCTGCTGGGGCGGCACGACCTGATCCTGCTGGGGCTGCGCGGCCAGGCCAAGAGCCGCATCATCCGCCTGCTCCCAAGCCTGCTGGACGAGTACCTCCCCATCGTCGCAGGCAGCGAGGTCAACGACGATCCGCTGGCCCCCATCTCCCGGTACGGACGGGACCTCGTGGCAGCCCGGGGCGACGACACGCCCATCGACTGGCTGCATCGGGATCAGCGCTACGGCGAAAAGCTCGCCACGCCCGACACCACCATCGCCGACCTCATCGGCGACATCGACCCCATCAAGGCGGCCCACCGCAAGCTCACCTACGCCGACGAGGAGGTCATCCACTTCGGCATCATCCCGCGCACCAACCGGGGCATCTTCGCCATCAACGAACTGCCCGACCTCCAGCCCCGTATCCAGGTAGGGCTGCTGAATATCCTCGAAGAGCAGGACATCCAGATCCGCGGCTTCAACATCCGCTTCCCGCTCGACCTGCTGCTGGTGTTTACGGCCAACCCGGAGGACTACACGAACCGGGGCAACATCATCACCCCGCTCAAGGACCGCATCGACAGCCAGGTCATCACGCACTATCCGAAGACGCTGGAGGTGGGCATCGCCATCACCCAGCAGGAAGCCTGGCAGGACCGCGGGGGCGTCCGCGTCCACGTCCCGTACTATTTCCGCGAGGTCATCGAGCAGATCGCCTTCGAGGCGCGACAGAGCGAATATGTGGACCAGAAGTCCGGTGTCTCGGCGCGCATGACCCGGGCGGCGTTCGAGGACCTGCTCTCGGCGGCGGAGCGCCGTGCCCTGCTGCACGGCGAGGCGGAGACGACGGTGCGGGTGAGCGACCTGCTCTCCGTTGAACCCGCCATCACGGGCAAGGTGGAACTGGTGTACGAGGGCGAGCAGGAAGGGGCGCAGAACGTGGCCCGGCTCCTCATCGGCAAGGCCGTCAAGACCATCTTCACCCGGTACTTCCCGGACCCTTCCGACAAGAAAGAAGGCCGCGCACCCTACCAGCAGGTGCTGGCCTGGTTCACCAAAGGCCACCGGGTGGAGGTCACCCAGGATCAGCGTTTCGCCGCCTTCTGCAAGGCGTTCTCGCAGGTGGATGGGCTGGGCACGCTCGTCCGGCGCTATACCAAGCCGTCCACTGAGGCCGAAGCCGCCTCGGCGATGGAGTTCGTGCTGGAGGCCCTCTACCAGCATTCGCTCCTGGGCAAGGACCTGTTCGAGACCGGCAGCCGCTACAGCGACATGATGGGGTCGATGCTCTCGGCCATCAAACCCCCCGACGACGACGGCGACGACAGCGGGGATGAGGACGAGGACGACTTCTACCGGCGCTATCGGTAACACCATGACGAATGCGGAAATCCGCCTTTGGTATCTGGAGCGCGTGGCGGGTATTTCCAGCCTGAATCAGCAATGGATGGAAGCGGGTTATGGGCTGGAGACACGGGCACAGATGGCCTGGCAGATCCGACATGATGCCCGCCTGGAAGCACGCGCATTGATGCCAGACCCGGTAGAAAGAGAACTTCTCCGAGCCAGGGACGTTGCTGTCTATGGCAACCCCGATGGCCCCACCTTCGATTTTCTACTTGCCCGTGCCCGAGAAGCAGGGCTGTCAGGAGATCGCTGCTATGAGGCAATCCTCAACGGTTCCAGTAGGACAAATCCCGATTTCGACCGGCTGCTTGGCTGAACCTTGAATCGTATGGAAATCAAAGTCCAGAACCTTTTTCAGCGAAAGCTCGTCTGGGAGCGCGGGGGGGATCCGGTCTGTCCGTACCAGCTCCGCACACCCACAGGAGACTATCGAATCCGGGTCAATGCCTTTCCGGATCGTACCCTCTACACCCTCCTGGTGAATGGGGTAGAGACGGCACACTTCGATGACTGGCCCCGGCGCTGGATCCGTCCTTGAACCCTGAAGACAAGGAGTCAGGGGCCATGCGCTTGGCCATCACCCCCCCCGACGACGACGGAGACGACGACAGCGGGGATGAGGACGAGGACGACTTCTACCGGCGCTACCGGTGAGGGTGGTTGACCATTCACGTCAGGTTTTCGACCATTCATGGGGTGTAAGCAACCGTTCGCCCGAATCCACAGGAGGGTTGGGGACATCAGGGGTATCTTGAGGCCGTCTGTACCACCGTCTCGCTCCCGCCTCCGGTGCGCACCCGCTACCCGCTGACCCTGACCGAGGCCTACCCCAACCCCTTCTCCGAGGCAACCACCATCAACTACAGCCTCTCGGACACGGCCCCGGTGCGCCTGACCGTCTACGATGTGCTGGGGCGGGAGGTGGCCCGCCTGGTGGAGGCGCGGCAGGGGGCGGGTCGGTACAGGGTGACGTTGGATGGGCGGATCCTCTCGCCGGGGGTGTACTTCTACCGCATCGGGGTGGGCAGTGCCCAGACCACGCGCATGATCATCCGGCAATGAGGATCAGGGCAGGATTTCAGAGACGGAGACCGGGTGCGCCAGCATCGACAGGGGTACGACTTCAACCTGAGCGGCCAGCGGGTAGCGCTGTGTTCCGGGATACACCACCAGCAGGAAGTCCAGGCGCAGGTCTTCCAGCGCCGTGCGCATCGAAGGGGTCAGGCGGGGGGCATCTGCCCGCTTGCACTCGACCCCGATGCGGCGACCGTCCTTGAACATCAGCAAGTCGAGTTCGGCACCCCCATGGGTCGCCCAGAAATACACTTCGTCCGGCTGGACCATGCGGACCACCTCTTCAATGACGTAGCCTTCCCATGAACTGCCGCTTTTCGGGTGTGACCACAGATCATTGAGCGACCGGATGCCCAACAGATGATGCAGCAACCCAGTATCGCGTACATAGACCCTGGGGGACTTGACCTGCCGCTTTTGCAGGTTTTCATGCCAGGGACGTAACAGGCGCACCATGAACACGCTTTCGAGCAGGTCGAGGTAGCGACGGACGGTCGGCTCGGAGACGCCAAGCGTGCGGGCTGGCTCGGCGTGGCTCCATACCTGCCCGTGGTAATGGGCCACCATCGTCCAGAACCGGTGCAGGGTGTTGGCCGAGAACCCTACGCCCCACGCAGGCAAGTCGCGCTCCAGCAAGGTCTGGATGAAGTTTTTGCGCCAGGCCACGCTGTCAGCCTCAATCTCGGTCAGAAAAGAGCGGGGGAATCCACCCCGCAGCCAATGGTTTTGCTGCCTGTCCACGCCCACTTCGGCCAGGCTCAACCCACCCATCGTCACCGTTTCGAGCCGCCCGGCCAACGATTCAGACGACTGGCGCAGTAGGTCGGGGGCAGCGCTACCCAGCACGAGGAAGCGGGCAGGCAACGGCACGCGGTCGGCCAGCACCCGAAGGATCGGAAACAGGTCCGGGCGACGTTGTACCTCGTCGATCACGACCAGCCCTTCGAGCGGGCGCAGGGCGGTCATCGGTTCATCCAGCCGGGACAGGCTGACAGGGTCTTCCAGATCGAAATAGCCGGGGGTATCTGGAGGGACGAACTGCCGCGCCAGGGTGGTCTTTCCACATTGACGCGGCCCCAGCAGCGCCACTACCCGGCTGCGCTGAAGC
Source organism: uncultured Rhodothermaceae bacterium (assembly GCA_964561865.1). Taxonomy (GTDB): domain Bacteria; phylum Bacteroidota; class Rhodothermia; order Rhodothermales; family CAZLRO01; genus CAZLRO01. Next base: position 9,994 of record CAZLRO010000049.1, on the reverse strand, counting down.
GCCGTATGAACTTGCGTCCTCAGCAGGTCACGGGCCAGAAGGGTCATGTTACCTTGAAATTCTAAAATGATGGTTTAGATTTTCAAGGTGTTTAACCCCCATACTCCCTTCTGGTTCATCCCAGCACCAGCCGCCAGGCCACTCCTGCGGCAACGCAGATGCCCAGCATTGGTAACACCCCCCACTGGGTGCGGAAGAGCAGCACGAAGGCCAGCAGGGCGATGCCCAGGGCGGCTGGATCCAGCGTCGCCCTGTCGGGCACATGCAGGCGCAGTGGACCGTAGAGCGGTTCAGCACTACCTCCACCACGGCCGCTGTGATGGACGAGAGTGCCGCCGCGAAGGCTTTCTGCCCACGCAGGTGTTCGATGAACGACGCACCGGCGAAGATCCACAGGAAGCACGGGGCAAACGTGGCCCAGACCGTCACCACCGAGCCGAGCACGCCCGCCAGCAATGGGTCGAGGGAGCCGGGGTTGCGGTAGGCCCCCAGGAAGCCGACGAACTGCACCACCATGATAAGTGGCCCCGGCGTAGTCTCGGCCATGCCCAGGCCGTCCAGCATCTCGCCGGGCCGGAGCCAGCCATAGACGTCCACTGCCTGCTGGGCGAGGTAGGCGAGCACAGCGTAGGCCCCACCGAACGTCACCACGGCGGCCTGGCTGAAGAAGAGCGCCTGCTGCACGAACACATGCACCGACCCCAGGGCGAAGTGCAGGGTCAGGAGCGGCAGCCACCAGACGGCCAGCCAAAACACCCCGGTGCGGAGCACATGGCCCCACGACGGACGGGTATGCACGGCCAGCGTGTCGATCACCGCCGCGTCGGGTTCAGCAGCATGGCCCTTGATCACGTAAAACAGGTCTTCGCGCCACCGCCCACCGATGAACCCGACCAGTCCAGCAGCCACCACCACCCAGGGGAACGGCACATCGAAGCAGAACAGTGCGAGGAACGCCAGCCCCGCCAGGACCTGCATCACCCGGTTTTTCAGTGCCCGCTTCCCGATGCGGATCACCGCCTCCACGACGACGGCCAGCACGGCGGGCTTGAGGCCGAAGAACAGCGCCTGCACGAAGCCGGTATCATAGAAGTGGGCGTAGAGGATGCTCAGGAGCAGGATCGCCAGGAAGCCGGGCAGGATGAACAGCAGTCCCGCCGCCAGCCCGCCCTTCGTCCGGTGCAGCAACCAGCCGAGGTAGGTGGCGAGTTGCTGGGCTTCCGGGCCGGGGAGCAACATGCAGTAGTTGAGCGCGTGCAGGAACCGCGCCGCGCTCACCCAGCGCTTTTCTTCCACGAGGATCCGGTGCATCACCGCAATCTACCCTGCCGGTCCGCCGAAGCTCTGCACCGCCACCCGGAGCCACACGCGCAGGGCCGTACCGAATGAAATGCCGTGGGAAGCCGGATCGAGCGCAGTCATGCCGCGTTGACGGGTTGGTGTTGGACCCAAGATAACCCATGACCGTGAACCTGCACCTCCGCCCGGCCACTCCCGACGATGCCGAAGTCCTGGCCGACCTGATCCTGCAACTGGCCGCCTATGAACGGCTGCGGCACGAAGCACGCCCCGACGTGGTAGCGCTGCGGGCACACCTGCACCCGGCGGCCAGCCCTCGCCTGGAAGCCCTGCTGGCGGAAGACCGGGAGACCGGCCAGCCGCTGGGATTTGCCCTCTTCTTCCCCAACTACTCCACGTTCCTGACGCGCTGGGGCACCTGGCTCGAAGATCTGTACGTGGTGCCCGAAATGCGCGGGCAGGGCGTGGGACTGGCCCTCCTGCGAGAAGTCGCCACGCGCACCATCGCCCGTGGCGGGCAGCGCCTCGACTGGAGCGTGCTGGACTGGAACACCCCCGCCATCGACTTCTACCGCCGCATCGGGGCAAGGCCGCTGGACGACTGGACGACCTTCCGCCTCACTGGAGAGGCGCTGCAACGGCTGGTCGAGGGGCACTGAAGGCCCCTCAGAGCACACGTTGCGTTTTACAGCCATTCTTGCTATCGTTATCCCCTCTAGGTCCGGTGTTACAGCCGCCGCTGCGGACGGCCTGTGTTGGCATCATCCGTCGAACCCCTTCGAGAGGCCCCTATGACGATTGATTGCGTCACAGCCGTTCGAGGCCGCGATAGGAGGCTATGGGGCGGGCACCCGTGGTGTCGAACCCCATCACCTGGTACGTATCGGGCGGGTAGCCCGGCGTCTCCATCCCCGGCGACCCCATCGGCATCCCCGGCACCGCGATGCCCCGGAGTGCGGGCTGCTCGGCAAGCAGGCGCTTCACCTCTGCCGCCGGGACGTGCCCTTCTACCAGGTATCCGCCCACCGTGCCGCTGTGGCAAGCCTGCATCGAGGCGGGCACCCCCAGCGAATCATGCACCGCCGCCATGTCGTCGGTTTCCCGCACGTTCACCGTAAAACCCGCCTGGCGCAGGTGCTCGACCCACGCGAGGCAACAGCCACACGTCGGGCTACGCCAGACCTGCACGACTGGCAGGGAGATAGCCTGGGTGAGAGGCGAAGAAAGCGCAGGTTCGGAAGGGCGGTTACAGGCCATCACACTGCCCAGCAGCACGATGCCAGTAAGACGGAGTGAAATGAACATTCGTGTAGGAGGGGTATGGAGATGGGGGATTGCTTGCATCTTTGTTTGATTGCAAGACGAGAAGAGGAGCGTGGACCTATACCTCGACTCCTGCTTCCTTCCTCGTGTCTTCGTCTCATCCGTTCGCCCCGGCGCTCTGACCGGATGCAGGGTAGTGCCATTCCCAGACGAGGCCGTCTTCGGGATGTTGTACATCGGCAGCCCGCTGGAAGCCGAGCTTTTTCAGGAGGGAGGTAGACGCACCCTCGACAGGCAGCGTCTGGGCGGTGACCAGCACGCCGGGCTGTGCTTCGACAGCCAGCGCCACCAGCGCCTGGGCCATGCGGGTGGCATAACCCCGCCCTTCGTGCTCCGGGAACGTGAAATAGGCAATCTCGACCCGGTTTTCCTGTACCGGAGCCTTGAAGCTGCATGTACCCACGCAGGTTACCCCGTCCAGGGCCAGGTAGCCGATCCACGGCGGGACAAACCCGATCTTCCCGTAAAAGGCCCTCATGCCCGCGCAAATCTTGCGGGCGGTCTCCGGCAAGGCTTCGACCGGTTCCGAGGGCGTCCCGTCGCGGCCAATCGCAACCAGATGCAGGTCAGGCATGGTGCAGCAGGTGTTTCCTGGAAAGGTCGGTCCTCACGCCTGTCCGCGCAGCTTGGCGAACCACCA
>CAZLRO010000049.1:0-6722 GCA_964561865.1 uncultured Rhodothermaceae bacterium | reverse complement strand
ACGGCCCGGATACGGGCGCCAACGGCGATTCCAACACGCGGCATACCTCGCGGCCGAGACTCTCCCCGTGCTGCCGGGCGAGTTGTTCCTGGTTTGGGCCGCCGCGCGGATGGGTGTTGGCGTCGGCCCCGCACCCGACGACGAACATCGCCACCGGCACTGCCCACCACCCCGGCTGTACCAGCAACACCAGGAACAAGGGCAGCGACAACGCAATCAGCGGGATGCCGAGGGTGTGCAGGAAACGGTTGACCGGGTGTTGATGGCTCTGCGCGTATTGGGCGATCCATTCTTCCCAGGATTTTCCAGCGAGCATGAGAGCGACGGTAACAGGGTTAAACAACCTCGTGAAGGCGCAGGAGGCTGCAACGACATCGGCTGCTGCACCTCAGTCGGGTCTCCCGGCAGGCAGTGCCTCCCGAAAGGCCCCAGCCCCGAACAGGGCCGGGATGGGCAGGACGAACCCCGCCACGGCCACACTGCGCACCACCCCGGAGTCCGAGCGCAGGTGCAGGTGGTAAGCCTCGTCCGCCAGCAGGTACTGCGAAACCGTCTGCGTTTCGGGATCGACGACCCAGTATTCCCCTACGCCGTGTGCGGCATAATCGACCAGCTTCGTGTCCAGGTCCCGGTGGCGGGTGGTGTCGGAGAGCACCTCGGCGATGAAGTCCGGGACCGGGAACAGCAGTTGGTCGGGCAGGAAGGTGGCGGCCACCTCCTTGCGCCAGAAGCAGACATCCGGCTCGTAGTCGTTGCGGCTGAGGGCCACCATCCACTTCTCTATCCCGATCTGGCCCAGGTCGTGCAACTCGACGTGGAGGTGCAGCAGGGTATACAAACGACCAGCCGCCTGGTTATGCCGTGCCCAGGCTGGGGAATGCAGCACCACCTCGCCGTTGATGAACTCGGCTTTCATATCGGGCGTGACCCACTCCCGGAACGTGGTTCGGCGTTCGGCCTCGGCTTGCAGGGCCGCTTGCAGCTGTTCGGCGATGTGGGCTGCACGGGGCGAGGCGAGGATCTGTTCAACCGAGGGTTCCATCTTGCAGGATACAGGTTCACGATGCCCGGTATGAACCCCCAACCCCTGCTTTGGTTCGCCGTGTGGCCGTTCCCGGTGCCATCAGGTCTGGGGAGAGGCGGGTGGAGGAGACAGGGGGCGGGCTTTGCGCAACAGGGCCACCGCCGCCACTGCGGCCCAGGTGCCCTCGAGCACGACGAAGGGAAAGAAGTCGATCAGATACGACGAATAGCAGACGAGGGCGGCCCCGACGAGGTTCATCAGCAGGTACGGGTAGCCGTCCACGCGCAGGCGGTGCCCGCTGTTGAGCAGGAAGGCGAGGAGCAGGAGCGCCACGCCCGCCGAGCCGATCAGGGTGGCCGGTTGCACGGGAGACCTCCGGGTTAAAAGACCAGCACCTTCTCGGCCCGGACGGTCCATTCCGCCAGGGCATCCATCGTGCTGACCTCAGCCCCTGCCACCAGCGGTACGCCCTGGAGTCCCCGCGCCTGACAACATGAGCCGCAGAGCCGGACCTGCCCACCTTTGGTCAGCACGGACCGAACCATCCGCTCGATGTTGTAGTAGCCCTGCGGGGTGGTTTGCCCGGCCAGCGCCGCCGTGACGGCATCGGCCATGAGGAAGACCCACACCTCCGCCTCGGGATCGTCTTTCTGCAAGGCCATCGCCAGACGCAAGGCGTTGTAGGTTTTTTCGGAGCCGTAGGGGGCGTCGTTGAGGATGAACAGTGCGTTCATGGGAAACATACCGCTCTGCAGCAGGTGAGGGCCACTATTTGACCCGTTGGATGCTTTTCCAAACCCCTGCGGTGCGGCGAGGGTTCCACCCGTCAGCGTGTTGATGGATGGAGTCGATAGCCGACCACGCCAGCCAGCACACCGAGGCTGTCGGCCAGGGCGTCGAGGGGGTCGGGGGTGCGCGGCCAGGGGAGCAGCCCCTGGTACCATTCGGTCAGCAGGGCGAAGGCGACCCCGGCCAGGAACACCAGCGCCATGCGGCGGGGCCATCGGAGGGTGGACGCCTGCATCCAGAGCCAGCCGAAGCCCGCGAACAGGGCAAAATGGATGAGCTTGTCGAACTCCCAGAGGCTTACGCTGGGCAGGGTGGTGCCGGGCACCGTGCAGGCGGCCAGGAGGAAGAGCGTCCAGAGCAGGGCCAGCCAGCGGGCGCGGTTCATGAGGCGAAACGTTCGTGCAGGACCAGCGGGAGCTGTTCGAGCAGGTCGGTGGCCTGCATGGAGCGGGCGCTGTGGTGGGCGGCGTAGCGGTCGGCGGCAGCCCCACCCAGGTGGGTGGCACATACCGCCGCCTGTGCAGGCGTCAGCCCCTGGGCGAGCAGTCCACCGCATAGTCCTGCGAGCACGTCGCCGGTCCCTGCGGTCGCCAGGGCAGCATTGCCGGTGCGGTTGACCCAGGCGGTGCCGTCCGGGGCGGCGGTGACCGAGGGGGAACCCTTGAGCAGCAGCACCGCGTTCCAGCGCCGGGCATAGGCCTGGGCCACGCCAATGCGGTCGGCCACGTCTACTGGCGCACCGACCAGCCTCCGGAACTCGCCCAGGTGGGGTGTCAGCACCCAGCGGCCCTGCGACCGGGTCGCGAGGACGGAAGGCGTCTCTGCAACCAGGGTCTGGAGGCCGTCGGCATCGAGCACCACCGGGCGGGCGGCCTGTTCGAGCAAGGCCCGGACGAACGCCTGCGTGTGGGGATGGGTGCCCAGCCCCGGCCCCACGACCAGCGCCCGTGCCCGGTCCAACGCCGGTTGCAGGGCCGCCACGGCACGTACAGGATCCAGCCCCCCCTCGGCAGTGACGGGCAAGGGCACCAGGGTCACCTCGGTCAGCTTCAGGGCCAGCGTCGGTGCCACCGGCTCCGGGCAGGCACAGACGACGAAGCCGCTGCCGACCCGTGCCGCTGCCTGTGCTGCCATGACCGGCGCTCCCGTCAGGCCGGGCGACCCGGCGACGACCAGGGTGGTACCGGTGGTGTACTTGTGGGCATCGTGTGGACGGGTCGGTAGCAGGCCACGGACGGCCGCATCTGTCGTATGCCAGGCACAGCCGGGCCGGGTGGCTTCGGCACGCAGGATGGCCTCCGGGATACCGATCTCCACGACCACCACCGTCCCGGCATGGCGCGGCCCTTCGCCCAGGAACAATCCCGGCTTGGCGGCCCCCATCGCCACCGTCAGGTCGGCCACGACAGCGGTGTCGGGTACAGCGCCGGTGTCGGTGTGCAGGCCCGTCGGCAGGTCAAGGGCTGCCACCGGGCACGGCTGCTCGTTCAGCCAGGCCACCAGCGTGGGCAGGGGCGGACGCAACCCGGCGACGGTGCCGGTGCCGAGCAAGGCGTCGATGCACAGGTCGGCTGGGGGCAGGGTGGCGAGGATCGCCGGGTCTTCATACGGCCGCAGGACGAGGCGGTGGGGGTCGGTCTCGGCTACCCGCTCGAGCAGGCGGTGGTGTAGCCCGGCGTCGGAAGGCATTCCCCCGGCCCCTGCCAGCGCGACGACGTACACCCGCGCCCCGGCGGCATGAAGCCCCCGCGCCACCACGAAGCCGTCGCCGCCGTTGTTGCCCTTGCCGCAGAGGCACACCACCGTCTTACCCGCTACCGGTCCAAAATGCCGCAGGATGGGGTCGAGGGCGGCCCGCCCGGCATTCTCCATGAGTGTGAAGCCGGGCAGCCCGAAGTCCACCATCGTGCGGCGGTCGGCTTCCCGCATCGCCTCGGCGGTGAGCAACGGGGGCATCAGGGCAGGATGTTCAGAACGCATTGCCATGTCCCCGAAAATAGGGATGCCAGCAGGTGTTACCGAATCCGCAACGTGTCGGACAGGGTGTTTTCCCAGCGGGGACGTACCCGCAGCGTGTCGGCGCTCCAGGCCAGGGGTTCGGCAGCCTGCCAGGGGGTGAGGCGTCCGCCGTCCCAGCGGGTGCTGGCGTTGCGGTCCAGGTAGGTCCGGAGGCGGTAGGTGCCTTCGGGCAGTTCGCGGAACACGAAACGCCCGGCCTGTTCGAGCGTGGCCGTGTGCAACAGGCGGCGTGCGGGGGTGGTGTAGAGTTCGACCACGACCGGCCCTGCTTCCGGAGCGGCCACCACCCCGCTGAGTTCACCGAGTTGCCGGGCGGTACGCCGCTCGTAGGTTTGGGTGAAGGTAGTGTCGTTCAACCCCAGGGCACGGTTGCGCACATGGAGGCGCACCACCTGCCCGGCGGCCAGCGGGGGCACCGGGTCCAGCCAGTAGCCGCTGCCGTCGTCGGTGCGGGGGGTGAAGGCGAGCGTCTGGCCGAGGCTGTCCTCCACCGCCACCACCTGGCGCAGCAGCTCCGGATCGACGGCCTGGTTGAAGCGGACGCCCAGGGCATCGGCAGGGGCCAGCAACACGCGGTCGGACAGGGGCTGCCCTGGCACCGGGTCGGGCAGGAAATGCTGGAACCGGAGGCGCATGGTGTCCGCCGTAGCCGACACTGTGAACCGGGCGGTTGTCGCTGCCAGGCGGTTGCCCGACGAGTCTACAATGCCCGCAGGGGTGAGGTGGTGTATCCCGGCACGGAGCGAGTCGGTGAGGGCGTACACCTCGCGTGGACCCTCCGACAGGGTGTACAGGGCACGGACCGGCACGGGCTGCCCGGCCACCGAGTCCTCCAGCAGCCAGCCGTCGGGTACGACGATGGCGAGGCGGACGGGGTCGTCGAACCGCAGGGCCAGCCGACGGCTGGAGAGGGCCTGGACCTGCCGAAGCATAGGGGGGATCGTATCCTGTACCGCCACCAGCCAGCGCAGCGTTGCAACCGCACGGGCGGTGTCGGCCTGCAACACCGGCAGCGGCGGGACGGCCACCCCTTCTCCCGCGTCGGGACGGCGGTTACGGTTGCGGTCCTGCACGGCCACCACGAAGAACGGGGCCTTGGCCAGGTACGACAGGTGGAACTGCCCGCTGGCATCGGTCTGGGTGCGGTAGTCTGGGCGCTCCGGCAACGTGGCCGGAGGCAGGCTGTCCGGGGCCAGGTAGGCGAACACCTCCACCCCAGCCAGGCCGCGACCCGTCGCAGCGTCCAGCACCTGTCCGGCCAGTTGCCCCCGGTTGATGGTGGGGCCGGTGGAGAACGCCAGCGTCAGCGGCTCCCGGAGCGAGACGCCGTGTGCATCCCGCAGCCCGGTGTCGAGGGTGAGGATGTACGTGGTATTCGCCCGCAACGAGTCCTGGAACTGCACCGCCACACGCCTGCCCTTCCAGCGGAACGTCGGAGGGCGCTCCGGCTCCGGGGTGAGAGAAAATGCCCGCTGAAATGACCCCTGGTCCACATACTCCGAGAAGGTCAGGTGCAGGGTCCGGGTAACAACGTTCACGGCCCCGGCCACCGGCTCGGTGGTGACAAACGCGGGCGGCGTCTGGTCCTGCGGCCCCCCCTGCGGCGGCTGCGGGACCGCACAGGCGGCCAGGAACAGCAGCAAGGGAGATGCCCGAGCGATGGAAAACAGGAAACGGGAGGCCGCAGTAGACAGATGGAACGCGGAAGCAGGCATGTCCTTTCGGTCACTTTCGGTTGTACAGGACAACCCTTCTGGACAAGGGTGCAGCGTGCCCTCTCCTGTCATAAAACCCGACCTCACGCATCCGTCCGGTTGCTGCGCAGGGTGAAGAGCAGGTAGGCGGTAAGGACGACGGTGGCAGCCAGGACGGCCGGTTCGAGGGTGCGGCGCAGCCAGCCCTGTTCGGGCAGGGGAGCCTGGGTTTCAGGGAAGACCGGGTTTTCCACGCGGGACTTGTCGCGACGGGCCAGGGTGTCGGCGGCCACCCGTTCGCACCGCCCGTCGTCCAGGACACGTCCGTCCGGCGCGGTGAGGGTGTAGCGCAGGTGCAGCGTGGCCGTCCGGCGCAGCGTGCGGCGACCGACACGGGCATAGACCACCCGGACCTGCTCGGTCGCAGCCAGGAGGCGGGGCAAGGCGGACGAGGCCGGCGTGGCCTGGGTTGAGTCCGCCAGGTACACGGCGCGGCCCTCGGCGTGCCAGCGTTCGAGCAGGGCCGTCCGCAGATAAGGCGGCACCGCCGGGGTTGCCAGGCCGAAGGTCCGCAGCGTGTCGGGCACCGGGGCCAGGCACTCCACCGCCATTGTCTGGAACAGGGTGAGGGTAGGCGTCTGGGCCACTGCGAAGGTAGCAGACATTGCCAGCAACAGCAGGCCGGACACAAACCGGGACAGACGGGGTGGGGACATCAACAGCACCGGCGAGGCGACGGACGCCAGAAGATACCATCGGCCCGAAGATCGTCAAAACCCATCTTCAAAACCTTCCGCGCCAGGTTCTTGACCGCACGAGGTGTACTGCAACCGCATCGCGGGGCGATGCCCAGGTCACACGCATAGTCATCCGACAGCAAAAGACGAGGGCACAGGGTGACCCTGCGCCCTCAAACCTGCTGGTGTTCAGCGGGTGCGCCCTGTCCAGCGGTCTGGCCTAGGCATAGATGCCGCGCATCCGCAGGGCCGAGGCCACCTTGTCGATGGCGAGCACATAGGCCCCGATGCGAAGCGAGACGTTATGCTGAGTGGCGGTGGTGTAGACATGCTCGAAGGCCGCCTCCATCATCCGGTCGAGACGGCGGTTTACGCGCTCCATCGACCAGAAATAGCCCTGGCGGTCCTGTACCCACTCGAAGTAGGAGACGGTGACCCCACCGGCGTTGGCGAGGATGT
>CAZLRO010000048.1:0-17841 GCA_964561865.1 uncultured Rhodothermaceae bacterium | reverse complement strand
TCGGGGCGCGGATCGAAAGGGAGGGTACGCGGCGTGAGGGTGAGGGGGTTGCTGTAGGTGAGGCTCAGCAGCCGCCCCGGCCAGGACGGTGCGAGGGTGGGCACATACGCTTTCCAGAAGTCGTACTGCGGCGGCGCGTCCTGGATGTGGTCCTCGCCGGGCCTGTATTCCATCACGAAACACCACGTGAACGCCTGCTGGTTGGCGGGCTGCGGGATGGTCGGCGCGTGCAGCTCGCCGGTCTGTGCCTGTGCCTCGGCCCCCGTCACATACGCAGTGCCGGTCATGGGCAGCAGGTCGCCCAGCTCGGTGGCGTCGAGGAACCAGGGCGCTTCCAGTTCGCACCGGTCGCCCGTTTGCAGGTCTTCCACCCACACCGCCTGCACCCGGTCGCCCGTCGCCTGCGCCGAGACCGGGCGGTGGTAGCGCAGAATCGTCAGGTGGCCGCTGTAGAGGTACGGCTCCAGCAGGGCTTCCAGCACCGACAGCGCCACGCGGGGTTCGTGGCACAGGGCGGACACCCAGCAGTTGCCGGGGTTGAAGTGCGGATCGGCCCGGCTGCTGGCCGAAAGCGGGTAGTGGCGGGCATAGAAGCCGCGCACGCCCTGCCGGAACGTCCGGTAAGACCGCGTTGCGCCGAAGGCCTCGATCCAGTCGTGCTCGTCGGGCGGGACGGCCTGCTGGGTGAGCTGGCCGCCGATCCAGCCGGTCTCCTCGGTCATCACCACGCGGCAGCCGTTGCGCGCCGCCGCGAGCGCCGCCGCACAGCCGCCCACACCCCCGCCCAGGATGGCGACGTCGGCCCGCAGGGTCTCGGTGCGCAGGCCCGCCGGACGCATCCCTGCCAGGCTCCACGCCGTCAATGCACGGGCCGTTTGTCCGAGGAAGTGCCGCCGGGTAGGCATGGGGTAAAACGCGGTTGGTAGTGGGTAGCGATGGAGGGTCCGGTGTGCCTGTCCGGTTGGCCTGCTCACAGGTTTTCCCACAAGCATCGGAGCGGTACGGCGAACAGGCGGTCTCCGAAGCCCGCAAGGTGCTCGCCGTCGTAGAGCACTACGCCACCCCGAAAGCGCGGCCCGGCCACCGTGCGGAGTTTGCGCAGACCCCGGAAGTCCGCCTCCTGCACGCTGGCAGCGGCCTTGACCTCGACCCCGGCCAGTTGCAACGCACCCCGTTCGAGCACCAGGTCCACTTCGGCGCCATCCTTGTCGCGGAAGTGGTAGAAGGCGAGGCGGTCGTCGCGCCCGCTGGCCTGGCGGCGTAGTTCCTGATAGACGAACGTTTCCAGCAACTGGCCCAGCAATGGGCGGTCGTCGTGCAAGGTTTCGGCAGACACGCCCAGCAAGGCTCCGGCAATCCCGGTATCGCCCAGGTGGAGTTTCGGCGACTTGATCAGGCGACTCAGTTGGTTGGTATGCCAGGGCGGAATCTCTTCCAGCAGGAACAGGCGTTCCAGCAAGGTCACATAGGTGTCGATGGTGGGGCGGCTCAGTTGAAAGGCCGTCGCCAGCGAGGCCATGTTGACGAGGCGGGCCGTCTGCGGGGCGGCGAGCTGCAACAGGCGGGGCAGGGCTTCGAGGGCGTGGATACGGGCGAGGTCCCGCACGTCGCGCTGCAACACCGTTTCCAGGTAGTCGTGGTACCAGGCTGCCCGTCTGGAGGCACGGGGGCGTTCGAGGGCTGCCGGGTAGCCCCCTGCTACGATCCTCCTCGCCAGTTCCGGGCCGAGGCGACCGAACGACTGGCGCTGGAAGCCTTCTCCAAACAACTGGTCGATGAAAGGCGACGGACGGCCCTCCAGCTCTGCCTGGGACAACGGGTGGAGGCGCAAAACGGCCATACGGCCTGCCAGGGAGTCGGCCAGTTGCGGCAACAACAGCACGTTGGCTGATCCGGTTAGGATGAAGCGCCCTGGCCTGCGGTCTCGGTCGATGGCTGCCTTGAGAGGCAGGAACAGGGCCGGCACCCGTTGCACTTCATCCAGCACCACCCGCTCCGGCAGGCCAGCCACGAAGCCCACTGGATCGGCCTGGGCAGCGGCCCGCAGCACGTCCTCGTCGAACGTTCGATACGCATAGCCAGCCGGGTCGCCGACCAGGCGGGCGAGGGTGGTTTTTCCACACTGGCGCGGGCCATGCAGGAGTACAGCAGGCGTGTCGGCCAGCGCGGTCTCCAGATTTTTTTGCGCGAATCGTGGGTAAAGCGGGCTTGACACGGTACGGCCAGGTGAAAGGAAACGTCCGGCCAAATATAAATAATGCTTCGGCCAAATGAAAAAATAACCTCGACCAAATGAAAAAATGGTCTCGTCTAGGGCCTGGGCAGTATCGGCGTCTCGTCGGAAGCCTGGGCAGCAGGCACGGTTGCCCCCAGGTTAACCTCCAGCCTGGGCAAGGCCTGCTTCAGCCGTTCGACCCCTTCGGGCGTCACGTTGGTCTGCCACAGGTAGAGGCGACGCAGGCGCGTCAGCCCTTCCAGGTGGCGTAATCCTGCATCCGTAACGGCCGTGCCGTACAGGTTCAGGTATTCGAGGTAGGACAGGTCCTTGAGCTGTTGCAGCCCTGCATCGGTGACGCGGGTGTGTTCGAGGTGCAGCCGGGTGAGGTGCGGCAAGGTTGCCAGCAGGGCCAGGGTGGAGTCGCCGACGGGCGTGCGGGCGAGGTCGAGCCAGGCGACCTGTGCAGCGAGCAGGCGCAGGCGGTCCAGGTCGGCGGAGGTGAGCGTTCGGGCTACGTTGGTGGCGTGGACTTGCAGGAACGGTTCCTCTTCGGCCAGGGTCTGCACCGCCAGTCCCGTCGCCCGCAACGCTGCGACAGCAGACGAGTCCGGCAGTGGCACCTTCAGGGCGAAGATGCCGGTGCGGAGGGCGTCGAGGCCGTAGGCATCGAGCACCCGGCGGATGGTGGGCGTGCGCTCGGCCTCGGCAAGGGTCGTCTCGAACGAGGCGCCCTGGTCGATCCACCAGCGGAGGAGTTCGGCTTCTGCTATCGAGAGCGGCTCCTCCGGGGGCATGTGGTCGGGGTGTTCCGTCGGCAGCCACAGGCGGCGGATGAGTTCGCTGTCGTCGGCGCGGCCTGGGACGAGAACGTCGCCCTCATCGCCACCGGCCAGCAGGTGCTCGGGCGTCTCGAGGGCCAGGCCGCCTTCCGTGCGGTCTACCCGGTGGCAGGCCACGCAATGGTCGTTGAAAATGGGCTGGATGAGGGCGGCGTAGACCGAGGTGGTGTCCGGGTTGGCGATCAGGCGCTTGCCGAGGTCGGCCTGGGGAGGCAGCCCGGCGAGGCGGCGCAGCCCGTCGGGGAGGCGGCGCGTCAGGTAGTCGTCGCCATGGGTGAGGGTGCCGCCGAGGTGTCCTCCCACGGCCAGCCCTGCCAGCAGCAGCACCAGCACACCCCGGTAGACGAGCGGCGACGCGGATGCTGCCTGCCGCGCCCGCAACGCATAGGCAACCACCGCCCAGACAGCCACACCCACGCCGAGCCGCTGGTGCCAGGCGAGGGTGGCCGGGTCGTAGCCGCCGCTGTCAGCCAGCAATAGTCCGGCCAGGGCGGCCAGAATCGCACTCCACGCCCCGACGAACAGAACCGCCGGGATCGCCCCGACCACCTCCGGACGTTGCCGGAACAGTTCCAGCACCAGCGCCATGAACAGGATACCGATGGGCAGGTGCACAAACAGCGGATGGAGTCGCCCCAGCCATACCCAGGCCGACGCCGCTTCACCCCCTGCGGTGAACAACAAAAACAGCAGCAGGAGCAGGCCCGCAACAAGGCTGAGAAGGCTTCGGGTCATGGCAGATGTCATTGCAGATTCAAGAACTCATCGGGGATGATCCACCTGCTCGACACGGGTCTCCTGTTGCGATACAGGCCAGGGCATACAGGCGAGGCTGGATTCCTAAAATATAGTCAAATTGACTATATTATCGTCAATTTGACTATAAATAATCGGCGCGTTACCCTTCTGCATCTCCTTCAGGAGAAAAGGCATCAAGGCGGTTAGTACCTTCCTCATCCCTGTTTCGTGAGCTTAGTGACGCGGCCATCCTCGATCCACTCCACCACGTAGATGTTGCCGCGCTGATCGACCCAGAGGGCATGGGGGGAGATGAACTTGTTCGCGGTACGCTTGGCATGGGGGAGGTTGGGGTAGCCTTTCAGGTCCGGGAACCTGTTACCGAAGTCGTCCCACGAAGTCAGTTCCTGCCCGTCCACATAGTCGCCGAGGTCCACGACTTTGCGGTATTCGCGGTCGAAGAGCGAGACGCGGGCGAAGAGGTCGGGGATGTAGAGCAGGTCGCCACGGTGGAACGTGGTGCAGGGGAAGCGCACGTCCTTGCGTGTGATGACCTCGCCGAGGTACTGGCCCTCCAGTGAGAAGTGGACGATGCGGACGTTGTTGCGGTCTGAGACCTGCACGAGCGGGGTGCCGGAGCGCGTGTCGATGCTGATGCCGTGCGGGGAGCTGAGGTGGTGGCGCCAGGGCCCTGGCCCGCCGAAGGCATCGAGGTAGCGCCCGTCCTGCGCGTCGTAGACGTGGATCCACGACTGTCCGTAGCCATCGGTCACGTAGAGCAGCCCGTTGGGGCCGACGGCTGTTTCGGTGGGGCTGTAGGGTTTGTCCTGCGTGTAGGCTGGGTGGTAGGGTCGCCCGGCTTTCCAGATCACATCGCCCTCCAGCGTGGTCTTGACCACCTCGGCCAGGCCCGTGTTGGCGAGGTAGAGCACGTCGGCGTCGCCCTCGGCGGCGAGGTGGAGGCCGTGTGCCCCCTTCGCATACGCCTGCCCCCACGACGAGAGGTAGTTGCCCTCGGCATCGAGCACGACCACTGCGTCCCGGCTCTGGTTGGCGATGTAGAACCGCCCCTGCCGGTCCTCGACGATGCCGTGCGTGTAGCCGAAGCGCTTGCCTGGCGGGAGCTTCGCCCAGCGGTGGTCCATCGTGTAGACGTGGTCGCCCGACCCTGTCAGCGGCAGGGGGCGCTCCTCGCGGCCTGCGGCATGGGCGAAGTTGCCCGAGGCCAGGAGGGCGGCTGCACCTGTGGTGGCCGTTCTGAGGAAGGCACGGCGGGAGGAAGGTTGAGATGAGGGCATCGTCGTAAAAGACTGGATGAGGCGTTGTGAGTGCAAGGGGTGGATTAGAGGTACCGAAAAAGGTTTCAGGCCACCACCTCGCGGACGACGTGGCCGAAGAGGTCGGTCAGGCGGAAGTCACGGCCCTGGAAGAAGTAGGTCAGGTGTTCGTGATCGAAGCCGAGCAGGTGCAGGATGGTGGCCTGAAGGTCGTGGATGTGGACGCGTCCGCTGATGCCTTCGTAGCCGATCTCGTCGGTCTCGCCATGGGTGATGCCTGCCCGCACGCCACCGCCCGCCAGCCACATGGTGAAGGCGTCGCTGTGGTGGTCGCGCCCGGTGTAGGGGTTGTCTTCGCCGAAGCGGTTTTCGAGCATCGGCGTGCGCCCGAACTCTCCGCCCCAGACGATGAGCGTCTCATCGAGCAGGCCGCGTTGCTTCAGGTCGGCCAGGAGCGCGGCGATGGGGCGGTCGGTCTCCCGACAGCGTTCGACGAAGCCGATGTTGAGCGCCTCACTCGCGGAAGCGCCGTGTGCGTCCCAACCCCAGTGGAAGAGCTGGACGAAGCGCACGCCCCGTTCGACGAGCCGCCGGGCTAGCAGGCAGTTGTTCGCAAATGAAGTCTTGCCCGGCGTGGTGCCGTACCAGGTTTGTATAGCCTCCGGCTCCTGGCCGATGTCCATCGCCTCCGGCACGGAGAGCTGCATCCGGAACGCCATCTCGTACTGGGCGATGCGGGTGAGGATTTCGGGGTCGCCGGTGGCGGCGTGCTGTTGCTGGTTGAGGGTCTGGAGGGCATCGAGGGACTGGCGGCGCAGGTCGCGGGGCAGGCCGCCGGGGTCGGAGAGGAACAGCACGGGGTCGCCGTGGGAGCGGCACTGCACGCCCTGGTAGACGGTGGGCAGGAAGCCGCTGCCGTAGACGCTGGCCCCGGCGTCGGGTGCGACGCCGCCGGAGAGCAGCACCACAAACGCGGGCAGGTTCTGGTTCTCCGAGCCGAGGCCATAGGTGACCCACGCGCCGAGGCTGGGCCGCCCGATGCGGGGGCTGCCGGTGTGGACGAGCAGTTGCGCCGGGGCGTGGTTGAACTCGTCGGTATGCATCGCCTTGAGGAACGCGACCTCGTCCACCATTTGGGCAAAATGCGGCAGGTGGTCGGACACCC
Organism: uncultured Rhodothermaceae bacterium; assembly: GCA_964561865.1. Classification (GTDB taxonomy): domain Bacteria; phylum Bacteroidota; class Rhodothermia; order Rhodothermales; family CAZLRO01; genus CAZLRO01. The sequence continues at coordinate 11,604 of CAZLRO010000048.1, read as the reverse complement.
ATGCCCGCGACTGGCCGTGCTGCTGGAACCCCACCTGCGGGCCGAGCATCTTGGGGATGCCCTTGATGAAGGCGAAGCGCTTGCCTTCGAGGAGTGATTCGGGGCACAGTTCCCCGTTCAGGCGGGCCAGGACGGGTTTGTAGTCGAACAGTTCGAGCTGTGACGGTGCCCCCGCCATGTGCAGGAAGATGACCCGCTTCGCTTTCGGGGCGAAGTGGGGCGGCAACGGGGCCATCGGGTCGAGCAGGTCGCGGGTGATGGGGGTGGGGCGGAGCGTTGGAGGCGGGTCGCAGCCGAGCAGCCCGGCGAGGGCCATCGCCCCCAGCCCCAGCGTGCCTGTCTGCAAGAAATGCCGCCGGGTGATATGGCGCAGCGCCTGCTGCCGGGTTTCGTCGAGGGGAAGCATGAGGTGACAATACGAAGAGGTTACACGTTCATTCCTTTGTCAGGAAGGCATCCAGGTTCAGCAGCGCATTCGCCACGACGGTGAGGGCGGCAGGGGTAGGGCCGCGGACGGTGCGGCCACTGAGGGCGCGGGCATCGTCCGGGTGGGCCTGGTAGTGGTCGAACGCCTGCTGGTACAGGGTGCGCAGGGTGGCAAGGGTAGGGGCGTCCGGCGGGCGCTGGAGGACGAGTCGGTAGCCGCGGTCCAGGCAGGCGTCTACCCGTGCAGCATCCGGCAGGGCAGCCGTCTCGGCCAGCATCCGTTCTGCGAGTGCCTGGGCGGCCTCGACGAAGGCGGGGTCGTTGAGGGTGACGAGGGCCTGGAGCGGGGTGTTGGTGCGGGTGCGGCGGGCGACGCAGAACTCGCGGCTGGGGCTGTCGAAGGTGGCGAGGGCGGGGTAGGGGGTAGTGCGCTTCCAGAAGGTATAGAGGCCGCGCCGGTAGCGGTCTTCGTTGGTAGCCGTCACCCAGCGCTCGCCGCTGTAGGGGCTTTGCCAGAGGCTGTCGGGCTGCGGCGGCATCACGCTGGGGCCGTACAGCTTGTCGCTGAGCAGCCCGGCGACGAACAGCGCCTGGTCGCGGATCTGCTCGGCGGAGAGGCGGAAACGCGGGCCACGGGCCAGCAGTCGGTTCTGCGGGTCGCGTGCACGGAGGGCCTCGGTCACGGTAGAAGCCTGTTGATAGGTGGCCGAAAGGACGATCTGCCGGAGCAGCGCCTTCACACGCCACTGGTGCGCTTCGACAAACTGCACGGCCAGCCAGTCGAGCAGTTCGGGATGGGAGGGCGGCGTGCCCTGTGTGCCGAAGTCCTCGACAGTCTCTACCAGCCCGATGCCGAAGAGCTGTTCCCAGAACCGGTTGACGACGACGCGGGCAGTGAGGGGGTTGTCCGGGTGGGTGAGCCAGGCGGCGAGGCCAAGACGATTCGGCGGCAGACCGTCGAGGTGCGGGGTGATGGCGGTGGGGGGGGCGGGCTGTACTTCTTGGGTACGCAGGAGGAAGTTGCCGCGCTCGAAGACGTACGTGCGACGACGACGCTCTGGGGGCAACTCCTGCATCACCGGCGTGAAGATAGGCTTGAGGGCGTTGAGGGCCTGTCGGGCTTTGGCACGCTGCTGCCGCAGGTGGATGAGGCGCGGGTCGTCCGAGACCTCGGCGAAGATGTAGCGGATGCGGGCGTGCTGGGCACCGTCGCGGTCGGCTTCCGGGGTGCGGGCAATCCGCAGCAGTTCGTTCTGCCACGTCTCGGCCACCCATTTGAGCGCGGCGGGATCCTTGAGCCGTCCCTCCCATGCCCGGCGGGCTTCGGTCAGTTCAGGCGTGCTGGCGAGGCTGTCGAGGGTTGCCTGGAGGTGGTGGTAGCGGTCGAGGAGCCGCTGGCCCGCAGCGCCTGCTCCTGGCTCAAACGAGGCCAGCGTGGGAAACTCGTCGTCCTGATCCCAGTCCTCGGTGTTGTTGAAGTAGGCGAAGGCGCGGTAATAGTCCTCGTGCCGGAAGGGGTCGTAGGGGTGGCCGTGGCACTGGGTGCAGGCGAACGATGTGCCCTGCCAGATCACCCAGGTGGTGTTCACCCGGTCGATGAGGGCGGCGCTACGGTGCTCCTCGTCGTCGGTGCCGCCTTCGGCGTTGGTCATGGTGTTGCGGTGGAATGCGGTGGCGATGCGCTGTTCCTCGGTTGCTCCCGGTAACAGGTCGCCTGCCAGTTGCTCGCGGGTGAACTGGTCGAAGGGCAGGTCGTCGTTGAAAGCGCGGATCACCCAGTCCCGATAGCGCCAGATGGTGCGGGACGCATCTTTCTCATAGCCCTGCGAGTCGGCGTAGCGGGCGAGGTCGAGCCACATCGCCGCCCAGCGCTCGCCGAAGCGCGACGAGGCCAGCAGGGTGTCCACGAACGTGGCATACGCGGCGGGGGTGGGGTTTTGGCACGCGGCGTCGACGGCCTCCGGCGCAGGCGGCAGGCCGATGAGGTCGAGGCTGGCGCGGCGCAGCAGCACCGGGCAGTCGGCAGCGGGCGACGGTTGCAGCCCCTCCGCTTCGAGGCGGGCCAGGATGAAATAGTCGAGGGCGTTCTGCGGCCAGATCGTGTTGGAGACGGCGGGCAGCGGCGCGGCCACCGGCTTCACATAGGCCCAGTGGTCTTCCCAGACGGCCCCCTGGACGATCCACCGGCGCAGGATGCGCACTTCGGCGTCGGTGAGGGGCGGCGCTTCCTTCGGCATGCGCTCCTTTGGGTCGGCATGGGAGACGCGCCGCAGCAGCTCGCTCGCGCCCGGATCGCCCGGCACGATGGCACGGCGGCCCGACTTGGCGGGTTTCAGCGCGTCCTCGCGGAAGAGCAGGCTCAGGTCGCCCTGCCGCCGGATGCCACCGTGGCACCCCACACACTTCTTGTTCAGGATCGGGCGGACGTCCCGGTTGAAGTCCACCGCCGCGTACAGGTCGGCCTGGCGCACGCCGAACCAGGCGAGCAGCGCGACGAGGGCAAGGCCCGCGCCGGTAAGCAATCCCTTGTGCTGGAACAAGAGTTTCATACGATCATGCCAGAAGCGCCTCGACACGCTCGCCGTGGACGTCCGTCAGGCGGTAGCGGCGGCCCTGGTGGCGGAACGTGAGCCGTTCATGGTCGATGCCCAGCAGGTGCAGCACCGTCGCCTGGAAGTCGTGGACGTGGACGGCGTCGCGGGCGATGTTGTACCCGAACTCGTCGGTCTCGCCGTGGACGTAGCCCTGGCGGATACCGCCCCCGGCCACCCAGAGCGTGAAGCAGCGGGGGTGGTGGTCGCGCCCGTAGGTGTCGGTGGTGAGCTTGCCCTGCGAGTAGTTCGTCCGCCCGAACTCGCCGCCCCAGATGACGAGCGTGTCGTCGAGGAGGCCGCGCTGTTTCAGGTCGAGCACGAGTGCGGCGGAGGGTTGGTCGGTGTCGAGGGCGAGCTTGCGGATGTCGTTGGGCAGGTTGCCGTGCTGGTCCCAGCCCTGGTGGTAGAGCTGGATGAACTTCACGCCGCGTTCGGCGAGGCGGCGGGCCAGCAGGCAGTTGGCGGCGAAGGTGCCGGGCACACGCGCCTGCGGGCCGTAGAGGTCGAAGATATAGTCCGGCTCGTCGGAGAGGCCCATCGTCTCCGGCACAGAGGTCTGCATCCGGTAGGCCATCTCGTACTGGGCGATGCGTGCGGCGATCTCGGGGTCCATCACCTCAGCCTGCTGCGCTTCGTGCAGGGCGCGCAGGTGGTCCAGCATCCGGCGGCGGCTGGCCGTGTCGAGGCCGGGCGGGTTGTTGAGGTAGAGCACGGGATCCTTGCCGGAGCGGAACTGCACGCCCTGGTGCTGGGAGGGCAGGAACCCGTTGCCCCAGAGCCGCGCATACAGCGGCTGGTCGTAGTCGTTGCTGCGCGAGAGCAACACGCAGAAGGCAGGCAGGTTCTCATTATCCGAGCCGAGGCCGTAGCTGATCCACGACCCCATCGAGGGCCGCCCCGTCTGCTGCGAGCCGGTCTGGAAGAACGTGATGGCGGGGTCGTGGTTGATGGCTTCGGTGAACATCGAGCGGATAAAGGTCACCTCGCCCGCAATCCGGGCTGTGTGTGGCATCAGCTCACTCACCCAGATGCCACTCGGTCCGTGTTGCTGGAAGGCAAACACGGATCCGGCCAGCGGAAACGTCTTCTGGTGGGCAGTCATGCCGGTGAGCCGCTGCCCGCCGCGCACCGATTCGGGCAACTCCTCGCCGTTCATCTGCTGGAGCAGCGGCTTGTGGTCGAACAGGTCTAACTGGGATGGCCCACCGCTCTGGAACAGGTAGATGACGCGCCGGGCTTTGGGTACGTGGTGCAGAGCGGGCTGGAAGCCGGTGCCAGCAGGCGAGGTTGTCGGCGGGGGGGCCAGGTCGGCCAGTGAGGCGAACGGGTTCAACAAGGAGGCCAGCGCCGCCGCGCCGAGGCCCAGCGTGGTCTTCGCCAGGAAGTCCCGGCGCGAATACCCCGGCGTGTAGTGGTGGCAGTGCATAGGGAGGAGAGCTTGGGAGGGTAGCTGTTGGCTGCTTGGTCCTAGGCAAAATCCGCAATCCGAAATCAAGACGTCATCGTTTCATATAGGCTTCGTCGTAGTTCATGAGGGTGTTGACGACGATGGTGAGGGCGGCAACGTCGGGCAGGGGCAACGCCGGATCGCGGGGGTGCTCGCCCAGGGCCAGCAGGGCGCGGGCGTCGTCCGGACGGGCGGTGTACTGCTGGTGTTCAGCGGCGTAGAGCGCTTGCAGCGAGGCGACCTCGCGGGGTGTCGGGCGGCGGCTGGTGAGCAGTCGGAAGGCGTAGGTGAGGCGGTCGTCGGGCGAAGCACCCCCCTCGCGTAATATCCGTTCGGCCAGTAGCCGGGCGGCTTCGAGGTACTGCGGGTCGTTGAGCAGCACGAGGGCCTGGAGCGGCGTGCTGGTGCTCTGGCGGCGCACGGTGCAGAAGTTACGCTCCGGCGCGTCGAAGCTCATCATCGACGGTGGTGGGGACGTGCGCTTCCACACCGTGTAGAGGCTGCGCCGGTACAGGTCGTCGCCCTGCCCCTGCACGTATTCGGTGACGTTGCGCGTGGCGAGTTCCTTCCACAGCCCGGCGGGCTGGTACGGATGCACGGGCGGGCCGCCGAGGGTGCGGACGAGCCGTCCACTCACGGCCAGCGCGTTGTCGCGCAGCATCTCGGCGGGGAGGCGGTAGCTTGGCCCGCGTGCCAGCAGCAGGTTCTGCGGGTCACGTTCCAGCAGTAATGGCGTGGCCCGCGACGCCTGCCGGTATGTGGCCGAGCGCACCATCTGCTTCAGCAGCACCTTCACATCCCAGCCCGACGCCACGAACGCCGTCGCCAGGTAGTCGAGCAGTTCGGGGTGGGAGGGCAGGGCACCCTGGTTGCCGAAGTCGTCCGGCGTAGCTACGAGGCCGCGACCGAAGAGCATCTGCCAGTAGCGGTTGACGGCCACGCGGGCGGTGAGCGGATGGCGCGCATCGAAAAGCCAGCGGGCTAGCCCCAGGCGGTTGCGGGGCAGGTCGTCCGGGAAGGCCAGCAGCGCCGCCGGGGTTGCCGCCGCTACGGTGTCGCGCGGGGCGTCGTACTGGCCCCGGTGCAACACCCGCGTCAGGCGGGGCTGCGCCAGGTCGCGCATCACCATCACCGACGGCTGGCGCGTGGTGATGGCGTTCTCCTCGCCCCGCAGCGTCGTCAGCACGGCGAACTCCCGGCGGAAACCGGGATCGACGGCACAGACGTAGTATTCGCGCAAGGCAGCTTGCTGGGCCGGGGTACGCCGGGCACGCGGGATGGAGACGAGGGTGCCGAGCGGGTCGGGCACCCCGGCAAGGGCCGCCACTTCGAGCGCCGTCAGGGCACGGTCGAACACCTTCAACTCGTCTACTGCGGTGCTGTCGAGCTTGGGCATGTTCGACTCTACGTAGCCGAGGCGGAGGTTGCCAGGGTCGCCCCAGTTGCCCACTTCGCCCGTGCGCGGATCGACGCGGTGCAGCGTGCTCTGCTGGAGGTGATCGACGCGGATGCGTGTGGGCATCGGCTGGCCGTCGAGGTAGAGCTTCAGCCCGCTGGCCCGGCTCGACCCGTCGTAGGTCATCACCAGGTGGCACCAGCGCCCCACCGGCAGCGGCTGCTGGCTGACGACCTCGATGCTGTTGTCCGGGAAGACGTGGTTGACGCTGGCCGAGAGCGTGCCGTCGGTGCGGCGCATCACCAGGTAGCCGCGCAGCCCGTTGAAGTAGCCGCCTGCCTTGCCCACAAGGGGCACCTCCTCGGCGAAGTCGCCCCGGTTGAGCTTGATCCAGAGGCCGACGGTGAACGGCTCGTTGCGCTCGAAATACGCGATGCGGTTGCCCGCGTCGATAACGCTGTTGCCATTGATCGCCAGCGCTTTCCCGACCTTCCCTTCGACCACCTGCGGCAGCGCTTCGAGGTCGCCCCAGACGTAGGCCGCCGGGGCACCGGCCACGCGGTTGGCAAGCTGGTTGCTGGGGGGCAGGCCGTCGAGCGGGTAATGTGCGAGGAGGCCCTGTGGGGTGATCTGCGCCGGCGTCTGCTTTGCCTCCAGCTTCGACAGCCAGGCCTCAAAACCGGCGTCGAACGATGGGTGCTCGGGCTGCAGACGGGCCTCGTGGTCGCGGATCTGCGCCCGGAGCGGGGCCAGCAGGCTGTCGGCCTCGGACGAAGGCAGGAGTAGCACCGGACTGGCCTCGCCGGCGTAGGGGATGTTCCCGAACTCGTTGACGCTGTTGAAGAAGGCGAAGAGCTGGTAGTATTCGCGCTGGGTGATGGGGTCGTACTTGTGGTCGTGGCAGCGGGCGCACTCCAGCGTCAGCCCCAGAAACGCCTTGCCGAAGGTCTGCGTGCGGTCGGCTACGTAATCGACGCGGTACTCTTCGGGCACGATACCGCCTTCCTGGCTCTGGAGGTGGTTGCGGTTGAAGCCGGTGGCAAGCACCTGCTCGTGCGTGGGCTGCGGCAGCAGGTCACCCGCCAGTTGCCACGTCACGAACTGGTCGAAGGGCAGGTTGCGGTTGAAGGCGTCGATCACCCAGTCGCGCCAGGGCCACATGTTGCGCATCCCGTCGTCTTGGTAGCCGTGGCTGTCGGCGTAGCGGGCCACGTCGAGCCACTCCGTCGCCAGGCGTTCACCGAAGGCAGGCGAGGCCAGCAGCCGGTCGATGACGCGCTCCCAGGCGTCCGGGGCAGTGTCGGCCAGGAAGGCGTCGATCTCCGCCAGCGTCGGCGGCAACCCCGTCAGGTCGAAGGTGGCGCGGCGCAGCAGCGTCTCTTTCGCCGCTTCGGGGCTGGGCGAGAGTCCTTCCTGTTCGAGCCGGGCCAGAATGAAATGGTCGATCTCGTTGCGCGGCCAGCCGGCCTGGCGGATCTTCGGCAGGGTGGGCTTTTCAGGCGGGATGAGCGACCAGTGCGGCTTGTATTCGGCTCCCTGGTCGATCCACCGGATGAGGTACGCCTTCTCCTCGGCCGTGAGCGAGAGGTTCGATTCGGGCGTGGGCATCCGGTAGTGTGGGTCGTCGCTGAGGATGCGGTGGACGAGTTCGCTGCCGCGCCGGCTGCCGGGGTCGATGGCCGGGCGGCCCTCCCGGTCAGCCATCGCGTAGTCGCGCGTGTCGAGGCGCAGATCGGCCTCGCGGGCGCGGTCGTCGGGGCCGTGGCACTTGTAGCACCGGTCCGACAGGATCGGCTTGATGTGGTAGTTATAATCGACCTTTTCGGGCAGGCGTTCGAACGCCTCGGCTACGTCGTCGGGGATACGCGGGCCGCAGCCGATGAGGCCAGCCAGGAGCAGCGGTGGCAGCAGACGCCGGGGCATGGCGGTACCGACGTTGGAGGAAAGAGGCACAGCCGAAAGGTACCGCAAAACGCAGGGAAAAGCACGGGGTAAAGTGATTCATCGGGGCGGTGGTACTATCGGTCATACCATAACAGCGCCGCAATGCATTTTATACCCGGATCCGATGGGTGCGCCGCCCTGCCGTCCGTCAGAGATACTCAAGGTGCCCCACCATTTCATCCGCTTCCATGACCTCGTACACAAGCATCAAGCCATGAATGATCTCACCTGTTGAGAGGCCCTGTTGATGCGCATAGACAATACCAGCATGGAGCACACCGTGTGCATGAAGGCGCAGGAAATCTGCGTCCTGTGTGAAAAGCACACGCCCTTCGCGGCGTGCAAACGCCAGGTGCTCTTCATCACGTGCCCCCGGCATATCGGCCTCTGCAACCGTCAGCACGTCCACGCCCCGCCGCCGAAGTCCTTCTACAACGGCCCTTGGCACATGCTCGTCCGTATAGAACCTGACGCGTTCAGCCATGCAACTTCCGCACGTGCAGCTTCTGCGCTAACGCCGAAGGGATGTCTGTACGAAGGGCCTGGGCGAAGGCCTCCTCTTCTCGCATTGAAGCGTCGATCTGTTCCCGGTGATCAAAGTAATAGGCCAGCGCAGCGTAAACGTCGGCCAGGGAAAGGGCATACTCGGTGGCGATCTCGTCGGCACTTTTCCCCATACGCTCATGCCAGATCACGATGTTCTGGACCGTGATACGGTGCCCGGCAATACGGGGCTTTCCACCGGCGATGCCGGGCGTGCGCACGATATGTGCGTCCAGGGTTTTGGCTGCCATGCGGGTATCTCGGTTCCGGTTACTGCGGATATCTACCCCATCGGCACAGGGAAGTTGCCACCAGCCCAGCTAGGAGCAGCAGTGGCAGCAGACGCCGGGGCATGGCGGTACGACGTTGGAGGAAAGAGGCACAGCCGAAAGGTACCGCAAAACGCGGCCAGATGCACACAGAACGACTGCATGATACCGGGTCTATTTGCGGAAACGGGACCGAGTGATGGCACCGGACGGGCAGCGGCGACACGGCCAGCCCGGTCACACCGTCACGAATTATAGTCAATTTGACTATAATTTTCAGGGCAGGGCAAAGGCCACATAGCTACCGCCGGAGGGTCCGCCCTTGCCCCCACCTGCCGCGATCACCACGAACTGCCGTCCGTTGACCTCGTAGGTGGCCGGGGTCGCATTCCCGGCGGCGGGCAGTTCCGTCTTCCACAGCAGCGCCCCGGTAGCCTTGTCGAAGGCCCGGAACATGCGGTCGAAGTTGGTGGCGCCAATGAACAGCAGCCCGCCCTTGGTGACGACGGCCCCGCCGTAGTTCTCGCTGCCCGTATTTGTGATCCCCTGAGCAGCCAGCGCCGGGTATTCGCCGAGGGGAATTTGCCAGCGAAGGGTGCCGGTGTTCAGGTCGAGGGCGTTAAGCGTGCCCCAGGGCGGGGTGATGGCCGGGTAGCCCTCGGCATCGAGGAAGCGGTTGTAGCCGTCGGTCGTGTATCGGAGGGCGTTGGCGGCAGTGAGGGTGGGGCTGAGCGTGACAGGTTCGTCCTGGCCGGTGAGCAGGAACCGGGTCAGTCCAGCGATGGCGGTGTCGCCGAGGGCGGCGTTGGCAGGCATGCGGCCCCGGCCTTCGCGGATCACCGCCGCGATGTCGGTGGCGGTGAGGCGGTCGCCGAGGTTGCGCAGGGCGGGGAATGCCGGTGGGGTGCCGCCCAGATCGCTGCGGTGGCAGGCGGCGCAACGGGCGTCGTAGAGGCTGCGGGCGCTGGTGACGGCTCCTGGCTGCGGGCGCTCGACGAGCCGCAGAATCCACGCCATCTCGTTCGCATTCACGTAGAACAGTCCGGTTTCCGGGTCGAAGGCGGCCCCGCCCCATTCGGCCCCGCCGTCGAAGCCGGGGAAGACGACGGTGCCTTCCTGGCTCGGTGGTTCGAACGGCCCGCGGCTGCGGACGGCCCGGAAGCGTTCGAGCGCCTCCGCGTGCGTCGCCGGGGTGCGCTGCGTCAGGTCGTGCTCGGTGAGCACCTGCCGGGAGAAGGCCGGGGGGGCGGTCGGGAACGGCTGGGTGGGTGCGAGTTGCTCGCCGGGAACGCCTGTTGTCGAGACGGGGCGCTCCTCGATGGGGAAGACGGGGGTGCCGGTCTCCCGTTCAAAGACGAAGACATGGCCGGACTTGGTGATCTGCGCCACTGCGTCGAGGCGGCGGCCGTCCTGTTCGAGGGTCACGAGGCTGGGGGCCGAGGGCAGGTCGCGGTCCCACACATCGTGGTGGACGAACTGGAAGTGCCAGACCCGTTCGCCGGTGGTGGCATCGAGGCAGAGCAGGGTGTTGGCGAAGAGGTTGTCGCCGTGCCGGTCGGGGCCGTAGAAGTCGAACGCGGCCGAGCCGGTGGGGACAAACACCAGCCCCCGTGTGGTGTCGAGGGCCATGCCGCTCCAGTTGTTGGCTCCGCCGGTGTAGGTGTAGGCCTCGGCAGGCCAGGTGTCGTAGCCGTATTCGCCAGGCTGGGGGATGGTGTGGAAGGTCCAGCGCAGGGCACCGGTGCGCACGTCGAAGGCGCGGATATGTCCGGGGGCTGCGGGCAGGTCTTCGCCGGTGGCACTGCCCACGATGAGCAGGTCGCGGTAGACCACGCCGGGGGTGTTGAGGCTGATGCCGACGGTGCTGGTGTCGCGGCCCAGCCCTTCGCGCAAGTCAAGGCGTCCATTTGTGCCGAAGCTGACGGCGGGCTGTCCGGTGGTGGCGTCGAGGGCGTAGAGGTGGTGGTCGAAGGCAAAGAAGAGGCGTTTGTCGGATCCTTCGGCCCAGTACGAGAGTCCCCGGTTGCGGCGTGTGCCGGGCGGCGTACCGGGCGGGTTCGGGTCGAAGGCCCACCGCAGCGCCCCGGTGGCCGCGTCGAGCGCGATCACACGCAGCTTCGGCGTGGTGGCATAGAGCACCCCGTCGATGATGATCGGGTTGCACTGCATCTCCGCGCCGTCGAAGGCGTCGCCGGTGTCGAACGTCCAGGCCACCGCCAGGTGCTGCACGTTGCCGGTGTTGATCTGGTCGAGGGTCGAGTAGTGGATGTTGTCCGGCCCTCCGCCAAACCAGGTCCAGGAGCGGTACAACGGGGGAGCGGTGTCCGGTGCGGGCGGGGACTGGCACGAGAGGAGGGGAAACAGCGACCCGCACAGGATGGCCAGCACGGTCAGGGTAGGGCGGGACATGGTGTGGATACCAGTGTTTCAGCGCCGCCGTCGGCGGGGGCGGGGTGGGGAAGAAGCGATAGATCTGGCCCGTTGTAGGATGCGCAAATCCGCGCGGTCCTGGGGCCGTCCTGCCGCCTCTTTTGCGCGAAGCAGGTCGTCCAGGCCGCGATCGACTGGGTCTCCGACCGGTTGTTCCGCGCCGTTTTCGGCGACCCCGAGACGATCGGCGAGCGACTTGTCGAAAAAGTCGACATCGCTGACCTGACCGACCGTCTGGCCGATTTCGCCATGGAAAATACCGATTTGTGCCGTGTCTGGCTGCAACAGGTGCTGGCATCGCCCGATCCGGCGAACGATCCGTTCTGGCGCGAATATTGCGGCTCGCTCCAGCGGTTCGCCGCCACCGATCTGGCCGAGCCCGGGGTTGATGCCGAAGTCGTCGCGGTGCTCAACCTTGCCGGGGTGTTTTTCTGGCCGATCTGGGCACGCGCCCATGCCGAGGACGAGCGCACGCGCGGCAGGCTCGCCCGGCGCTTCGCCGACGAGATGCTGCGCCTGTCGATCTACGGCACGATGCGCGCCGAGGCCTTTCCC
>CAZLRO010000047.1:633-17950 GCA_964561865.1 uncultured Rhodothermaceae bacterium | reverse complement strand
GTCCGCTCCGCCCGCCGCCGATGACGGTCACCTTCTTGCCGTTGAGAGCTGTTGGGTGCATGGTTGGTTCGGGGTTAGCGAATCCGCAGGAGCAGCAACGTGGCGAGCACGGTGATCCCGGTGACGATCCAGAACCGCAGGGCGATCTTGGGTTCGGGCACCTTCAGCGCCTCGTAGTGGTGGTGCAGTGGGGCCATCCGGAACACCCGCCGCCCTTCCCCGTAGCGCTTGCGTGTGTACTTGAACCAGCTCGTCTGGATGATCACCGAAAGCGTTTCGAGGAAGAAGACGAGGCAGAGGAGCGGGATGAGCAACTCTTTCCGCACCAGCAGGGCCAGCGTCCCTACCGCCGCACCGAGGGCCAGCGAGCCGGTGTCGCCCATGAACACCTGGGCCGGGTAGCCATTGAACCAGAGGAAGCCGTAACACCCCGCCGCCAGTGCTGCCGCAAACACGGTCAGTTCACCCGCCCCCGGCAGGAAGATGGAGCTCAGGAAGTTGGCAAGCACGGCGTTGCCCGCGATGTAGACCAGCGCCATCAACCCCAGGGAGACGATGCCGGTCACCCCGGCGGCCAACCCGTCCAGCCCGTCGGTCAGGTTCACGGCGTTTGAAACCGAGGTAATGATGAAGATGACCACCGGGAGGTACACCAGCCAGCCCATCCCCTCCAGCCCCAGCGCGTCGGTGATGAGGCTGTAGTCAATCACCTGGTTCTTGATGAAGGGCAGGTAGGTGAGTGTGCGCACCTGGGCGAACTCCGGATGCCAGTACAGCACGCTCCCCACGATCAGCCCCAGGGTGACTTGCCCGACAAGCTTGACCCGTGCGGGCAGCCCGCCCTTGTTTTTCAGGACAACCTTGATGTAGTCGTCGGCAAACCCGAAGGCCCCCATCCAGGCCATCGCCAGCATGACCAGCCAGACGTACACGTTGGTGATCGCACCCCAGAGCAGTGTAGCTCCAAGCACCGAGAGCAGGATGATGAGGCCCCCCATGGTGGGGGTGCCGCGCTTGTGGGCGTGGTCTACCAGGCCGGCCGCTTCCCCCTCCCGCACCTGCTCGCCGATCTGCTGGCTCCGCAGCCAGCGAATGATCCGCCGCCCCACCACCAGGCCAATCAGCAGCGCGGTGATGCCCGCCAGCGAGGCCCGGACGGTGATGAACTGAAACATCCCGAAGCCGGGCGGATCGTACAACGCATTCAGATACTGCGTAAGGTAATAGAGCATGACTTTCTCCTTAGGAATCCTGTACAGGCAATGCTGGACATTTCTCTTCTCCTGGTGCTTCAGGGAGCCTCCCCCCGGAACGCAAACTGTTGACGGACTTCTTCCCGGTCATCCAGCGAGACCTTCTGCTGGCCGAGGATCTGGTAGTTTTCATGTCCCTTCCCGGCCACGAGCACCACGTCGCCGGGCCGGGCCTGGGCGTCCACAAAGCCGATGGCTGCACGGCGGTCCACGATCCAGTGGGCGGCTTCGGGGCGTGCCAGTCCGCGGCGGATATCGTGGAGGATGGCCTCCGGGTCTTCGGTACGCGGGTTATCGCTGGTGACCACTACGTTATCGGCATACTGCTCGGCGAGGGCCCCCATCATCGGGCGCTTGCCCGCGTCGCGGTTGCCACCACAGCCGAAGAGGCACCAGAGTGAGGCCCCTGGCGGGCGGAGGTCGCGCAGCGTCCGCAGCACCTTTTCCAGCGCATCGGGCGTATGGGCATAGTCGACGACTACCGTCGTCCCATCGCCAAAGCGGAACTGCTCGAACCGTCCAGGTACCGGCGGGGCGGTGGCGAGGGCCTCCAGTACCCGGTCGGGGTCGTAGCCGAGGGCGATGCCCACGCCAAAGGCGGCCACGAGGTTGTAGGCGTTGAACTGCCCCACCAGCCGGAACAGCCGCTCCCGGCCCTGGATGCGCAGCCGTAGCCCCTCCACCCGGTTTTCGAGCACTTGCATCCGCAGGTCCGCCGCTGGCGACTGTCCGAAGGCCAGTTTCCGGGCCTTCGTCGCCGCCACCATGTCAGCGCCTGCCGGGTCGTCGTCGTTGTAGAGCGCCGTCGCACCGGGCTGTAACCCGTCAAAAAGTGTCTTCTTGGCCTGGAAATACTGTGTGAACGTCTGGTGGTAGTCGAGGTGGTCCTGGGTCAGGTTGGAGAATACGGCCACCTGATAGGGGATGCCGCGCACCCGTTCCTGGTCGAGGGCGTGGGAGGAGACCTCCATGACGCAGGCGGTGCAGCCCGCATCGACCATCTGGCGTAACATCCGGTGCAGGTCCAATGCGTCGGGGGTGGTGTGTGTAGCCTCGACCGGTGCCCCCCCGAAACGGTACTGGATCGTCCCCATCAGCCCGGTCGTCTGGCCCAGCGTCGTCAGCAGATGGTGGACGAGGAAGGTGGTGGTGGTCTTACCGTTGGTACCGGTGACGCCCACCATGGTGAGGGCGTGGGCCGGATCGCCGTACCAGGCCGCCGCCAGTTCGGCGAGGGCTGCACGGCTGGAGGTGACGGGTATGCAGGCGATGCCGGGGAAGCGTTGAGACACCTCGTCCGGCATCGCCTCACATACCACGGCGACCGCTCCGTTTTGAACAGCCTTGTCAATGAACAAGTGGCCGTCGGCCTGCTCACCGCGAATGGCGATGTAGAGGCCGCCGGTTCCAACCTTCCGGCTGTCGTTTGCCAGATGGTCGATCCACAAAACTGGTGTCGAAACGGTGCCCTCCGGGGGGCACATCAACCCGGCGCGCTGAAGCCGGGCCTGCAAGTCGGAAAGCGGGAGCGTCATGGGACACAGCCTCGCTATTGGCAGCGGAGCACCACCTGGCGGGGCAGGGGGGCACCCGCTGCGGGCGACTGGCTGCGGACCACGCCGGTGCCTTCGACGCGGACGGCCACGCGGTGTGTGCGGAGCCAGAAGGTGGCCTGCCGCTCGGTGAGGCCCCGCAGGTCGGGCAACTGCGTCAGCCGGTGCCCGGCGGCGTCGGCCAGGGTCAGCCGGACGGGTGTGCCGGGGGCTGCTTCGGTGCCTGCCGCTGGCTGCTGCGCCGTCACCCGCATCCAGGGATGCACATCGGCGTCGGGTTGGTAGCCAGCGGCCAGCAGGCGGCTCCGGGCGGCCTCCAGCGGCAGCCCGGCCACCGCAGGCACCGCCCGCACGGGCAGCGGCGGCAGCGTGTCGGGCGGGACGAGCCGCTCGGCGATGCGCGGGAAGGTGTCGAGCCACCGCCGGACCGTCCGCTGGAACACCGGGGCGGCAACAGCCCCGCCGTAGATGCTGCTGCGGGGTTCGTCGAGCACCACCAGCAACGCCACCTGCGGATCGTCCGCCGGGAAGAAGCCCACGAAGGACGCCCGGTAGTCTCCCTCGCTGTACGCCCCATCCTTCACCTTCATCGCCGTACCGGTCTTGCCCGCTATCCGGAGTCCTTCTACCTGGGCCAGCCGGGCCGTCCCTGCGTTCACTACGCGCTCGAAGACCGGCAGCAAGGTGCGGGCCGTGCTGCTGCGAAAAGCCCGCCGGATGGAATCCTGCCGGGCTTCCCAGACGACCTCTCCGGCCATATTGCGCCGCTCAGCCAAGAGGTAGGGGCGCACCAGCAGCCCGCCGTTTGCCAGGGCACAGTAGGCCGTCAGCACCTGCAAGGGGGTGGCATCCAGCGCATACCCCCGGCTCATCGACGAGCGCGTGCCGGGGCGCCAGCCCGCAGGTTTCGTCAGCCGCCCGTCCACCTCACCGGGCAGGTCTACCAGCGTCGGCTGCCCGAAGCCGAGGTTGCGGCTGTACTGGTAGAACACCCCCGGATCGAGCCGCTCGGCGACCATCGCCGTGCCGATGTTGCTGGACTGGGCAATCACATCGGCGAAGGTGATCACCCCATGCGCCCGCGTGTCCTTGAGCGTGAAGCCGTGCATGTACTTCCACCCTGGCCCTGTGTCGATGGAGTCGTCGAGGGCTACCTTGCCCTGCTCCAGGGCTGCGATGGCTGTAACGAGCTTGAAGGTTGAACCGGGTTCGTAGCGGTCGTGGATGGCCCGGTTGCGCTGGGCCTCGACCGGATAGGCACCCGGCTGGTTGGGATCGTAGGTAGGCACACTCGCCATCGCCAGGACGGCCCCGGTGCGGGGATCCATGGCAAGGGCAGTACCCCAGTTTGCCTGGCTCTCGGCCACCCCCCGTGCCAACTCTTCCTCCAGAATGGTCTGGCGGATCAGGTCCAGGGTGAGGACCAGTGTCTGCCCGTCCTCTGGCTCCACCACCTGCCCACCGGCGTACGGCTTGGTACGGAGGAGGCGGTCGCGGCGGGCATCCCGGCGGCCTGGCTGTCCCCGCAGCACGGCATCGTACTGCTGCTCCAACCCGGCCAGCCCGTTCATCTCCAGGTCCACATGCCCCAGCAGGTGGGCCGCCGTCCGGCCATAGGTGTACCGGCGGGCGAGCCGACGATCCAGAATCAGGCCCGGAACCTCCCAGGTTTCCATCGCCTCTTTATCCTGCTCGCGCACGCCCCGCACCAGGAGGCCATACTTGGGGCTGCTACGGCGGGCCAGCCGCTGGCGCAATTCCGCCGCTGGCACCCGTGTCAGTTTCGACAGTTTATCAAAGAACACCTCCGCCTGTGCGGAGAACCCCTCTATGGTGGGATCAACCGCCACGTCGTAGCGGGCGGTCGTCACCACCAGGGTACGTCCAGCCTGGTCGAGGATGGCTCCCCGCATGGCTGGAATGTCGACAAAAGCTTCTGCCTGTTTGGCACCTTCGGCCCGCAGTGCCGCGCCGTCGCGCAGGTGGAGGGAGAGCATCTTGCCCACCACCAGCACCGGCACGAGGCCAAGCACCGTCAGCACCACATAAAGGCGAACCAGTATTTGATCGCGTGGCTTCACGGCGCATGGAGGGTATGCCAGGGGGATGAATCATGGGCGAGTCACGAGGGGACGGTACGGGATGCCGGGTTTCAGCCCCAGTGCTTCCGCCCGCTGGTAGATCACCCCCGGCCCGGTAGCCCGGTCGAATTCCCCCTTCACGCGGTTGTAGCGCAGGTGCAACGTCATGTTTTCCCGGCGCAACTGTTGCACTTCATTCAGCACCTGCTGGGTGGCATGGACGTGCCCTACGTACAGGATGAAGCCACCCACCACAGCCCCCACGAGCAAGGCAAACCGGGCTGTCGAGACGGCTTCCAGCAACCGCCCTTGCGGACGGGCCGCTGTCGCCCGGGGCGTGCTGCGGGCCGCTTTTGCAGTGGCTGCAGGGGTGTGCTGCGCCTGGGCCATCCGTCGGCGCTTGCCCACCGGGGTGGCCGGGGTCTTCCGGAACCGGATCTTCGTCTTTGGCGTCGGCAACGACGCATGGGCACGGGCAGCAGGCATGGCCGTAGGGCTTGGGGTGAACGGACTAGCCAGCAATCTGCATGGCCAGGGGCATCCAGACCGGCACGTCCTGCGAAGGGGTCACCGGGTCATTGTGGGCAGCTTTCACCAGCCCGTACAGCTCGCGGGGGGTCAGTCCCCACTGACGGGCTTCACGGAAGAACATGGCGGCGACGGCATCCGAGGGCCTTCCCGTCACCTGATAGCCCAGTGAGCGCAGCCAGTCCAGCGCGTGTTGATCGGTGGCGTATTCCATCAAGGCCATCTGTAAGTTGGTTTAAAGGATTCAGGGGGTTGGTTCAGGCAGGTTGGGAAGGCGTTCGGCGATGCGGAGCCGGGCACTGCGGGCACGGGGGTTGGCCGCCACCTCTTCGGCAGAGGCTTCTACCGGGCGGCGCCTCTGCTCCCGCCAGGGGGTCTGCAAATGCCCGTACAGGTTGCGCACCGGCTGCCCGGCGAAATTGCCATAGCGCAGAAAGTGCTTCACCCGGCGGTCCTCCAGCGAGTGGTAGCTGATGACGGCGATGCGCCCGCCGGGGCGGACAAGCACTACGGCGGCCATCAGGGCCTGTTCGAGCACTTCCAGCTCGCGGTTAACCACGATCCGCAGCGCCTGAAACACCCGGGAGAGCGCCTTGACCTGGTCGGGCGGCGGCACCACCCGTCGCACAACCTGGGCCAGCGCCCCGGTCGTCTCCAGCGGGCGGGCCGCCCGGATCGCACGGGCCAGGGCGGCAGCCCGTGGCTCTTCGCCATAGGCCCGCAACACCTGCTGCAGGTCGGCTTCCGTCGCATGGTTGACCAGATCGCTGGCCGAGACCCCACTGCGGGCGTCCATCCGCATGTCGAGCGGCCCCTCGGCCTGGTGGCTGAAGCCACGTTCTGCCACCGCCAACTGGTGCGAGGAGACGCCGAGGTCCAGCAGCAACCCGTCGATCTGCGACAGCCCGATGGCGTCCAGTAGCCGGGCAAGGTCTCCGAAGTTGCCCTGCACTACCCGAAAGCGCCCGTGTGCCTGTGCTGCCGCGAGCCGCGTCTGTGCCGCGTGCAGGGCGTCGGCGTCCTGGTCGATGCCCACTACCCGACCTGCCGGGTCGAGTGCGTCGAGCAGGGCTGCACTGTGCCCCCCTCCACCCAGCGTGGCGTCTATATAGACCCCATGCCGGTCGGTCACGAGTCCTTCCACAACAGCCTTGCAAAGAACAGGGACATGGTAGGCCGTCCCGTACCGCAGCGGATCGGGGCCCTGCGGATCCCCTATCTGCCGGTGCCGCGACGCGCGCTTCATGTCAAACCCTCATCACCCGTTCAGCGAGGGTTTCGTAGGAGTCCGGCTGCTCGTTCAGGTACTGTTCGAACACTTCCGGATTCCATACTTCAATACGGTCGAGTGCACCGATGAGCAGGGCCTTGTCGGTCAGGCCCGCAAACTCAATCAGGGGCTTCGGCAACATCACCCGCCCCTGCCCGTCGAGTTCTTCCTCGAACGTCCACCGCGTCACGCTGCGGATGTAGGCACGGGCTTCGCCGTTGAACGGGCTGAGCGCGTTCATCTCCTCCTCAATCTTCATCCAGCGGTCGAGGGGGTAGACGGACACACACCGTTCGAACCCCCGGGTGATGATGATCCGTCCCTGGGCCGCCGGGGACATGGCACTCCGCATCCGCGCCGGGATCGCCACGCGACCCTTGCTGTCGATGGAGTATTCAGCCTGTCCCCGGAATGCCATGACAACTGCACACCAGCATCAAACGGTTCACTACAGGAGGAGAGCATGGAAATAATCCCCACAATCCCCCACCTCGGCTAAACTACAGCATTTCTTGGGAATGTCAATGATTTTAGTCCATTTATCGAGGATATTTATCCACGCCTTACCCACTTTTCTTCCATACACATACCCCTTTTCGGGAAAATCCTGACCCCAAAAGGGTAAAAGTGAAAATTTTTACACCCTTTATTAGAGCAGGTGAAAATCGTTACACCCTGGCGTATTTTGGGCAGACCGCCCCCCGACGCCCACACATATTTTCCGAAGGTGACGCATGAAACCCCCGCTGACCCAACGCCAGTCCGAAATCCTGCGCCTGATCACCTCGTACCAGCAGAAGCACCGCCAGACCCCCACCTATCAGGAAATCCGGCAAGCCCTGGAGGCCCGTTCCGGGGGCGAGATCAAATCCCTGAACACGGTGGTCAAGCACGTCCAGGCCCTGGTCGAGAAAGGCTACCTGCAGCGCCAGCCCCATGCGGCGCGTGGGCTGCGCCTGGCCGAGCCGGAAGCCGACGAGGAACGCACCCCCCTGCTGCCGTTCATCCGCCGCGCCAGCAGCCAGGAACCCGAACGGCTGCGCAAGGCCATCAAGGACTACTACGCCCTCGACCCCAAGCTGCTACGCGATGCCCGTGACCCCGAAGCCTGCCTCATTGCCACCGCCGGAGACGACGGGATGAATGGCGAGGGCATCCGGAAAGGTGACCTGCTCGTCATCGAGGAAATGCCCTGGAACAAGCTGCGAAACGGTGACCTCGCCTTCTGCCTCGTGCGGGAAGACCTCATCACCCGCCGCTTCTTCTTCGCCAACCAGCGCTGGCACCTGCGCCCCTCCGACCGCACCTATACCGAGGAAACCTTCCCCCCAAACGCCCCCGACTGCCACATCGTCGGCCTCGTCATTGGGCTGTTCCGACGCCTGCGCCCCGTAGACGCAGGTCGGTAACGCATATCTGACAGGACAATGGAATCGAGCAGGCGGGCAGCAGGCCACCTATTACTATATCCCGTATCACCTCATGTCATCGCGAGCGCCCAGCAGACGCATGGCGATCTCGATGCCAGTGCCTGCCGAAAGACCACATTTAAGGAGAAGAGTAGCGATTATAGTCAATTTGACTATAATTTTGCCTAGAACTATCGGGGAAACGGGCGGGAACATGCGGTCCAACTCCAGCAGCGTAACTGGCATTCCGGCGTACCCTGTGGAACCTTCACCAGGCTATCCGATTGCAACTGCCTGTTACAACAGGCATCCCTCAGTTCACCCAACTCCGATGGGCATTTCCCACTTCCACACCCGGCGGAGATTCCTCCGGCAGGCCGGGCTGCTCGTCTTCACGGGCACGCTCGGTACCGCACTCGGCTGTGACAGCAACACCGCAGACGACTTCGGAGGCAGCAGCACCGGAGACAGCAGTGCCGGTACCAACGGCATCACCCTGAGTGGCACCATCCTCACCATCGACCTGACGCAGCAGGTACGGCTCGCCTCGGCGGGCGGGTTCCTGCTCGTCCAGCGCATCAGCGGCCAGTCCGTGCGCGCCGCCCTCGTGAACGTGGACGGCACCGAGATCAAGGCGTTCACCAGCATCTGCACCCACCAGGCGTGCGACATCAACCACTATAGCACCGGCTCGCAGCGCCTCCAGTGCCCCTGCCACGGCTCGCAGTTCGACCTCGACGGGCGTGCCGTGCGCGGCCCCGCCACCCGCGCCCTCACCCCCTACACCGTCAGCCGCAACGGCGACACCGTGACAGTGACGCTGGCCTGAGGCAGCGCGCATCCATTCCCAACAGACCATCATAAAATATAGTCAATTTGACTATATCCTGCGATGGTGGTTACAGCCGCCCTCACTGATACCCATTCCGTTGGTAAGGATGCGCCTGCACGAGGCGGGAATCTCGGCGGCGCGGCCTCCAGGCCGAAACCGGTTGCCGGTTCGTCCGAGCTGCCGTTCGACCTGCTCCTCACATCTTGGCAGCGGCCAGGTGGCGCACACGCTCGCGGCGGGTCGGATGGGGCGAGGCGATGCTGTCGTGCTCCTGTGCATGGCCCACGCTGGCAGCGATGAACGCCTTGAATAGCGGATGGGGGCTGGCGACAGTGCTGCGGTACTCTGGATGGAACTGCACGCCTACAAACCACCGGTGGTCGGGCAGTTCCAGGATCTCCACCAGGTCCCGGTCCGGGTTGAGGCCGGTGAACCACAGGCCCTGTGCCTGCAAGGCGGTGCGGAAGGTGTTGTTCAGTTCATACCGGTGGCGATGGCGTTCCTGCACCAGCGGGGCCGCATAGACCGCCCGCGCCTTCGAGCCTTCCACGAGGCCACAGTCGTACACCCCCAGCCGCATCGTCCCCCCCTTGTCGCGGATGCGCTTCTGCTCCTCCATCAGGTCGATGACCGGGTAGGGGGTGGCCGGATCGAACTCGGTGGAGTTGGCCGCCGCCCAGCCGCAGACATGGCGGGCGAACTCGATCACGGCGCACTGCATCCCCAGGCAGATGCCGAAGAACGGGATGTCATGCTCGCGGGCATAGCGCACCGCCACGAGCTTGCCCTCGATGCCCCGGTGCCCAAAGCCGGGGGCGACGATGATGCCGGAGACGTCGGCCAGCTTCTTCTCGACGTTCTTCTCCGTCACGTCGTCCGAGCGGACGTAGCGGACGTCCACCTGCACATCGTTGGCTACGCCGGCCAGCAGGATGCTCTCGCTGATGGACTTGTAGGCATCCTGGTGCTCCACGTACTTGCCCACGAGGGCGATGCGCACGGTGGCCTGGGGGTCCTTGAGCCGTCGAAGGAAGGCGATCCAGCCGTCGAGCCGGGGTTCGGAGAGGGTGCGTCCGGCGTCGAGGTCTTCGTGCAGGTGCAGTCGTTCGATGACAATGGCGTCCAGCCCCTCTTCCTGCATGAGCAGGGGTACCTCGTAGATCGTCTCGGCGTCGCGCGCGGCGATGACGGCACGGGGTTCGACGTTGCAGAACAGCGCCAGCTTCCGGCGCAGGTCCGGGTCCAGCGGTCGGTCGGTGCGGCAGACCAGGATGTCCGGCTGTAACCCGAAGGAGAGCAGGGTCTTGACCGAGTGCTGAGTGGGCTTGGTCTTGAGTTCGCCGGCGGCTTCGAGGAACGGGACGAGCGTCAGGTGGATGTCGAGGGTGTTGCGCGTGCCTACCTCGTAGCGGAGCTGGCGGATCGCCTCCAGGTACGGCTGTCCCTCGATGTCGCCCACCGTGCCGCCGATCTCGGTGATGACCACATCGTACTCCCCGGTCTCGCCGAGCTTGCGCATCCAGTGCTTGATCTCGTCGATGATGTGGGGGACGACCTGGACGGTCTTGCCGAGGTAGGCCCCGGCCCGCTCCTTGGCGATGACCTCCTGGTAAATCCGCCCGGTGGTGACGTTGTTGGCCTGGCTGGTGGGCCGCCCCAAGAACCGCTCGTAGTGGCCCAGGTCGAGATCGGTCTCGGCCCCGTCGCCCGTCACGTACACCTCCCCGTGCTCGTAGGGGTTCATCGTGCCGGGATCCACGTTGATGTAGGGATCGAACTTCTGGATGGTGACGCGCAGACCCCGCGCTTCGAGCAAGCGACCGAGGGAGGCGCAGATGATCCCTTTTCCCAGCGAGGAGGTCACCCCGCCCGTCACGAAAATGTACTTGGTCTGCACGGGTACTACCGTCGTTTTACAGGTGGGCGAAACGGTGCCAGGCCCAGCAGCAGGCCGTGTCGGTGTCGGCAGGCACAAACGCAACGACCCCAACGGGCCGTCCGAAAAGAGGTGCCCGGCCAAAATACGGAAAGATGCGGCCTGGGAAAAGCCACCCCGCATGAAGAACGGCGAGAACCCGCCGGGAGTTCACCCGGCCAAGCACCAGGGGGTCGCGGCGGCGACCTTCTACCGCCCGTCCTGCCGTATATTCCCGCCCGTCCGATGCCCCCGCACCCAACCGGCTACGCTCTTGGAATGGCTTGCTGACCCCAACACCTGGATCTCGTTGCTCACCCTTACCGCGCTGGAGATCGTCCTCGGGGTAGACAACATCATCTTCATCTCCATCCTGGCGGCGAAGTTGCCCGCCGCCCAGCAGGCACGGGCACGGATGATTGGCCTCGGCCTGGCGCTGTTCGGGCGGGTGGCCCTGCTGCTCTCGCTCTCCTGGATCATGCGCCTGACGGCACCGCTCTTCAACGTGCTGCACCAGGACATCTCCGGACGGGACCTCATCCTGCTCCTGGGTGGACTCTTCCTGCTCTACAAAAGCACCCACGAGATCCACGACAAGCTCGAAGGCGATACCGAGGCCGGGCACACCCCCAAAGCCGCTACGTTTGCCGGTGTCATTGCGCAGATTCTGGTCCTCGACCTCGTCTTCTCACTCGACTCGGTCATCACTGCTGTCGGCATGGCAAACCAGATTCCGGTGATGGTGGCCGCGATGGTCATCGCCATCGTGTTCATGATGTTCAGTGCGAAGGCCGTCTCCGACTTCATCCACGAGCACCCGACGGTCAAGATGCTGGCGCTGGCGTTCCTGCTGATGATTGGCGTGGCACTCATCGGGGAGGGGCTGGACTTCCACATCCCGAAGGGCTATATCTACTTCGCGATGGTGTTCTCGGTGCTGGTGGAGATGCTCAACCTGCGCGTTCGCCGCCGCCAAAAGCCCGTCGAGCTACGGGAGACGCCCCACCTAGAAAGCACCTGAGGCTCAGAACGGGGCCTCGCCGGGCGCCTGGCCCCGGTAGCCATCCCCACCGCCGAGGTCTACCCCCCCCTCTTCGTACCCGGCATCCGGGCCGTAGTAGGTGGTCAGGTTCTCGAACCGGGCGAACTGGTGGACGAAGGCCAGCTTGACGTCGCCCACCGGCCCGTTGCGCTGCTTTCCGATGATGATCTCGGCGATGCCTTCGGTAGAGTTGCCGTTCTCGTCTACCGTGATGCCATAGCGCTCGGCCCGGTAGATGAAGCCGACGACGTCCGAATCCTGCTCGATGGAGCCGCTCTCGCGCAGGTCCGAGAGCTGCGGGCGCTTGTCGCCGCCCCGGGTCTCGACGGCCCGGCTCAGCTGCGAGAGGGCGATCACGGGCACATCCAGTTCCTTCGCCAGCGACTTGAGCGAGCGGGAAATCTGGGCGATCTCCTGTTCGCGGTTGCTGTTCTTGCCCATGACGGTGCCGTGCATGAGTTGCAGGTAGTCCACCACCACCAGCCCGATGTCGTGCTCGGCCTTGAGGCGGCGGCACTTGGCGCGGAGTTCGAGGATGTTCAGCCCCGGCGTATCGTCGATGTAGATGGGGGCCTGCGAGAGCCGCCCGGCCGCGCGGGCCAGGCGCGGCCAGTCGTCGTCGCGGAGCCGCCCGGTGCGGGCCGCCTGCGCATCGACACGGGCCTCGGAGGTGAGCAGCCGCTGGGCCAGTTGCTGGGCACTCATCTCCAGGGAGAAATACGCCACTCCGGTCGGGTATTGCGGATGCAGCGCCGCGTTCCGGGCTACCGCCAGGCTGAGGGCGGTGTTGTGCGTGACCGTCCCATCCTCCAGCAGAAACAGGTGGTTGCCGTCCAGCACAAAACCATAATAGTCATCGACCCTGTCTGGCTCCACGGTAATGCCCGTCACCTGCCAGTCCCGAAAATCCGTCCAGGGTTTGGGCCGTTTACGATCAATCCGTACCGGGATCTCGTCCACGTTCCCATTGAAACGGACTCGCCAGACCTGCCCTTCATACCCTCGGGTGCGGATGGTCGCCTTCTTCGGACGGAGAGAGGTGCGGTAGCCGAGCGTGTCGCACAGGTACTTGATTTGCCAGGCCAGTCGTTCCTCTTTCTGCACGATCTCATAGGTTCCTCCATACCCATCGTTCAGGAACCCATCGCTGTCGATCAGCCCGGCCAGGAGCTGGAGGCGGTTATGCCGGGAATTGGCAAGGTAGCCATGCGGAATGTGCTTGTTGCCCAGAACCCCCAACTGACGAAGGGCTGCCTGCAAGGAGGTCTCCCGGGAACGCGCCGAACGCCCCGCCGTGATGGTATAGCCCGGACAGCGGGCTGTGTCGGTGGACGTCACGTGGGCCGCGTGTGCCTCGGCATAGGTATGCAGATAGGCCACCACTTCCCGGTCCTGTGAGATGCGGGCACAATCCTTCTTTCCATCGCCTAACCACAGGCCGAGCAGATAGGGATCAATGGGCAGGGGTTGTTCGGGGAAGTCCACCGCCACCTTGTACCCCTTGTGGTCGTTTTTCCATTTGGCAGACCGCTGCTGATAGGCATGGACGGGGAGGTTTACGACCGTACCCCGGCGGACCCGGTCTCCCCGGCGGCATTTCTTGAGGGAGAGGATATGGCTTTCATTCACCCGATAGTCCATCCCGTGTTTCTGCCGTACCCAGTACATCATCTCGCGTCCGCGTGCGAGGGCGTACACCTGGCGGGGGGTTGAGTCATCCCCCATGAGCAGGTCGCCCACCTGTACCTCCTCGACCGCCTTGCAGGTGCCGTCGTACATCATCACCCGTGTGCCCTTGCCAAGGCACTTCCCCATGGAGGGCCGGGCGGCAATGATGATGAGGTCGGACTTCTGCCAGCCGCCGGTGAGGGCATCCAGCCGGGAGAAGCCACTCGGCACGCCGGTGATCCCCCCCTCACGCCCGTGGACGGCTTCGAGCTGGGCCAGCGTCGTCTTCAGCACGTCGTTCATCGACTGGATGGACTTGCGGAGCTGGGCATCCGAGATGCGAAAAATCTCAGCCTCCGCATGGTCCATCAGGTCGAAGGCATCGGCGTTCGGCTCGTAGGCCTGCCCCACCAGCTCGGTCATCCGCTCGATCAGCTTGCGGAGGAGGGACTTCTCCGAGATGATCCGGGCGTGGTAATCGACGTTGGCGGCGGTGGCGACCTTGGTGGTGAGTTCGGTCAGGTAGTAGGCCCCGCCGATGTCGTCCAGTTCCCCGCGCCGCCGCAGCTCCTCGGTGAGCGTGATCAGGTCTACCGGGTTGTCGCGCTCGAACAGGCTGAGGATGGCCTGATAGATTTTCTGGTGCTTGGGGTTGTAGAAGGCGTCCGGCGGCAGGATTTCGACAGCCTTCGGGATGGCGGCGTTCTCGATGAGCATCGCGCCGAGCACCGACTGCTCGGTGGTAGGCGAGTGGGGCGGCACCCGCCCGGCCTGCTCGGCCAGGGGGGAGGCCACGCGCCGCCGTCCGCCCGTCATTTTCTCGAACGGGTAGCGCTGTCCCTCGTCGTCGATGTTCAGCGGGCGCTGTTTCAGGTCGTCGTTCTCAGCCATAGGTCCCGATGGGGCGGTTCAACACCCCGTGCAACTCTTCAGTGCGGGGTCAACTCGTCGTACCGCGCCCGTACTTGCTTCATGTCTTCCCAGGTAGGACGCTTCCATTGTTCGTTGCGCAGGAGCGCCGCCGGGTGGTAGGTCACCCGCAGGGGCAGGCCGTGGAAATCGTGGAACGTGCCCCGCAACTGTGCCAGCGACGCCTGCCGCCCCAGGAGCGCGTTGGCCGAAATCCGCCCCACACACAAGAGCAGCCGGGGGCGGATCAGGGCGATCTGCTTGTAGAGCAGCGGCAGGTGCGCGGCCACCTCCTCCGGCTCCGGGTCACGATTGTTGGGCGGACGGCTCTTCAGCACATTGGCGATGTAGACCGTCGGACGGGGAAACCCGGCTGCATCCAGAATCTTGTTGAGCAATTGCCCCGCCCGCCCGACGAACGGCTCGCCCTGGCGGTCTTCGTCGGCACCGGGGGCTTCGCCGATCACCATCAGGCCCGCCTCAGGGTTGCCCACGCCAAAGACCGGGTTCGTCCGCGTCCGGTCCAGCGGGATAAGCACGGTGTCCCGCACATAGGCTTCCACCTCCGCCAGCGTCGCCATGCCGTGCAGCGGCGACGTCGGCGGGATCAGGACGGCGATGCGTTCGTAGGGCGACCGGGCTGACTCCTGGACGAGGGTCACCGGCTGGCCGAACAGGTCGAGTGTGGGCATGGGGGCAGCAGCATCCACAGGGACAAGTGCTTCCGGCAGGGACGAGGTAGGGGTGGAAACGGATACAACGACGGGTTCGGCTACGGGTTCAACCGCCGCTGGCAACGGGCGGCCCAACGGCAGAAACGGCCCGTAGAACGCCTGCTGGTGCGACAGGACCTGCCGAAGCTCCCTCAACAGCGTTTCCATGCAGGGTTGGTCAGAAGGCCGAATGGTTACAGAAAGTTAACCTCCCGGCCCGAACGGGTAAAATTAAATCCGGCCCTTTTATACACCAGTTGTACACAGGTCGAGGGGAATGTCCTGCTGCCGTTTGGGAAGAATTGTTGTCAGGGGGGTGCTACACAACCAGGTTACCTGGATACGGCCACTACCTCCAGCAGCCGCTCGGCCACGGCCTGCTTGGACAGGAGCGGCCATTCCTCGACGTGCCCGCTGCGGTGGAGCAGGGTGATGCGGTTGGTGTCGGTGCCAAAACCAGCGCCCGGCTCGTGCGGGTTGTTGAGCACAATCCAGTCGGCGTTCTTGGCCTCCAGCTTCTTCCGGGCGTTGGCAAGCCCGTCGTCGGTCTCCAGCGCGAAGCCGACGAGCACCTGTCCGGGAGGTTTCTCGTGCCCGAACGCAGCCAGGATGTCCGGGTTCTGCACGAGCCGCAGCCGTAGTTCGTCGCCGGTCTTCTTGAGCTTGGCGGCAGCGACTTCTGCCGGGCGGTAGTCGGCCACGGCGGCGCTCATCACCACCAGGTCGGCCTCCCGATGGGCCATCGCGGCGTCGTACATCTGCTGCGCCGAGACGACGTCGATCCGCGTAACGCCCGGCGGCGTGGGCAGGTGCGTCGGCCCGCTGATGAGCACCACCTCGGCCCCACGCCGGGCACCGGCTGCGGCCACGGCATAGCCCATCCGCCCGGACGAGTGGTTGGTGAGGTAACGCACCGGGTCGAGCGCTTCCTGCGTCGGCCCGGCGGTGACGAGCAGCTTGCGCCCCCGCAACGGACCGTCCGGCGTGCCCAGGTGCGCCACCATGCGCGCGAAGATGGCTTCCGGCTCCGGCAGCCGCCCCTGCCCGACGAGGCCGCTGGCGAGGGCGCCGTGTTCGGGCGGCATCACATCGTAGCCGAACGTCCGGAGGCGGTCGAGGTTTGCCTGTGTGGCCGGGTGAAGGTACATGTCGTGGTCCATCGCCGGGCAGACAAGCACCGGGCACCGGGCTGCCAGGGCGGTGGCGGTGAGCATCGAATCGCTGAACCCGTGCGCGAGCCTGGCAAGCGTCTGAGCCGTCGCTGGGGCGATCACGAACAGGTCTGCCCAGAGGCCCAGGTGGATGTGCTTCGTCCAGCTACCGGCCTCGTTCTCCGGGAAGATTCCGACCAGCACCTCGCGTTCCGAGAGGGTGCCGAGCGTGAGGGGCGTGATGAACCGCGCCGCGTCCTCCGTCATCAGCACTTGTACCTCAGCCCCTGCCTTCTTCAGCAGGCGCAGCAGTTCGGCGCTCTTGTAGGCCGCAATGCCGCCGGAGACGCCGAGGAGCAGCTTGCGGCCAGCGAGGGCAGGTGCAGACATGTGCAAAACGGGAGGGGACTGTGAAAAGGGTCATCCCGCATCCAGAAACGCCCGCACCTGCCCGATCGTTTCCGCGACGGCGCGTTCGAGGTCGTCGTTGACCACCACTACATCGCAGTGGCGGGCGTAAGAGAGTTCCAGGCGCACCCGGTCGAGACGGGTCTGGAGCGTCTGCGGGGTCTCGGTGCCGCGTGCCCGCAGGCGTTCGGCCAGCACGTCCATCGATGGGGGATGGAGGAAGATCACCAGCGCTTCCGGGCCATAGTGGGCCTTCACTGCCATCGCGCCTTTCACATCCACATCCAGCAGTACCGGCTGCTCGGTTGTTGCGTGCGCCACCTCTGCCTTGAGCGTGCCATAGAAGCGACCGGGGTAGACCTCTTCGTACTCCAGCAGGGCCTCCGCAGCAATCCAGGACTGAAAATCCGCCGTGCTGATGAAATGGTAATCAACGCCGTTCCGCTCTCCGGGGCGGATCGGACGGGTGGTGGCCGAGACCGAGAACCGCATCTGCGGAAACGCCGCCAGAACCCGCCGGGCAATGGTGGTCTTACCTGCCCCGCTGGGAGCCGTCAGCACAACGATGCGGTGCATAGCAGGAAA
>CAZLRO010000047.1:0-623 GCA_964561865.1 uncultured Rhodothermaceae bacterium | reverse complement strand
ATATAGTCAAATTGACTATAATATAGTCAATTTGACTATATTGAATGGTTTGGTTAAACTGGAAAGTACCCCGTCGTCGCTGGCGGGTACTGGGATGCGGACAACGGGGCTTGCTGCTTGCTTCTGCTGTCCTATTCAATGTTCTCGATCTGTTCCTTGATCTTCTCCAGCTCCTCTTTCATGCGGACGACGAGGTGGGCGATGGTGGCATCGTTGGCCTTGGAGCCGATGGTGTTGACTTCGCGGTTGATCTCCTGGGTGAGGAAGTTGAGCTTACGGCCCACTGGCTCGGCGCTGGCCAGGGCCTGGCGGAACAGGTCGAGGTGGGAGCGGAGGCGGACGCACTCCTCGGTGATGTCCAGCCGGTCGGCCAGCAGGGCAATTTCGCCTTCGAGGCGGTCGGGGTGGAGCCGTTCGTCGGCCAGCAGGTCGGTCAGGCGTTCCTTCAGCCGGGCGCGGGCCTGGACGAGCCGGTCGGGGGCGGCGGCCTCGACCTCGGCAAGCCGGGCAGCGATCAGGTCGATCCGGGCGGCGAGTTCCGTTGCCAGTACCTGCCCTTCCTGCTGGCGCATCTGCTTCATATCCGCAACCGCCTCCAGCACCGCTTCCTGCACCAGCGCCCA
>CAZLRO010000046.1:0-18090 GCA_964561865.1 uncultured Rhodothermaceae bacterium | reverse complement strand
CGATGCTGGCCCTGAAGCTGGCCGAGGGCCGCACCCTCACCAATGCCGAGTTGGCCCAGGCCCTCCATGCCCTGGCCGACATCCCCAGCAAGGTGCGTGAGGTGCTCACCCTCAACGACGAAATCCGGCGCATCGCGCAGATTTACCGGTACGCGGCCAACTTCCTCTACCTGGGGCGGGGCTACAACTTCCCGGTAGCCCTCGAAGGGGCACTCAAGCTCAAGGAGATTTCCTATATCCACGCCGAGGGCTATCCGGCTGCCGAAATGAAGCACGGCCCCATCGCCCTCATCGACCAGTTCATGCCCGTGGTCTTCCTGGCGATGAAGGACAGCACCTACGAGAAGGTGATCTCCAACATCGAAGAAGTCGTAGCCCGCAAAGGCTCAGTGATCGCCATCACGGACAAGGGCAACGGCGAGCTTGATGCCCTCTGCGAGTTCGTCATCCGCATTCCCACTACCGAGGAGTTTCTCACGCCCCTGCTGACCGTCGTCCCGCTCCAGTTGCTCTCCTACCACATCGCCGTCATGCGTGGCTGCAACGTCGACCAGCCCCGCAACCTCGCCAAGAGCGTGACGGTAGAGTGAGTCGCCGGGCGTTAGGAGAATGGGGGCAATCTCAACGCTGCCTCTGCATCTGCACGGTCGTACCTGTGAAAACAAAGCAGGCCGCCCTGCAACGTAGGACGGCCTGCTTCGGGGTCAGCAGCAAATCGTGTCAAATTATCTGGTTCAGGGGCGCTGTACGGCAGCCAAGGTCGGGCGGAGCAGGCCGATGGGGTTCTGCTGGCGGTCGGTGGTGATTTTCAGGTCGAATGCTGCGTAGAGGTTCGGGTGGATCTGGTAGCGGCGGTGCTTCTCGAAGACCAGGTAGGGCTGCTTGTCATGGATCCACCAGAGGTTGTTTTCCACCCGGTAGGCCTCCTGTACGGCCAGGCTCAGCACTTGCTCATCCCCCATGCCTGCCTGCCGGAACTGCTCTACATGGATCGGCACCCGGCGCGTGGCGTAGAGGTCGAACGCCAGGTAGACCAGCACACAGGTGACCAGCCACAGCCCGACGGCCTGGAAAGCGTTGAGGCGAAAATGCTTCATCTGAAGCGGGATCAAAACGGGAAGTGACGCAGCATGAAAACGGTCTTCCCAAAAAACATGCCACCCCGCTATCTTCTGGAATGACCTACAAAGGGCCTGTTGCAGCGGCTTTGTCACGGTCCATGAGACCTGGTGTCTCGACAGAAGATACAGGATGAGACAAACGGAGACGCCCCGGCACCGGTGAACCTCTCCCCTGCCTGCGCGTTGATGTGTACGCTTTGCACAGCCGGGCCAGGAGGTCTATGATCAAGCCGGAAATCTTGCAGGGAATCAAGGATCGCTACGCCGAGGTCACCCACCAGATGGCGCAGCCGGAGGTTGCTACCGACCCGGCTTGTATGGCCCGGCTGGGACGCGAGCACGGGACGCTGCACGCGGTGGTCGAAGCCATCGGGCATTACGAACGGCTGCTGGCCGAAATCGACAGCCTCCACAAGATGATCGACGAGGAGGCGGACCCGGAATTCGTGTATCTGGCCCAGGCCGAACTGGAGGAACTGGCCCTCCGCCTGCCCCAGGCCGAGGAAGCCCTGCAAGGCCAGCTCATCCCGAAAGACCCGGAGGATGCCCGGGATGCCATCGTGGAAATCCGCGCCGGCACCGGGGGCGATGAGGCCAGCCTGTTTGCCGGCGACCTGTTCCGCCTCTACTGCCGCTTCGCCGAGCAGCAAGGCTGGCGGATCGACGTCTTCGACAGCTCGCCCGGCACGGTGGGTGGGTTCAAAGAGATCATCTTCGGGCTGCGAGGCCCTGATGCCTTCGGCGCGATGAAGTACGAGAGCGGCGTCCACCGGGTGCAGCGCGTGCCCGCCACCGAGAGCCAGGGCCGCATCCATACCTCGGCGGCAACCGTCGCGGTGCTGCCCGAAGCCGAAGAGGTGGACGTCCAGATCCACCCCAACGACCTGCGGATCGACGTCTACCGCTCCAGTGGCCCCGGCGGACAGAGCGTCAACACCACCGACTCGGCCGTGCGCATCACCCACCTGCCCACCGGGCTGGTCGTCTCCATCCAGGACGAGAAGAGCCAGCTCAAGAACAAGGACAAGGCCCTGCGCGTGTTGCGTGCCCGGCTCTATGAACGGGAGCTGGCCCGGCAGGAAGCCGAACGCAGCGAGGCCCGCCGCAGCATGGTCTCGACCGGCGACCGCTCGGCCAAGATTCGCACCTACAACTTCCCGCAGAACCGCGTCACCGACCACCGGCTCGAGGGCGAGGACAAGAACCATGCGCTCGAGTCGGTGATGGAAGGCCACCTCGACCCCATCATCCGCGCCCTGCGCACCGCCGAACACCTGGCGAAGATGGGATAAGGACTGTCCCCTGGCGTTTTTCGGCCTGCGTGGATATCCTGCAAAGACCTGAAAACGCTTGAATCAGGAGCTGCAAAGACCCTATTTTGCAAATCTATCCCTGCTCCGGCCCTTGCATGCCGGGGCACACCATGTCTTCTTCCACAGGGATCGTGTTTATGGCGAAACCAAGCTATACCTACGAACTGACGTACATCGTCAATGCGGCATTGGGTGACGAGCAGATCAAAGACCTCGTGGCCCGTGTCAACAAGTACATCACCGATCACGACGGGGAAATCCTGGCATGTGACGAGTGGGGCAACCGCCGGCTGGCCTTTCCACTCCGGAAAAAGCGCAACGGCTATTACGTCAACCTGGTCTTCACCGCCCCTGGGGACATCATCCCCCGGCTGGAGCGCTCGCTGGAGATCGACGACAACGTGCTGCGCTACCTCACCTTGCGGCTGGATGCCAAGATGCTGCGGGCCTTCGAAAAGCAGCGGGCTGCCGCCTGAGCCTTTTTCCCCGAACCGATATTGCCGGAGACCATCGTAATGAAATCGACAAGCGAAGAAACCGAACTGATCGGGGGTGATGGCGAGGGCGGGCAGGCCCAGTTCCCAAAGATCAAGGAGCCGGAGTATGTCGATTACAAGGACATCGACCTGCTCAAGCGCTACCTGAACGAACAAGGCAAGCTGCTGCCACGCCGGATCACCGGGGCCTCGGCCCGCTTTCAGCGGCAACTGACCGTGGCCGTCAAGCGCGCACGGCACCTGGCCTTGCTGCCCTTCGTAGCCGACGCCGTGCGTTGAGCCGCGTCTGCCACCTTCCTTCGAATGCATTCCGGGGCCAGCCAGGCCCCGCTATCGACAAGAGCCATGAAAGTGCTATTGCTTCAAGACGTGGAAAAGCTGGGAACGGAGGGCGAGATCGTCACCATCCGCGACGGCTATGGGCGTAATTTCCTGATTCCGCAGGGGTTGGCCCGGCTGGCAACACCCGGCGTGGTCAAGTCGTGGCAGGAAGAGCGGCGGCAGGCCGCCCGCAAGCTGATGCAGGCCAAGGAGGAGGCCCAGCGCCTCGCGGCCCAGCTCGAAGGCCAGGAGATCATCATCCGGGCGAAGGTTGGGGCCGAGAACCGCATCTTCGGCTCCGTCACCGCCCAGCAGATCGCCCTCGAACTGGCAACACGGGGCTTCCAGATCGACCGCCGCCGCATTGACCTCGAAGACATCCGGATGCTGGGGGTCTACACGGCCCACCTCAAGCTGCACGCCGAGGTCCATGCCGAGCTGAAGGTGCGCGTCGAATCCGACGAAGCCCCTGCCGAGACGACCGCCGAGGCTGAAACGGAAGCCTGATCCGTCCAATCACTCCGCGACGGCAACAATTCATACGGGTGTTCGTTCTTCGGGACGACACCCGTTTTTATTTCGGCATCCGGGCATCGTCGTTTCGTTTAATCCCTGTTAGTGCAACCTTTCCCTCTCCCCTCATCCTGACGTTCCCCATGCGTCTACTGTGCTGCATCTCTGTTTGGAGCGGCCTGGTTGCGGCGCTGCTGCTGACCGGGACGGCCTCGGCCCAGACCATCGGCCCCGCCACCGACTATGTGCAGTGGGAGGTGACGGCTTCGCCCGCGAAGGTGCCCGCAGGGGGCACCCTGCGCCTTGTCTGGAAGGTACAGATCGACGACGGCTGGAAGATGTATGCCCTGGATTCACCACCGCCCAGCCGGGGGGTGCGGGTACGTCTGGAGGCGTTGCCCGAAGGGGTCACACAGGAGGGCGCGTTCCGGCAGACGCCCCCCAAAGAAGGCCACGACCCCAACTTCGGTGTGAATGTCCGCTACTTCGAGCACGCAGCCACGCTGGAGGCGACCTTCAAGGTGAGCACAGCAGCCGGGCCGAAAGTCCTCGGCGGGCAGGTCGAGTTTATGATCTGCAACGACCGGCTGTGCCTGCCGCCCACCCGGGTGCCATTCCAGGCCGCCTTCACCGTCCAGGCCGCGGCGGCTACGTCAGAGGACACCCCGTCGGGCGCGGCAGACGTCCCCTGCGATGACCCGGCGGCGTTGCAGGCCCCACCCGACCCCGAAGGCGACTGTGAAGGCGATGCCGCGGCGCTCGATGCCTTGATGGCCGACGTGCTGGGGGACCGGGCGTCGGGCAGCCCCAAGTCAGGACAGAACGTCCCTCCACAGGCAGTGGAAGTGACAAACGGGTCTGTTCAGGCGGCAGAAGATTCGACCGCCTCGGCCTCGACGCTCCTGCGCGATAGCATCCAGGCGGCCTCAGTGAACCCGACGACCCCGCTGGAAGGGCCAACGACGGTGTCGGCCACCAGCGACCTGGCCGCGGCGACCGCCGGTGGATTCTGGCGCTTCCTGCTGCTGGCGATGGGGGCGGGCTTGCTGGCCTTGCTCACCCCCTGCGTCTTTCCAATGATCCCCCTCACTGTCTCGTACTTCACCCGTCATGCTGCCAGCCGCCGCGAGGCCGTCCGGATGGCCGGGGTCTATGGCCTCTCCATCGTGGGCACCTTCACCGGGCTGGGGGTGCTCATGGCGGTGCTGGTGGGCGCTGCCGGGGCACAGACCATCGCGGCCAACCCGTGGGTGAACCTGCTGCTGGCGCTGGTGCTGCTGTTCTTCGGGCTGTCGCTGCTGGGGTTGTTTGAACTGCGGTTACCTGCCGCGCTGGTGAACTACACGAACCGCCAGGGCAATGAACGCAAGGGCTACGCCGGGGTGCTGTTCATGGGGCTGACGCTCACGCTCGTCTCCTTCTCCTGCACGGCCCCGTTTGTAGGCGGGTTGCTGGCGGCGGCGGCGGGCGGCTCCTGGCAATGGCCGCTCGTGGGCATGGTGGCCTTCAGCACCCTGTTTGCCCTGCCCTTCGTAGTGCTGGCCCTGTTTCCCAACCTGCTGCACCGCCTACCCAAGTCTGGACAGTGGATGAACGCGCTGAAAGTCACCCTCGGCTTTATCGAGGTGGCGGCGGCGCTCAAGTTCTTCTCCAACGCCGACCTCGTCTGGGGCTGGGGACTCGTCTCACGCCCGCTGGCGATAGCCGCCACGGTGGTGCTGTTCTTCCTGGCGGGCCTGTACCTGCTGGGCAAGCTCCGCCTCGCCCACGACGATGTACCGGCCGCCATTGGTGTTGGACGGCTGCTTGCAGCGACGGCATTCATCGCCCTGGCGCTCTATCTATTGCCAGGGCTGCTCGGTGCTCCGCTGGGCACGCTTGATGCCTGGCTGCCCCCACGCCAGGGCACCGACGTGGGCCTGCTGACGGCCCTGCCCCAGGGCACACGGACTCCCCATGCCGACGGCGAATGGATCACCGACGACGTAGAAGCTGCCTTCGCAGCGGCCCGGCAGCAAGGCAAACCGGTGTTCATCGACTTCACGGGCTACACCTGCACGAACTGCCGCCAGATGGAAGCCAACGTCTTCCCGGACCCCCAGGTCGCCGAGCGGTTCGCCCGCGACTTCGTGCGGCTGCGCCTCTACACCGACGACCTGGCCCACGGCGAGGCATTCCAGCGCTACCAGCTACAACTCACCGGCACCGTTGCCCTGCCCACCTATGCCATCGTCAGTCCGGAGCGGCAACTGCTCGGCAAGGTCAGCGGCCTCCAGGCCACCGAGGGGTTCATCGCCTTCCTCGACCGGGGCACTGCCGCCTTCCAGCAGCACCTGGCGGCCCGGTGAGGCCCTCACCCCGCCGTCTTGCGGAAGCGCAGGATGCTGAGGGCGAGGATGACGAGGCCGATCAGGAGCAGGGCCGCGGCTTCATCCCACAGCTCGGCCCAGCCTACGCCCTTCAGAAACAGCCCCCGGATGATGACGAAGAAGTACCGCAAGGGCATCGCGTAGGTGATCACCTGCACCGGTTCGGGCATGTTCTCGATGGGAAAGATGAAGCCGGAGAGGAACATCATCGGCAGGATCACGAAGAACATCGACCCCATCATGGCCTGTTGCTGCGTGCGGGCAAAGGTGGAGACAAGCAGCCCCAGACCGAGCGAGGAGAGCAGGAACAGCCCCGCCAGGACGTAGAGCACCAGCAGACTCCCCCGCAACGGGATGCCAAACCCGAACACAGCCACCGCCGTCACCAGACCCACATCGATCAGGCCGATGAGGGTGAACGGGGTGAGCTTGCCCAGGACCAGTTGCCAGGGGCGGAGGGGCGTCACGTTGAGCTGTTCGAGCGTGCCGATCTCCTTCTCGCGGACGATGGCAAGCGAGGTGAACACCATCGTGATGATCATCAGCAGCATCGCCAGCACCCCCGGCACCATGAACCAGCGGCTGCGGAGTTCGGGGTTGTACCAGACGCGCACCTCCGGCACTACCATCGGCAGGGTTTGCAAGCCCAGCCGCTGCTGGCGTTCCAGCATCACCGAGCGCCCGTATCCGCCGACCAACTGGGCGGTGTAGTTCAGGCTGATATTCGCCGTGTTGGCGTTGGAGCCGTCCACCAGGGCCTGCACCTGCGCCGTGCGCCCGGCGGCGAGGTCCTGCCCAAAGTCGGGCGGGATCACCAGGGCCACACGGGCCGTGCCCGCATCGAGGAATCCCGCCCCGTCGCCCGCCCCGTCCACCTGTGCCACCAGGCGGAAGTTGGGGTTGTGCGCGAAGCGGTCCAGCAGCGCCCGGCTGGCGGGGCTGTGGTCCTGGTCGCAGACCCCCACCGTCACCTCCTTCACATCCAGCGTCGCCGCAAAGCCCAGCAACAGCAGTTGCATCACCGGGGTGATGAACGAGGTGACGAACATCCGCTTGTCCCGGCGGAACTGGATAAACTCCTTGCGTATGATCGGGATAAGGGCAAACATGGTCGCAGCGTCCGTTACAGGGTTTTGTTGCGCATCCGGAGTGCGGCAATGGCGATGAACAGCACGCCGAGTCCCACCAGCCACACTACGTCGTCCCAGAACACCGCCAGCCCGGTGCCCTTGAGCATGATTTCGCGCAGGGCGTTCAGGTAATGCCGGGCCGGGATGAGGTAGGTGATGAGCTGGAGCGGGCGGGGCATACCCTCGATGGGAAACACGAACCCCGAGAGGATGAAGGTGGGCAGCAGCGTGGAGAAGGCAGCGATGAGGAAGGCCGTCTGCTGGGTGTCGGAGACCGAGGAGATGAGCAGCCCCTGGCCGAGGCCCGCCACGATGAACAGCAGCGTTGCCAGCAACAGCAGCCCGTAGCTCCCTCGCATCGGCACGTCGAACAGCAGGCTGCCCGAGGCCACCACGATGGCGGCGGCGATCAGGGCCAGGCCCACATACGGCAACAGCTTGCCGAGGATGAGTTGCACCGAGGTGACGGGCGAGACGAGGATCTGCTCGATGGTGTTGCGCTCCTTCTCCCGCACGAGCGAGAGCGCCGTCGAGATCACGGTGATGATCGCCAGGATGAACCCCATCAGGCCGGGGATGAGAAACCGGGTGCTTTTCAGCTCCGGGTTGTACCAGATGCGCGGACGAAAGTCGAGGGCGGTGGGGTTCATCCGGCTGCCGTTGCGCAGCAGGATGCGGGCCTGGAGACGGGCGTTGAAGTCCTGCACAAACCCGTTCAGGTAGCCTACCGCCGTCGTGCCTGTGTTGGAATTCGATCCGTCCACTATGAACTGCACCGGGCTGGGGTCACCCGTGTGCAGACGATCAGCAAAGTCCGGCGGGATCACCAGCGCCACCGTAAACGCCTCCCGCTGCATCCCCGGCAGAAGCTCATTCGGCCCGTCGAGGGTCATCACCTGGTCGAAGTACTCGGACTGGTCGAGGGCCTGTACCAACGCCCGGCTCGCCGGGGTGCGGCTCTCGTCCAGCACGGCCAGGGGCAGGTGCTTCACGTCGAAGTTGAGCGCATAGCCGAACAGCACCAGCACCAACGCAGGCAACAGCAGAATCGTCGCCAGCGTCCCCCGGTCACGGAGAATCTGCCAGCACTCCTTGACGATGATCGGTTTGATCCAGCGAAACATGGAGGTTGTTAGCTGATGGCGGTTAGCTGTTGGGGGCCTGGCAGATCGCGCATGCCTTTTTCCTTCTGCCCGACCACCCGCAGGAACACGTCTTCCAGCGACGGGGCGATGCGGGTGAGGGCCTCGACCTGGACATTTGCAGCCGCCAGGGTCTGGCGCAGACGGGCTTCGTGGGCCTCCTCGGCGACCACATGGAGCGCCGCACCGAAGACCGAGACCTCCTGGACCCACGAAGACGCTTGCAGGGTGTCAAAAGCCGTGGTTACAGGCTGGCACACCACCTCGTAGACCGGGGAAGGGATGACCTCGGCCTTGAGCTGTGTGGGGGTGCCCCCCGCCACAAGCTGCCCCGCGTGCATGAGCAGGATGCGGTGGCAGTACTCCGCCTCGTCCAGGTAGTGGGTGGTGACGAACACGGTGGTCCCAGCCTCCGACAGCCCGTTGATCAGTTCCCAGAACGCCCGACGGGAGACGGGATCGACGCCGCCGGTGGGTTCGTCCAGGAACACGATCGGGGGTTCGTGCAGCAACGCGCAGGCCAGGGCCAGCCGCTGCTTCCAGCCGGTGGGCAGGGTGCGGGTGAGGGCGGCGCGGCGGTCGTGCAGCCCTGCCATCGCCAGCGCCCAGTCCCGTCGCCGGGCCAGCCGGTCGTTGCGCAAGCCATACACCTCCCCGAAGAAGCGGATATTCTCCTCCACCGTCAGGTCCTCATACAGCGAGAACTTCTGCGACATGTAGCCAATGTGGGCCTTGACCTGCTCCGGCTGCCGGGCCACGTCGTAGCCGCCTACGGTGGCGCTGCCGCTGGTAGGGGCCAGCAGGCCACATAACATGCGGATGGTGGTGGATTTGCCCGCACCGTTGGCACCGAGGAAGCCGAAAATCTCGCCCTGCGCTACCTCAAACGAGATCGCTTCCACCGCCGTGAACGCGCCGAAACGCCGGGTCAGGTGCTGGACTTCGATGGCAGGCATGGGGATGAAGGACTGTTGGGAAGGATTGAGGCAGGGGGAAAAACCGGAACTGGTCTCCCGCCCGACGCCGGTGGCCGCATGTGCGCTCGTCCGGATTATAGTCAATTTGACTATATAGTCAAATTGACTATAATTTTTTCGACATCATTCTTGCTTTACCGTCCCAGCGCCTTGTCCAGCCGGGCACGGGCCAGCTGGTAATCGACGAGGGCGATGGTACGGGTGGTCTGGGCCTGGAACAGGGCTACTTCGGCATCGAGCAGGTCGGTGCTGAGGGCCACCTGGTTGCGAAACTGGCTCTGGATCAGTTGGTGGTTTTCGGTGGCAGACCGGACGGCCACCTCCGCCGCCGTGACGCGGGCCAGGCCTTCCTGCACTGCGAGGGCAGCCTGGGTCACTTCAAGGATGATGGCCTCGCGCACCTGCTGATCCTGGTCGTCCAGTTGCAGGCGTTGGAGGCGGGCCTGCTCTTCCTGCCGCCTGGTCCGTCCACCGTTCCACACCTCGAAGCTCACGGCCACCCCCACCTCCCACGTGTCGCGGAAGGCATCGCGGGCAGGGAGGTAACGCGGGTTGGGACGGGCTACGAGGTAGCTGCCCGTCGCATAGACCTGGGGAAAGCGTCCGGCGCGGGCCACCTGCCGTGTGGCCTCGCTGGCCTGCATGCGATACATGAGGACTTGCAGTTCGGGCCGGTGTGCCAGGGCTTCGGCCACGAGGGCGTCCACCGCCAGCGGCAGTTCCGTCGGCAGCGCCACCGTTTCGACGGGCCGAGTGGGGTGTGTCAGTGGACGCCCCAGCAGGCTGTTGAGGCGCGTCCGGGCCAGCACCACCGCATGGGCTGCCTGCACCTGTTGCAGGGCGATCTGGGCCTGCTGCACCTCCACGCGGGTGACCTCGGAGCGCAGGGCCAGTCCCGCCGCCACAAACTGGCGGGCGTCGTGCAGGTGGGCCTCCACCTGCCGCCCGGTCGCCAGCACCACGTTCTCCAGCTCCAGCGCCCGGTACAGGTGCCAGTAGGCTTCCCGGATCGCCAGCACCTGGGCGGACTGGGTGACGGCCACTTCCTCGTGTGCCGCCGAGGCCGTCGCCTCACCCGCGGCGATGGTCCCCGTCAGGCGATGTCCGGTGAAGAGCGGTTGCTGGACGGAGACCTGGGCGGTGTACTGGTTTAGCAGGGTCGGGGAGACGGTGAAGGTCTGCGGGGCGTCGCCAAAGGGCAGCGTCACGGCAAAGGGCGGCACGTCGCTCAGGCGGCGGTAGGCGGTGCTGGAGGTGGCGACCGGAAGCCGCAGCGTGCGGAGTTCGGCGGTACGGACCTGGGACAGGTCGGCGCTGCGCCGGGCGGCCCGGAGGGCGGCGCTGTGGGCAAGGCCCTGGGCGACAGCCTCTTCGGGCGTGAGCACCTGTCCGAACGCTGGGGCGCCGAGCAACATCCACAGGGCAAAGAGCAGCAGGCGGGGCATGGCGGGTCGGGAATGGACGATTGGGGTCAGGAGGACTGCACCATCTGGATAAACACGTTCTCCAGTGAGGCCGGGACGGGGCGCCAGTGGTGTACCGTTACATCGTGGGACTGGAGCAGGCCCAGCAGCACCGGCAGGTCGGTTTCAACGTCGTTGACCACCACATCCAGCCGGTCGCCGAACGACTGGACGGCCTGCACCTGGGGATGGCCTTGCAGCAGGCGAAACGCGGCGCGCAGGGGCTGGCCCATCAGTTCGACCACCGTGCCGGGCATCCGGGACCGGATGGCCTGGGGGGTATCCACCACCAGCAGCCGCCCCTCGTGTAACAACCCCACGCGGGTGCACCGCTCGGCTTCGTCGAGGTAGGGGGTGCTCATCAGGATGGTCATGCCGGTGGCGAGCAGCCCGGCCAGGATCGCCCAGAAATCCCGGCGGGAGACGGGGTCTACGCCGGTCGTCGGCTCGTCCAGAAACAGCAGTTCGGGCTGGTGGATGAGGGTGCAGGCCAGGGCCAGCTTCTGCTTCATCCCACCGGAGAGCCGGTCGGCCAGCCGCTTGCGAAACGGGGTCAGCCGGGTGAAGGCCAGCAGCTCCTCCCGCCGGGACTGGTACGCCCGCACATCGTGGATTTCGGCGAAGAAGGCGATGTTCTCGTCCACCGTCAGGTCTCCGTAGAGGCTGAACCGCTGCGAGAGGTAGCCGATGCGCCGTTTGAGGGCCTTGGTGTCCTGGCGCAGGTCCAGCCCCAGCAACGTCGCCTCGCCTGCATCGGGCGTGGTGACCCCCGTCAGCATCCGGAGGGTGGTGGTCTTGCCCGCCCCGTCGGGGCCTACCAGCCCGAACATCTCGCCCCGCTCCAGGTGCAGGTCCAGCCCCCGGACCGCCTGTACCGGACCGAACGCTTTCGACAAGCCGGTGGTGGTGAGAATGGGCATTGGGGGATGGTGCTTGGTACTTGGGGCTTGGGACTTGGAGGGCGGGGAAG
The DNA here is from genome assembly GCA_964561865.1 of uncultured Rhodothermaceae bacterium. Classification (GTDB taxonomy): domain Bacteria; phylum Bacteroidota; class Rhodothermia; order Rhodothermales; family CAZLRO01; genus CAZLRO01. Next base: position 6,274 of record CAZLRO010000046.1, on the reverse strand, counting down.
AGGGCCTTCGCTCCTACGGGTACTTGCTGCCTGGAAAAACCCGAATCCCCCTCCATGCGAAGGAGGGGCCAGGGGAGGTAGACCAGCAACATTTCCCCCGGTGTCATCACGAGGAGGCCGTAGGCCAGAGCCTGCCCCGAGGAACGAGGGGTCATGATCTCGCCTTTTCCACCGGGCAGCAGCGTCGCGGTAGCCCCGGCGTTGCGATTGCTTCGTCGCTACGCTCCTCGCAATGACACGGAAGGACGGCGGCAGCCCCAATCCGAGATCCGCAATCCGAGACCCGGTATCCTGCCTCATTCCCGCAGTACCGCATCTGCCGGGAGGCCGGGTTTCAGCGTGCCATCCGGGTTGGGCAGGGTGATGCGAACGCGGAAGACCTGGCGGACGCGCTCGTCCTTGGTCTGCACGTTCTTGGGGGTGAACTCGGCCTCGTCGGCGATCCAGGTGACCCGTCCCTCGAAAGTGCGCCCTGGATAGCCATCCACCGACACCTGGGCGGCCTGGCCGAGCCGGACGCGGGCCATCTCCTCGGTGGTGACGTAGATCGTGAGGTACACTTCGTCCAGCCGGGCCAGGGTGAGCAACGTGCCGCCATTGCCGACGACCTCGCCTTCCTCGACGAGTTGCTCGGTGACCGTCCCTGCAGTCGGGGCCAGCACCCAGGCATCTTCCAGCAGGATCCGGGCCTGTTCGACGGCGGTGCGGGCCTGGGCCACGCGGGCCTCGGCTGTCCGCAGTTCTTCGGGGCGGACCAGTTGCTGGAGCTTGCGGAGTTGCTCCGCCGCAGTGTTCACCTGGGCCTCGGCGATGGAGACGCGCCCGTCGGCGTCCTGCTGTTGCTTGGCGGTGGCGCTGCCTTCCGCAAGGAGCTGGTGGATACGCCGGGCATCCTGCCGGGCCAGGTCGACGTTCGTTTCGGCTTGCTGGAGCTGTGCCTGAGCCGCCCGGATGTCCTCGGCACGGGCACCGCTGCGCAACTGGTTGAGCTGGGCCACCGCCACGTCCACTCCGGCTTCGGCCTGGGCCGTCTGGGCCATCATCCCGTCGTGGTCGAGCACGGCCACCGTGTCGCCTGCGGATACCCGGCTGCCTTCCTCCACCAGCAGGTGCACGACCTGCCCTCCCAGCCGGGTTGCCACCCGGACCTCGGTAGCCTCCACCGTGCCGGAGGCAGTAAGGGTGTCGGGCGACTCTTCCGCCTGGCAGGCGGCCAGGAGCAGAAGCCCCCCCAGGGACAGGCGCAGCAGCAGGGGCATGGCAGGGTGCATCAAAGGGTGAACGGGAAATCCGGCAACACTTCGGCCTCGAAGCGGGCGCGGGCAGTGTCGGTGAGGATGCCTTCGAACAGAACCCGCTGGAAGTACTGGAACGCCTGTGAGGCCGAGAACGGCAGGTCTGCCAGCACCTCGGCGGTGAAGACCCGCTCCATCACGCTGAACCACATCAGGATGAAAAACGCCGCCGGGATGTCCGGGCGAAACAGCCCCTCGCGCTCGCCCTCTTGCAGCAGCCGGGCCACCATCCCGAACACCTGCTCGCGGCGGAACTGCTCGACCTCCTGCCAGATGTCCGGGGCCTTCCGCCGCAGGTCGTCCAGAAACGCCGGGCGAATACGAGACAGGTGCATGGTCATAAAGCCCAGCAGCCGGTGCAGCTTGTCCAGAAACCCCTGCGACGGGTCCTGCACAATCGCTTCGATCCCGGCTTTGACCTCCTGCGTCTGCAACGCCATCACGGCCCGGACCAGGGCTTCCTTGCTTTCAAAATGCTGGTAGAGGGTTTTCTTGCTGATGCCCAGGCTGGCCGAGAGTTCGTCCGTCGTCACCTTCGAGAAGCCGGTGGCGAAGAACTGCGTCCGGGCCGCCTGCACGATGCGGCGACGGGTCGGGGATTCCGGTGTGGGTATTGGACTCAAAGAAACTTAATTCGTTTATTTGGTTTCCAAGCTACACCAGGTATCCCATCTTGTCAAGTCCTGTGTGCCGCGGCTGGAAAAAATTGTGGTCCACCAGGCCGGTTGCGGCGGGATCGTCGCCCTGGCTCCTCCGCCGCTACCCCTCGCTGCGCTGCGGCATCTGCCACGCCGAGAGCCAGGCTGGTAGCACCATCATGAACAGCCAGCCGCGCCAGGCCAGCCCTGGGACAAGCACGCCCCAGCGGAGATGGTCGCCCATCAGGAAAAACACGGCCAGCAGGAGGAGCACGATATGGGCAATCCCCTGGTAGGCCGTGAAGCTGCGGGCGATGATGGGAGGGGCGAACCCACGCGGCTTTCTCGACAGGACGATCATGCCCAGGACGACGACAATGGCCGCGATGACCACATCGGCCACGCCCACCCACTTCGGGAGGCGCTCCGCCTGGAGCACACTTGCGGCGAGCGGAAAGAGGCAGGACAGGATGAACAGCGTGGCGCTGCCGAGCAGGAGCAGGCGCGAACCCTCTCTTCCGTTAGGTGCTTGCGGCATTCGTTAACCTCTTCGGTGAGTCTCAGCCCAGCCGACGGTCTGCCCACAGGTGCATCGAACGGCCAGGTGAAGTGGCGGTCCGGCTGCTGGCTCCCTTTCAACTTTGGCGCGACACAGCTTGATTCCATCGGCACTACACGCACAATAGGGCGGCGGTCACAACGGCTGATTTCAGCGTCAGTGAGGGTCAAACACAAGTCCTGACTGATCACTGCCAGCGATGATCGGCCCGAGACCGTACGCCTGAAAAATATGTTAGCGCGCTTTATTTTTCTCTTTCACGCTTGCGACGTTGCCCTAGATTGCTCTTTTCTGCAATTGTGGCAAGTATATCGGCCACTCGCCGATGAGTGTCAACATGACCTTGGTGTAGCGAGATGTTCGATCTCTCAGTGTCTAAAATGATTGAAATAATCTCGAGAATGCTATGAGCAAGCCACAATATGAGAAGGCTGATTAGATTGAATGCGATGTAGAAACTCCAATAGATGATCATGATAATCTGACCATTCGAGAACTGTTCGTCCAAGCGGACGATTGTTAAGAACTGATACGTGCCGTATGCAACAAACAATATCGGCAAGAGGCGCCATAGCTTTACCCGACTCCTAAATCGATATCCGTTAGCGTTGTGGCGTCCCTCTTGGGACTTTGTGCCGGAGCGAATAGCGAGGCAACCGACGAGAAGAGTCGCCACTACCTGCGCGAAACCGACTATGAGAGCCACAACATCACTGGTGCTGAGTGACATAAGGATGCGCGCTAAAAACCAAGCCCAACGGTGGCCCGGCCTCGATGGTTCACGTACGAACAGCAGGTCGTCCGCTGGAGCGCCTGGTTGGGCGCACCGGCCTGCAACCTTCCAACCCCACCGCGCACTGGCTTGGTCCCACCGGCACGGGGCTTATGACAGGGTGGCTGTCTAACAACCATGGTCACCGGGCCACCGACAGTGACCTCGAAATTGTGAAACACGCGCCGTCGGCGGCTCCGATGCACCGTTTTGTTCACATTCTTGTAAAGGCGTTTGATGTTGATTGAGATTCAGTTTCGGGAAGCGGTCGATATTTGTGCGCGCGGTGTTTCAGGCATTGCCGGATGACGCGATGCCGCAATTTATGCCGCACATTGGACGTTTGACGGCAGCATTGCATTATCCGTCGTTGCCAGGTTAAGTCTCTATTTCTGTTGAGTGTTTAGCCTCGGTTGGAATTTTTGAATCAGGTTTGATTTAATCTGAACCCGGCTGGCCTCCTGCGCAACCACTATTGCATGGATATGGGTGGCCCCAAGTCGAGCCGCCTCCGCCCAGCATTCGTGATTTGTAAGGTGATCTTTTAAGCTGGAGGTTTCTCCGATGTACAGGGCAACCCATCGATTGTTGGCGTTGAGCCCGGCAAAGATGTAGACACCGCCTATATCGTTCCATGTTGTTGACGCAGGATAAACGGTGAACGAATACAAACCCCAAGCCACAGTGTCTGCCATTGTGGTGGACTCCGGTTGAAGATGCTCATAAGCAAGGTTGATTTCTTTCGTCTTCAGTTCTGCGAGACGGCGAAACTCTTCCCCCAAGTGTTGCACTTTGTCGGGATGATAACGAGCTAGCTCTCTATGGTATGCGCGCTTTAGTTCGTCCCTTGAAAAAGGTCTTGATAGTTTCAATAGATCGAGATATCGGTTCCCCATTGCTCCTATGTCCTCATGTTTCGATTTTTCCCTGACCTCGCCGGCAATTGCTGTATATAGGCTGCTAGCGGTCAGTCCGACATTCTTCAGATACCTTAGCAACAGTCTGTTAAGTTCGAGAACGGAAGGCGTTGACCTCCATACGTTTTCAAGGAGGGCGTTGTGTAGCGCTATACCAGACAATTGAGATACAACAGTTTTGACCCGGCTATCATCCATAAGCGGGTTGCATACTTCAAATGCAATAAATAGCATATTGGTGTCTCCTTCTGCTGCATCCAGTTTATACAGCAAGAGAAATTCGCCTAGTGTCCGTTCTTTATCCATTGACACGGCAAGCTTTGCATCAAGACAGGCGCATTCTACTTTTCGCTTAACAACGCGCTGGACACGAGCAAGGGTCTCATTCAGATTGAAGCCAAGTTTGTTCAACATGAATGAATTGACAGCTGGCACAATCAGGAGGTCTTCTAGCCCAAAGCCACCTGTAACAAAGGCTGCTGCAAGACCGATCCCTTTCGCCCAACGGCGCTTTGCCCGTGAATCTTGCAAGCCAGAAAATAGCTCGGTAAAGACAGCATCGTACTTCTCATAAGCGTCCGGGTACTTGGACTGAGCAAACAATGCATCCGCCTCGCGGTACATGATTTCTAAAGTACTCATGCTATTTCCGTTGACTTTATTGCCGTATAACGACCAAGTACAGATACAGCCTAGCCTAGACAGTTCAACTCACCACCAGCTCCACTCTGCGTCCGCTACAGCGCCTAGCAATGCCTTTTCAACCCTGCCGCAACTCTGCTTGATCCCACCGGCACAACACCTACAACCGGGCTGAGACCCAACCCTCGATTGTACCGCCTCATCCCCCAATATAGCAACCTCTCAAAGCGCGTGCAAGTCCCCCGAATCCATACGCTGACCTGCCTGCTGGCATTGTAGGCGGTGGTATCCGCCACCGTGCCCAAAGCCGATCTATCCTTGCCGCAAGCACTACCCCGGTCTCCCAGCCTCACCCTGGCAGAAACCCCTCCGGCAGCGGGTCAGTAGGGCGGAGCAGGAACGTGTGCTGCCCGGTGATGGCGGCGCTGCCCCCCACTTCGGGGATCACGGCGGCATGGGGGCCATACGGCGTCTCGGCCACCACGCGGCCCGTGAAGCAGGTGCCGAGGATGCTCTCGATCACCACCGTCTCGCCGAGGTCCACGGCCCCGCGTGCATACAGCAGCGGCATCCGTCCGCTCACGCCCGTGCCGGTGGGCGAGCGGTCCACCTGCCCGTCGGCGAAGATGCAGATGTGGCGGCTGTGTGCTCCGGCAGATTGTGGCGGGGCGGTGAAGATCGTGCCGTAGAGGAACCCCAGGTCCGGCTCGAACGGATGCACGATGGGCCGTGCGGCCATGACGGCGTGCTTGATGGCGCGCCCGGCCTCCACCAGCCGCTGGTACTCGCCGAGTGCGCCGGTCAGCCCCACCTGCGCAGCCTCGACGTAGGCGTAGAACGCCCCGCCGAAGGCCAGGTCGTAGCGCACCGGCCCGTAGCCCGGCACATCCACTGTCTCGTCGAGCGCCACGACGAACGACGGCACGTTGTGGAACCGCACGTCCTGCACCCGCCCGCCGTCGCAGCGGGCCACCGCCGTCACCAGCCCGGCGGGGGTGTCGATGCGCACGGTGCGGGTTGGCCCGGTGGCGGGCAGCGCCCCGGTCTCCACCATCACCGTCGCCAGCGCGAGGATGGCATGGCCGCACATGGTGCTGTAGCCTTCGTTGTGCAGAAACAGCACGCCGAAATCGGCTTCGGCGCTCACGGCCGGGGTGAGCAGACAGCCGTACATCTCCGCGTGGCCGCGTGGCTCGCGCAGCAGCAGCTTGCGGACTGGCTCCAGGTGTGCCTGTGCCCACCGCCGCCGGTCGAGGATCGTCGCCCCCGGCAGTTCCGGCAGGCCGCCCGTCACAATCCGCAGCGGCTCTCCCGCCGTGTGCGTGTCGAGCGTGGTGATCCGCAGCCCGTCGGCGGGCGGCTGCCAGTTACGGAGATGGTCACGGAGCAACATGGCAGGAGGGGCGATTGGTGCTTGGGAAATCCGAAATTCCCCTCTTGTAGAGGGGAAT
>CAZLRO010000045.1:0-18123 GCA_964561865.1 uncultured Rhodothermaceae bacterium | reverse complement strand
AGAGGATGGGGACAGCGGCGGCGTGGCGTGGGGTCTGGCAGCGGGCCTCGCAACAGGTGGACGCGCTCTGGCAAACGCAGGTGGATGCAGCCGCCACGCTGTCGGAGCCACAGGTGGCCCGGCTGGTCTCACACCACCTGCCGGACGGACATGGCCTTGTGCTTGCCAGCAGCATGCCCGTGCGGGACATGGACCTGTTCGTCCATCCCGGTCTCGCCGCCCGAATGACGGCGACCAACCGGGGGGCCAGCGGCATTGATGGCACCGTGGCGACGGCGGCGGGGGTGGCACGGGGCCTCGAAGCCCCCGTCACGCTCGTCCTCGGCGACCTGGCACTACTGCACGACCTCAACGCGCTCGCGCTGCTCCGCGACCAACCCGTCACGGTGGTGGTGCTGAACAATAACGGCGGCGGCATCTTCTCTTTCCTACCCATTGCCCGCCATGCCGAGGTTTTCGAGCCGTTTTTCGGCACCCCGCACGGACTGACGTTTGCTGCCGCGGCGTCCCTGTTTGGGCTAGGCTACAGTGCCCCCTCCACACCGACCGCGTTTGTGGATGCCTATCGCCATGCTACCTGTTCCCACACCCCAGTCCTCCTCGAAGTGACCACCGACCGCACGGCGAATGTGGCCCTGCACCGGGACCTGCTCGCCCAGGTGGCAGCCCGGATCGGTTGATGCGCGGGCGTTCGAGAGGCTGGAGGTGACCAGGCGGGGAAGTGTAAAATCATTCATAGCGCGAATGAATATCATTCACGCCATGAATCACAAGCGCCAGGAGGTTTGTCACCCGGCGTGGTCTTTCACCGCCCGTTCGATCCGGCGGTCGGGGACGAGCCACAGAATGGCAACGAGGATGTAGAGGGCGCAGGAAAGTCCGACATGGACCTGTGCCAGCGGGATGGCTACGGCATAGCAGACCAGCGAGGCCTTGCCCTTGACGTCGCGCCCCAGGGCTTTGGCAAGCGCCGAATCCGGGGCGTGATGGGCCAGCAAGACCCGCGTCAGAATGAAATACGCGCATCCGGACAGGAGCAGCACCCCACCGTAGAGGGCCACCGGCAAGGGGGCAAAATGGCTTTCGCCCATCCAGCCCGTGACGAACGGGACCAGGGAGAGCCAGAACAGCAGGTGCAGGTTGGCCCACAGCACGCTACCGCCTATCCGGTGGACGACCTGAAACAGGTGGTGGTGGTTGTTCCAGTAGATGCCGATGAATACGAAGCTTAGCACATAGCTCAGAAACACCGGCCACAGCGGCTGCAGGGCCGCCCAATCCGCCCCGTGCGGCACTTTCATTTCCAGCACCATGATGGTGATGATGATGGCAATCACCCCATCGCTGAAGGCTTCGAGCCGTCCCTTTCCCATCGCGTTTCTTGCTTGGTCAATACGGTTTATATCAGGGCTGGTAGTCCACCATGCTGAAGGGACACAACAGGCCGCGCTACCGGGCGGGGATTACAGGCAGGCCGCGCACCCCTGGCAGGTCGAGGCGGAAGAGGCCGCCGCGGGTCGTTCGCTCCTCGCCGAGGGCGCCGGTGATGTAGAGCTGATCCCGGTTCGGCCCGCCGAAGGCCACGTTGCTGGTAGTGAGGTTGCCACCGGGGTAACGGTGCAGCAGTTGCCCGTCCGGCCCCAGCACCTGCACCTCTCGCATGCCATAGTGGGCCACGTAGAGGTTCCCGGCCTCGTCGAGGCAGATGCCGTCTGGCTGGTTGTCGATCTGCTCCCCGGCCTTCACGGGCAACGTGGCAAAGATTTGTTTCGGCCCGACCTGGCCGGGTGCCTGCACGTCGTAGCGGAGGATATGGTTGTAGTGGCTCTCGCCGACCAGCAACACCCCGTCGGGTCGCAGGACGATGCCGTTGGGGAAGGCCAGACTGTCGGCTACCACCGTGATCTGCCCGGATGGATCCACATAGTACACCCGTCCGATAGGGTTCTCCTTGCTGGAGTCGCCGGGGTCTGTGAAGTAGAAGCCGCCGACGGGGTCCAGCGTCAGGTCGTTGGGTGCCCGTAGCGGCTGGCCGTTGTACTGGTCGGCGGCCTTGCCGAGGACGTTGCCGTCCCGGTCGAGGTGCAGGACAGCGTGCTGGCTGCCGTCGCAGAGCAGGTGGGTGCTGTCGGGCAGGACCTTATGGCCGTTGGGCGCGCCCGTCCTGGCCCAGACGGTGGTGTCCCCCCGGGTTGTCACCCGATACACCACCCCCTGGTATACGTCCGAGATGTAGGCATCTCCGGCATGGTCGAAGACCACCCCTTCGGTGTAGCCGGGCAACGCTGCCAGTTTCACTGGGGTGGGGGCTTCGGCGAGCGGGGCAGGAGCGGGTGGGTCGGGGCGCTGGCAGGCGGCCATCAGGCAGAGCAACAGGAAGATTGAGGAAGCAGGGCGTTTCATGGAGGACCAGGGCGAACCAGGAGGGGTTTCGGGAATGTACGCATCCAGGTGCATAAGTGCGCTATTGCCCTCCCTCAGCACTCCCGTAGTTTTCCCGGCACGGCAGACAGAGGGGAAGTGAATTGTTCGTGAGCGGAAACGCCCAAACGGGCCGAAAGCGGTATATTTGCGCCTCACATGCAGCAAATAACCCGTTTTGTTCATCTTATGGCAGATACCAGCGATTTTCGCAATGGCATGGCCCTGGTGTGGAACCAGGATATCTGGACGATCATCGATTTTCAGCATGTCAAGCCGGGCAAGGGTGGCGCATTCGTCCGCAGCACGCTCAAGAATGTCCGTACCGGCAAGGTGGTGGACAACACCTGGCGGGCCGGCGAACGCGTCGAGGAGGCCCGTGTGGAGCGCCGGGAGCACCAGTATCTCTACGAGGATGACCTCGGCCTGCACTTTATGAACACGGAGACCTACGAGGAAACCACCGTTCCCGCCGACCTGGTGACAGGCCGGGAATACATCAAGGAAGGAGGGGTGATCAACCTGCTGATCCACGCCGAGACGGAGAAGGTGCTGGCAACGGATATCGCCAAGACCGTGGAACTAGTGGTGACGGAAACCGAGCCGGGCGTCAAGGGTGACAGTGCCACCGGTGCCACCAAACCTGCCACGCTGGAAAGCGGTGCTGTGGTGCGCGTCCCACTCTTCATCAACGAGGGCGATCTGATCCGGGTCAGCACCGAGACCGGGGAGTACCTCACCCGCCTGAGCAACAAGTGATTCGATCGCGGATTTGGGATCTCGGATTGCGGATCATGTCATTGCGAGGAGCAGGGTCGATCTCATCATGGTCGATCTCATGAGATGGACCATGATGAGATCGACCACAAGCCTGCCCCCTGTCATTTCTGTTCCAGCAACCTACGGTTTCGCTGAGGCGCAATCTCGCTTCGGTCGATGTTCCGCGTAGGCGGGAAGAAGGCGGGGGTGGCAATCTCTTGTGGATATTCCCAAGTACCAAGCACCTGTAGGGGCGAAGCCCCTCTTCGCCCCCTAAACTTCAATAGCCAACAGCTATCCGCTATCTTTCCCAGCCCCACCCATCCGGAGGTCATACATGGACCTAGAACAGATTCGATCTCTGCTGAAGCTGGTCGCGGAAAGCGGGGTTTCGGAGGTTGAGGTCGAGCAGGAGGGCCTCAAGCTGGTCATCCGAAAGCATGCACCGACCGTGATGGTGCAGCCACCGGCATCGTTTCCGATGATGCCGCTGCCTTCCTATGGGCCACCGCCTTTTGTGATGCCGATGGCCCCACCTTCGGCGACGGCACCCGTGGCCCCTTCGCCCCCGCCGCCTCCAGCAACAGCGCCCGAACCCTCCCCCCCGGCTCCTCCTGCCGTGCAGGCCGCCAATGTCATAGAGGTGCGTGCTCCCATCGTGGGGACATTCTACCGGGCGGCATCACCCGACAGTCCGCCCTATGTGGAGGTCGGGCAGAAGGTCAAGCCCGGCGACCTGCTGTGCATCATCGAGGCGATGAAGCTCATGAATGAGATCCCGTGCGAGGTGGCCGGTATCGTCAAGGAAGTGCTCATCGACAACGCGAAGCCCGTCGAATACGACCAGGTGCTGTTCCTGATCGAAACCAGTTGAACGGAACAGGCGCACGGGCGGTAGTCGGGACCTTCCGCTGCCTGCAGGCCAGGTGGACAAGCCACCTTGCAACATGTACAAACGTCGCCTTTTCCTGCTGGGCGGGATCGTGCTCCTGGCAACGCTGCTGGTGGCCTCGGATGTCCTGTATGCACGCATCGACGACGTCCTGGCGTGGGCTGGGGACCTCATCGCCCGGCATCCCGGGGGAGGCATCATCGTGTTCGTAGGGCTGGCTGCCCTCTCGGCCATGGTCGCCTTCTTCTCCAGCGTGCTGATTGTGCCGGTCGGGGTGCAGCACTGGGGACCACTGGCCTGTTTCGGGCTGTTGTGGGTTGGATGGATGCTGGGCGGTATGGCCGCCTACGGGATCGGGCGGGGGCTGGGGCGACGGGCGGTTGCCACCCTGATCAACCCCCGCACGCTGGAACGGTACGAAGCCTACATCACCGCCAACCTCGCCTTTCCCCTGTTACTGCTGTTTCAGGCGGCCTTGCCCTCCGAAGTGCCCGGCTACCTGCTGGGGATGCTCCGCTACCGCTTTGCGCGCTACCTGATGGCGTTGGCCCTCGTGGAACTGCCCTATGCACTGGGGGCGGTATACCTGGGAGAGGGCTTTCTCCAGCGGCAACCCCTGCGGCTCATCGCGCTGGGCCTGGGCGGCGTCTTGCTGAGTGCCCTCGCCTACCATTACCTTCACCGACGTATCCCGCCGCCGCAACCGCCCGGCCCCCAACACCCAGCCTCCAATGCCGCGTCGGTGCCGCCACCGGTGTCCCATCCCTCCGACCAACCCCCCGCCCCTTACGTCCGGCCATAGTGCCTGCGAACCCCTTCCCTCTACGCTATTTTTCCGATATGGCACGCAAGCTCAGGAAAGTCCTCATTGCCAACCGGGGTGAGATCGCGCTGCGGGTGATCCGGACCTGCCGGGAGATGGGCCTCCGTACGGTGGCTGTCTATTCCACCGCCGACCGCGACGGGCTGCACGTGCGCTTCGCCGACGAGGCCGTATGCATCGGCCCGCCGCCCTCGCGCGAGAGCTACCTGCGCTTCGACCGCATCATCTCGGCGGCCGAGGTCACCGGCGCCGACGCCATCCACCCCGGCTACGGGTTCCTCTCCGAGAACGCCGACTTCAGCGCCATCTGCGAGGACCACCACATCAAGTTCATCGGCCCGGCCCCGGAGACAATCCGGCTCATGGGGGACAAGAGTGTGGCGAAGGACACGATGCGAGCCGCCGGGGTGCCTGTCGTGCCCGGCTCGGACGGGGTCGTCGAGTCCCCGAAGGAAGCCCGCAAGCTCGCTGCGAAGATGGGCTACCCCGTCATCATCAAGGCCAGCGCGGGCGGTGGGGGCAAGGGGATGCGCGTCGTCTGGGAAGAGGCGGAACTGGAGCAGCAGTTCACCACCGCCCGCACCGAGGCCGAAGCGGCCTTTGGAGACGGCAGCGTGTATGTGGAGAAGTACGTCAGCGGGCCGCGCCACATCGAGGTGCAGGTGGTGGGCGATGGACGCGGCCGGGTGATCCACTTCGGCGAGCGCGAATGCTCCATCCAGCGCCGCCACCAGAAGCTGCTGGAGGAGTCCCCGTCCCCGATCCTGGACGAGGCCCTGCGCCAGCAGATGGGCGAGGCGGCCATCCGAGGGGCTGCCTCGGTGAACTACGAAGGGGCCGGTACCATCGAGTTCCTCGTGGACGACCAGCGCAACTTCTACTTCATGGAGATGAACACCCGCATCCAGGTGGAGCACCCCGTGACCGAGGAAGTGACGGACACCGACCTGATTGCCTGGCAACTCCGGGTGGCGATGGGCGAGGCGCTTCCGACCGAGGCCGTGCGCCTGGACGGCCATGCCATCGAGTGCCGGATCAACGCCGAGGACCCGTTCCGCAACTTCGCCCCGTCGCCCGGCACCATCACCACGTTTCACCCACCGGGCGGGCACGGGGTGCGGATGGACACCCACGTCTATGCGGGCTACGTCATCCCCCCCCACTACGACTCGATGATCGCCAAGCTGATTGTGCGGGGCAAGACCCGGCTGGCGGCCATCGAGAAGATGCGGCGTGCCCTGGGCGAGTGCATCATCGAAGGCCCCGGCATCCGAACCACCATCCCGTTCCACCTGCAACTGCTGGTGAACGAAGACTTCCGCGCCGGAAATTTCGACACCCGCTTCCTCGAACGGTTTGAACTTAAACCATTGGCCTGACCCTGGTGTATGTCCGAAAATTCTCATTTCTACGCTGTTCGCTCGTTTGCCCTGCCCGATTAAATTGCCCCGCAACCAGCACCATTTCACCTTGCTCCTTCGACGCCATGACCTTCCCTGAAGACCTCTACTACACCAAGGACCACGAATGGCTGCGCCTGGACGGCGACGGCACGGCCACCATCGGGATCACCGGCTTCGCCCAGGAACAGCTCGGCGACATTGTGTATGTGGACCTGCACGCTGCGGGCAGTGCGGTGGCTGCAGAAGGGGTCTTTGGCACCGTCGAGGCCGTCAAGACCGTCTCGGACCTGTACATGCCGGTGGCCGGGACAATCCTGGAGACCAATGCGGCCCTCAACGGCCAGCCGGAACTCGTCAACCAGGACCCCTACGGCGCGGGCTGGATGGTAAAAATCCGCCTTGAAGACCCTGCGGCGGTCGAGGCCCTCTTGCGCCACACAGCCTATGCCGCCCTGGTGGGATGACGGAAAGCACCTTCATGCACGAACGGATCATCATCCTCGATTTCGGGTCGCAGTACACCCAGCTGATTGCGCGTCGGGTACGAGAGGCAGGGGTCTATGCGGAAATCTATCCGTGTACCATCGAGGTCGCCCAGGTAGCGGCGATGCAGCCCCAGGGGGTGATCCTTTCAGGCAGCCCGTATTCGGTCTACGACGACGGCTCTCCACAACTGGAGGCCCCCCTGCTGCATCTCAAACGGGCCGACGGGTCGCCGCTGCCGGTGCTGGGCATCTGCTACGGGTTGCAGGCGATGGCCCACACGCTGGGCGGTGGGGTCGAACGGGCACCCCGCCGGGAATTCGGACGCGCCCACCTGATTGTGGACGACGAAGCCGACCTGCTGGATGGGGTGCCCTCCGGCTCTCAGGTCTGGATGAGCCACGGCGACCACCTGACGCGCCCGCCCGACGGCTACCGCATCATCGCCCACACCCAGAACGCCCCCATCGCCGCCGTAAAGGAACACGCCCTGCCGCATTACGGCCTCCAGTTTCATCCAGAAGTCGTCCATACCGAGCACGGCGCGCACATCCTCCGAAACTTCGTCTATCGCATCTGCGGCTGTCGCGGGGACTGGTCGCCTGCCGCTTTCATCGAGGAAAAGGTAGAGGCCCTGCGCCAGCAGGTGGGCAAGGAACAGGTGCTGCTGGGTCTCTCCGGCGGGGTGGACTCCTCTGTCGCCGCTCTACTCCTCCAGAAGGCCATCGGAGATCAGCTCACGTGCGTCTTTGTCAACAATGGGCTGTTGCGCAAGCACGAATGGACGCAGGTGCAGCAGACGTTCCGCGACCACTTCCACATCCGCCTCAAGGCTGTCGATGCCTCCGACCTGTTCCTGGCGCGGCTGGCTGGGGTGAGCGACCCCGAACAGAAGCGCAAGCTCATCGGGGCCACGTTCATCGAGGTGTTCGAGCAAGCCACCGAGGCCCTCATCGCCGAACGCGGCCACAAACCCGCGTTTCTAGGACAGGGCACCCTCTACCCGGACGTGATCGAGAGCGTCTCGTTCAAGGGACCGAGCGTGACGATCAAGTCCCACCACAACGTGGGTGGGCTGCCGGAACGGATGGATTTTCAGTTGCTGGAGCCGTTCCGGGAGCTGTTCAAGGACGAGGTGCGGGCCATCGGGCGGCTGCTCGGCGTGCCGGAGGCAATCATCGGGCGGCACCCCTTCCCCGGCCCCGGCCTGGCGATCCGGGTGCTGGGACCGGTCACCCGTGCAGCCCTCGACCTGCTGCGCGAAGCCGACGCCCTCTTCATCGATGAACTCAAGGGGGCCGGGCTGTACGATCAGGTGTGGCAAGCCTTCGCCGTGCTCCTGCCCGTGCAATCCGTTGGGGTGATGGGAGACGAGCGGACCTACGAGAACGTCTGTGCCCTGCGGGCCGTCACCAGTGTCGATGGCATGACGGCGGACTGGGCACCGCTGCCCCACGACTTCCTCGGACGGGTCTCCAGCCGGATCGTCAACGAAATCCGGGGGATCAACCGGGTGGTGTACGACATCAGTTCCAAGCCCCCCGCCACCATCGAATGGGAATAAAGGAGGCAGGGGTTTGAATTCTGGACAGGGTTGGTGATATTGGGACGGAAAATAGAAGGATGGTGCCGCCGCTGCGCTTTTCTGTCATCGCCATGATTGTTCGCCTGCTTGTCTGCGGTGTGGTACTGCTGACCACTGCCGCTGTGGCTTATGCCCAGCACGATTCGTTGCAGGTCAACGACGACGCCGAGCACATCTTCCGCCAGGCCCTGGACGCCTTCGAGCAGGGCGACTATGGCATGGCCTACCGCCGTTTCCGCCTCGTCCGGGAGATGGACCCGCCCCACCGCAAGACGACGGCAGCCTGGCTGATGGGCGGCAAGGCCCTCTTCAGGGCAGGAGACTATGCCGCCTGTGCCGACCTGATGGACCGCTTCCTCCGGGATTTCGGGACGAGCGGCTATGTGGACGAGGCGACGCGCCTGCGCGACTGGGCACGCGAACAGGAGACCCTCGGCCCGATCCGTACCTTCCAGATCGGAGTGCTCTTCTCCCTCAACAGCCGGGATGTCGGGTTCACCCACGACCTGGTAAGTGGCATCCGACTGGCCGTCGAGGAACACAACCGCATCCCCGGCCAGCGGCAGGCGGTCCGCCTGGTGTTCCGCGACACCGGCAACAGCGCGCAGCAGGCCGCCGCCGCCGTGGCCGACCTCGTGGCCCAGCAGGTGGACGCCATCATCGGCCCGCTCTACAGCGAAGAGGCCGAAGCTGCCGCCGATGCCGCCGAGCAGGCGGAAGTGGTGCTCCTGGCCCCGCTGGCGACCGACGAGGCCGTCGCCGCCGGGAAACGCTACGTGTTCCAGATGAACCCCACCATCGCCCTACGCGGGCGGGTCCTGGCCCACTTTGCCATCAACGACCTGCGGCTGCATACCTTTGGCATCGTGGCCCAGCGCAACAGCGTCAGTGAGCGCGTGGCGGAGAGCTTTCGCCAGGAAGCTGAACGGCAGGGTGCCCACGTGGGCTTTCACCTCCTGCTCGACCGGGAAAACGACTGGCGACGACTCCATACCCTGCTTACTGCCGACACCCTCGCCACCGTCCGGGCTGTGTTCATGCCCTTCGGCAGCAGCACCGAGGCTGCCATCATCGACCAGGCCCTCACCAGCCTCGACCGGCTCGACACGTTCGTCCGCCTCCTCGGCAACAGCGAGTGGCACGACCTGCCCCCCACCACCGCCACGAAGGCCAGCGCCTACCAGAGCCTCTATACCCAGGACTTCCTCGTCAACCCCAACCGCCCGGAGGTGCAAGCGTTCGGGCAAACCTACCGGAACCTGACCCGGCACGCCCCGGAACGGCTTTCCTACTACGGCTACGATGTGACCCGTTTCCTCCTTTCCCAGCTCACCCGGCCCGGCCCCCGTACCCTCGTCGAAGCCCTCCACACCGCCCCGCCCTGGCAGGGACTGGGCATGGAGATCGTCTTCGGCGATGGCAACGTCAACCAAGCCCTGTTTTACCTCCAGTACCAACCGGACGGACTGACAACTCGGGTACGGTGAAAGGGGATTGCGGATTGCGAAAGCGGCCGCCTCCCCTCTTGTGTCATTGCGAGGAGCATGATCGGGCAGACGAAGCAACCTCGACAGTGGGCCTGGAAATATAGTCAATTTGACTATATTTTTCTGGGGTGAATGCGGCCATCTCGACGCTACTGCAAGGTGGAAAGGGCGAGACCACGTCGTCGGCCAGGCAATCAAGATCGCCTGATAGCCTCCTCGTGATGACACGAAGGGTAAGGTACTATCCTCTTCCCAAGCACTCGTAGGGGCGAAGGCCCTCTTCGCCCTCCAAGTACCAAGCCCCCAGCACCTAACCCCTACTCCCCCATTTTTCCACATAACAATCTGCCGACTGGCGCGTTTATCAGGGGCGAAACCTCTGCATCCAGAAGACCTTCCATGCGTGTTCGTATTGCGTTTCCGTCTCTGTTCCTGCTATGCTGCCTGCTGCTGACAGGGTGTAGTGGCAGCACCAAGCTCCGGCACAGCTCTCCCCAGGAAGCCTACGGCAAGGGTGTGGTCCAGTACGAAAAGAAGAGGTACGCCGACGCAGTGCCCTTTTTCCAGGGGGTTTTCGACTATGGCCGGACGCACCAGTGGGCCGCCGATGCCCAGCTCTTTCTGGCCCGCTCCTACCGCGGCAACGAGGAATACTTGCTGGCGGCCAACGAGTACACCCGCTTCATCGACACCTACCGTAACGACCCACGGGTGCCAGAGGCGGAGTTTGAACGGGCGATGACCTACTATGAACGCTCGCCCGGCTTCGAGCTGGACCAGACCGACACGGGGCAGGGCATCACCTATTTGCAGCTTTTCCTCAACCGCTATCCTGGGCACGCCCTGGCATCAGAGGCCGAGACGCGCCTCGCAGAACTGCGCGACAAGCTCGCCCGGAAGGAGTACGAGACGGGCCGCCTCTACGAACGGCGGGAACTGTTCTCTGCCGCTGCACTGTCCTACGAGACGGCCTTCGATCGATACCCCGGCTCGCCCTGGGCCGACGAAGCCCTCGTGGGGGCCGTCCGCTGCTACGTGGCCTATGCGGCGCAAAGTGTGCCGAGCAAGCAG
Organism: uncultured Rhodothermaceae bacterium; assembly: GCA_964561865.1. Lineage (GTDB taxonomy): Bacteria > Bacteroidota > Rhodothermia > Rhodothermales > CAZLRO01 > CAZLRO01. The sequence goes on along the minus strand of CAZLRO010000045.1, from coordinate 7,199 downwards.
GCCGAACGTTACCAGCAGGCCATCGACAACTACGAACGCCTGCTCCAGCTCTTCCCCGAAAGCCCGGTGCTCAAGGAAGCGGAGGGGTTCTATGAACAGGCTCGCAGCGCCCTGCAACGCTTGGCGGGGCGCAGTTCCTGAGCACAGGAACCTTATCCTAAAGAAAAGAGTGGTTGGCATCTGGTGTCTGGAGAAGTCTGGGGCTGTTTTCCCTACGCCGTCTTTCATCCCTTCTCTGTCTGCTCCTCATGCGCATTGGAGTGTTTGGCGGCGCGTTCAACCCACCCCACCTGGGGCACTTGATTGTGGCCGAGACGCTGCGCGAACAGGGCCGACTGGACCAGGTATGGTGGATCCCCAGCCATGTTTCCCCCCAAAAGCAAGGGCAGGTGTTGCCCGTACCAGAACACCGTCTAGAAATGACACGGCTGGCGACGGCTGACAATCCGGCTTTTGTCGTGTCGGACTCCGAAATCCGGCGAGGTGGCGTCTCCTACACGGTCGAGACACTGCGCGACCTCCAGCACACCCATCCCGAACACACCTTCGTGCTGTGCATCGGTGGGGACAGCCTGCGCGACCTCGGCACCTGGCGGGCACCAGAGGAGATCGTAGCACGGGTATCGCTTCTGGTGTACCAGCGTCCGGACGCGACCCTGCCCGCCGATCCCCGCTTTGCCCATCGGGTGCAGCTCGTGGAGGCCCCCTTGCTTCCGCTCTCCAGCACCGACCTCCGGCAACGCATCGCCACCGGTCGCTCCATCCGCTACCTCGTCCCGGAACCAGTACGGGCGTATATTGTCGCGCATGACCTTTACCGGGATATGCCCTGAGACCCCCATGGAAGCACAGAAATTATCCCCGTTTTCCGAAGCGGACTACTGGGTCCTCGATGCGGGTGCAGGTGAAGGCCTTCGGTATGAGTACTGGGGAGGCTGGGTGGTTGCTATGGCAGGGGCCGAACCTGAACACAACGAGATCAAGGACCGCATCAGCCGCCATTTGGGTAACCAGTTGGAAGCCCGACGATGCCTTGTGGTTACCTCCGACCAGCGCGTCTGCCTTCCGGGTACCGAGCAGGAAGAATCCCGCTACGTCTATCCCGATGTGGTGGTGACCTGTGCCGTACCTGTGTACCAACGCACCATCCCCCGAACCCTGCTCAATCCGACCCTACTGGTGGAGGTGGCTTCTCCCTCGACCGGTGCGACTGATCGGGGGCGTAAGCTGGAAGCCTATCGGAAACTGTCAAGCCTTCAGGAATACTGGATTGTCGAAAGCGGGTGGCCGCATATCGAACGCTGGTATCGCTCCGGAAACCACTGGCACTACGAGATTCTCTTCGGGACCGATGCGGTGTTGCGCAGTGAGGGGCTGAAAGTTGTGCTTCCGTTGGAAGACCTTTACCGTCTGACGCCTGGACGCATAGATTCATAGCACCTTGCTGATCCTCCTGGCCGATCCTCGATGTCGATTCCCACTAGCCTGTACGAGAAGGCCGCCCAGCTGGTCTTCCCACGCCTCGGCTCGAACCTGCCGCCGCCGGTGACGGTGGAGGAAGACGAAGCCCGCGTCGCAGCGCTGCTGGACCGGTGCCCGGTGGGTGGGCTGGTGCTGTTCAACGGACGGCTGCCCGAAACGCCGCAGGTCCTGGCCCGGCTCCAGGCCCGCAGCCGCTTCCCGCTGCTCATCGGCACCGACATGGAGCGGGGGGTAGGCCAGCAGATCCACGGGGCCACGGTCTTTCCCCATGCGATGGCCTACAGTGCCCTGGGCGAGGACGGCCCCGACCTGCTGGCAGCTTCGGCCCGGATCGCCGCGCAGGAAGCCCTGGCCTGCGGCCTCCACATCACCTTCGCCCCAGTAGCCGACGTCAATCGCAATGTGCAGAACCCCATCATCGGCATTCGGGCGTTCGGGACGGCGCCTGCCGCCACGGCCCACCTGGTTCAAACGTACATCCGCGCCTGCCAGGTCGAAGGACTGCTCACCACCGCCAAGCATTTCCCCGGCCATGGCGACACCGCCACCGACTCTCACGCCGTCCTCCCATTCGTCGAAGGTACCCGTGCCGGACTTATGGAGACCGACCTCGTGCCGTTCCGGACGGCCATCGGGACCGGGGTGGACCTGGTGATGACCGCCCACGTGGCCTACCCGGCCTTCGACCCCGACGGTACACCTGCTACCCTCTCCCGACCAATCCTGCACGACCTGTTGCGTGGCGAACTCGGCTTCCAGGGGAGTGTCATCACCGACAGCCTGCTGATGGGGGCTATTCGTGAAACCCATCCCGACCCCGGCACCCAGGCTGTCGCCCTCGTGCAGGCCGGGGTGGACATCCTGCTGGACATGCCCATGCCCGAAGCAGCGGTGACAGGACTTGTCCAGGCCGTAGAACAAGGCCTCCTGCCCGAAGCCCGGCTGGAGGAAGCATTCCAGCGGGTGTGGGCGCTCAAGACGCGGATGCGCCAGCGGTTCAGCCCCCACGTCTTTGCCCTGCCGCCGGTGCCGTTGTCGGCGGTCGGGACGCCCCACCACCGGCGCCAGGCCGCTACCGTCGCCTGCAGAGCCATGACCGTGTTCGATGCCCTCCCGGGCTTGTTACCCCTCGACCCGGACCACGCCTTCCGCGATGGACTGCTGGCCGTGTTCATCAAGCCCCACCGCGCCCGCTTCGACCCGCCGGTCTCGCCCTTCTTGCAAGCCATGCGGCACGCCTTCCCCGGCGTGCATACCGCCGACGTTGGCCCGGAGACCGACGCGGCCATGTACGCCCGCCTTCACGAGCTGGCCGCCCAGGTACCCCTGGTGGTGGTGGCGATGGTGGTGCGGCCCGCTGCCTGGCATACCTTCGGCCTGCTTCCTGCCCAGCAGCAGTTCGTCGAAGCGCTCACAGCCCACCAGCCGGTGCTCCTGGCTGCCCTCGGTAGCCCGGTGGTCCTCGACCGTTTCCCCCACGCGGCTGCCCGCCTCTGCACCTGGAGCGATGTGCCCGTCTCGCAACAGGCGCTGGTCGCGGTGTTGCAGGAAGGATTTCAGAAAGAGAGCGCCGAACTGTAGATTCGAGTGGGCAAGCCCTGCTCCACCCCATACCCTTGATGTACGAACTGCTCCGCCCCCTGCTGTTTCAACTGGAGGCCGAGACGGCCCATCACCTCGGCATGGGTGCGGCCCGGCTGGCGCAGGCCACCGCGCCCTTCGTTGTGGAGCGACTCTTCGGCTACGAACATGAAGTGCTGAAACAGACCGTCTGGGGGCTGGACTTCCGCAACCCGGTGGGGCTGGCCGCCGGGTTCGACAAGAATGCGCAGCTTGTGCGTTTCTGGTCCCGGTTGGGGTTTGGGTTTGCAGAGGTCGGCTCGGTCAGCGCGCGCCCGGCCCGCGGCAACCGCCGTCCCCGTGCCTTCCGCCTGCCCGACGACCGTGCCCTCATCAACCGGATGGGCCTCAACAACGACGGGGCGGTGCGCATCGCCCGGCGGCTGCGGGGCCTGCACCGTCCCTTCCCCTTGGGCATCAACCTCGTCAAGACCCACGACCCAGCCATCCTCGGCACCGCTGCCCTCGACGACTTCCGGCAGAGCTACCGCCTCCTGGCCCCGCTGGCCTCCTACGTGACGCTCAACATCTCCTGTCCCAACACCTCCGAAGGAAAGACGTTCGAGGACCCCAACGCCCTCGACGACCTGCTCGCCGTCCTCTTCGCCGAACGCCGCACGCTGGGCCTGACGGTGCCCGTGCTCGTCAAGCTCTCCCCCCCGGTGTCCGACCGGTTTGTGCTGGACAGCCATGTAGACGAACTGCTCTCGGTCTGCGAGGCCCACGGGGTGCAAGGCTTTGTGGCGGCCAACACCAGTCCGGACCGGGAGGGCCTTCTCACCCCGGCAGCCCGGCTCCAGGCTATTGGGAATGGCGGCCTCAGCGGCCCGCCACTGGCTGCACGGGCCACAGCCCTTGTGCGTTACCTCTACCGCAAAACCCAGGGTCGGCGACCCATCATCGGAGTGGGCGGTATCGCCTCCGCCCATGAAGCCTATGCCCGCCTCCGGGCCGGGGCTTCGCTTGTGCAACTCTACACCGGCCTCGTCTACGAAGGCCCCGGCCTTGTCCGCCGTATCAAGGAAGGGCTGGTCCAGCGCCTGCAACAGGACGGCCACGCCAGTCTTCGGCAGGTAATCGGCCTCGATGCCTGAGCCGTCCGCATCAATCAGGTTGAGGGCTGCTGCTGCCCCGGCGGCATCACTTTCCGCTATCCGTTTCGGGCCGGATTGCCTTCGGGTACGGCAAGCCTTAGTTTTTCCGATGCCATGGGGCGTTTCCGTCTCCCTAATCCCCTCGTCATATGCCAGCCCTGGTCACGTTCGACACCATCCCGCAGCTGTTCACCCGTGTTGCCAGCCATTACCGGGGGCAAGGGCGAACCGCCCTCTCGTACAAGGACCGCAAGACCAAGACCTGGGTGGGCATCTCCTGGGAGGAGTACGAGCGCCGGGTACACGCCCTGGCGGGCTACCTGCACCAGCAGGGCGTGCGCAAGGGCGACCGGGTAGCCATCCTGTCCGAGAACCGCCCGGAATGGGCCATTGCGGACCAGGCCACACAGCTGATCGGCGGGGTGAACGTCTCCATTTATACCTCCGTCCCGGCCAGCCAGGTCGGCTACATCGTCAAGGACTCCGGCTCGAAGGTGCTGGTGGTCTCGACCGGCATCCAGTTGAAGAAGGCCGAGGAAATCCTGCCGACGTGCCCGGACTTGCAGGAGGTGCTCACGATGAGCGATCTGAAGAAGGAACACGCCCCGCAGGTGCGGCCCTGGGAGGGTGCCCTGATGGAAGGCGAGACGTACTGGAAGGCCAACGCGGTCACCCTGACGGCGTTGGCCGAGGCAGTCTTACCTGACGACCTGAGCGCCCTCATCTATACCAGTGGCACTACCGGCAACCCCAAGGGGGTGATGCTCACGCACCGCAACTTCTGCGAGAACGTAAAGTCGGCCCTATCGCTGGTGCCGTTTGGGCCGAACGACCACCATCTCTCGTTCCTGCCGTTGTGCCACTCATTCGAGCGCACGGCCGGGTACAACTGCGTGATGGCGTGTGGGGCGCGGGTGACCTACGCCGAGAGCATCGACACCGTCAGCCGAGACCTGATGGAGGTGAAGCCGACGGTGATGATCTCGGTCCCCCGCATGTTCGAGCGGGTGTACAACGTCATCAGCAAGTCGGTGGAGGAAGGGCCAAACCTGAAGAAACGCATCTTCCACTGGGCGGTCGAGACGGGCAAGAAGGCAGCCCGGAAGCGGGCCAGCAGCCGGGAGCCGGGGATGCTCCTGTCCTGGCAGCAGTCGCTGGCGCATACGCTGGTCTTCGCCAAGCTGCACGAGAAGCTCGGTGGCAACCTGCGCTTTGCCGTGTCAGGTGGGGCCGCCTTACCCCGTGCCATCGGCGAGTTCTTCCAGGCCGCCGGGGTGAACATCATCGAAGGCTATGGGCTGACCGAGACCGCCCCGGTGCTGACGGTCAACCCCGTCGAGGCCCCGCGCTACGGAACGGTGGGCCATGTGATGCCGGGGGTGACCATCGCCATCCAGCGCACGAGCGACGGGCACATCCTCGGCCAGCTGCGGGGCGAGGACTACCCTTCGCGCCTCAGCACCGGCGACGGCGAGATCATCGCGCGCGGGCCGAACATCATGCGGGGCTACTGGGGAAACGAAGAAGCCACCCGTGAGGCCATCGACGCCGACGGTTGGTACCACACCGGCGACGTGGGGCGCTTCGACGAGGGTTACCTGATGATCACCGACCGCATCAAGCACATGATTGTCTCCGCCGGGGGCAAGAACATCTATCCCGGCCCCATCGAAGATGGATTCAAGACCGTGCCGTGGATCGACCAGGTGCTCGTCATCGGCGAAGGGCGCGAGTTCCTCACTGCCCTCGTCGTGCCTAACCTCGACAACCTGAAGCGGTATATGCAGGAGCAGGGACTCGCAGTGCCCGACGACGAAACCCTGCTGACCCATGAAGCGATCCTGGCCTTGTACGAACAGGTGTTCAAGACCTATTCGAAGCAGGCCGCCGCGCAGGAGAAAATCCGCGACTTCCGATTGCTGCGCGAAGGGTTCACCATCGACAACGGGCTGCTCACGCCCACACTGAAGCCCCGGCGCAAGGCCATTGAGCAACGCTATCAGGCCCTCATCGAGCAGATGTACGCCAGCGTAGTATGACGTAAAACAGCTCCGAGCTACAACCGGCGAATCCTGATATTCCGGTACCAGACGCGGTCGCCGTGGTCCTGCAAGGCGATGTGTCCGGTGCCTTTCCGGCCATAGTCCGGATGGTCGGTGAACTTGCTGGCGGCCACACGGGCGTTCCAGTCGTCGCTCCACAGCTCATATTCGACGATCTTCTGCCCGTTGAGCCAGTGCACGACGTGGGGGGTATCGACGAGGAGGCGCACCTCGTTCCATTGCCCGACGGGCCGGGTGGCGTCCACCGAGGGGGGATGCAGGTCGTAGTTGGCCCCAGCGCGGTGCGTGGGCAGCAGCCCGTCCCGATGTCCCGCATCGTCCAGCACCTGCATTTCTGGCCCGGTGTGCCAGATGCGGTCGTGGTCTTCGCTCACATGGAAGAAGAGGCCGCTGTTGCCGCCGGGTTCAAGACACCATTCGAGCCGTAGTTCAAAGCGGGCGTATAGCTGTTTCGTGATGATGTCGCCGCCCTCTCCCCGCCCCGGCACGAGCGCGAGGGTGCCCGCCTCGACTTGCCATGCCTCCGGCAGGGCGTCCTGTCGGAAGCCGCGCCAGGCCGCTGCGGTCTGTCCGTCGAAGAGCAGTTCCCAGCCCTGGGCCTGTTCGGCAGGGGTGAGGATATTCAGCGTGGTGTCGGGCATGGCAGCCACCGGGGGGCCGGAAAAGGCGGTCTTCTCCGCGTTGCAGCCGCCCCACCCGATCAGTCCGAGGAGCAGCCAGCGGGAGGCCGTACCGTACATAGGCCAGGCAGGATTACCGAAGGAGGATTATTCGGCGAAGGCGGCATCGAACGCGCGTTCGGAGGGAGGGAAGTCCACCCCCTTGATGAAGGCACAGGCTTCCATCGCCCCGTGCTCGCGGGCCATGCCGCTGTCTTCCCACTCGATGGAGAGCGGCCCCTGATAGCCGACGCGGTTGAGGGCGCGGATGATCTCCTCGA
>CAZLRO010000044.1:0-18250 GCA_964561865.1 uncultured Rhodothermaceae bacterium | reverse complement strand
GATCTCATGAGATCGACCAATGGCTTCCTCGTGATGACACGTTTGGGAAGGTTGCCGCCCTCTTCACCAGCCCCCGTAGGGGCGAAGGCCCTCTTCGCCCTCCAAGTACCAAGCTCCAAGTACCAAGCTCCAAGCACCAAAAAGCTAACGGCTAACCGCCAACGGCTACTGATAGAACCGCACGTCGTCGAGGCCGAAGCTGAAATTGCCTGTCACGTTGGCGAAGAAGGCAAGGTGGGCCAGATGCTGGCTGCTCCAGGGCTGTGGCTGGCCGAAGCCTTCCTGCCGGAACTGGCTAAACGGGATACGGTACTCGGTCCAGCCTTCCTGCACCTCCACATAGGCGTTGTAGTGGTCGAAATCCCGGATGCGGGTGGAGCCGAGCTGGATGATGTAGGTGCCGGGTGTGCCACGCAGGGCAAAGGCGAGGCCCTGGTAGGCCGACGCATCGCGGGCGATCTCGGCCTGGTTCGGGTCGGCGGGCAGCGGCGACTGGGTGAGCGAGACCCGCACCCCGGCCACCTGGGCGCCACTGGCATCGGGCGGGCGGTAGCCGTCGACGACCAGGTGGTACTGCGAGTCCCGCGCAAAGCCGCCCTGGAGCGTGGAAACCGTGGCTGTAGGGCCACCTTCGGCCAGGGCGTCCCAGGTTTTCTGGAACAGATTGATCTGGTCGCCGTCCTCGAACGTGTCGATCTCCCCCCGGATCAGCGGGGCAGTACGGGAGGCCTGGTGACATCCGGCCAGGGCATATCCAACGAGCAGCAGCAGAGGCCAGCAGAAACGCATAGGGGCAACAACAGGTGGGACCAAGACAGCATCGACGAAACTACACCGCCGGTTTTTGGCCTGCCAACCGGTCAGAGCAGCGACAGCGTAGTGTGCGGGATCGGGATCAGGTAATGGGGTTCAAACACATCCTCGTGTACCCCAAACTCACCGGTGCCCCGGAAGTCCACCGCTACATACGGTCCTACCACGCGCTTCACCTCGCCGATGCCGTAGTAGCGGGGCATGGGGCCATAGTAGACCAGTTGTCCGGCGTTGAAGTGTTTGCGCCACCGGGCACGGCGGTGGAAGGCCGGGATAACCGGCAACAGCTCCAGGCGGTATTTGAGCAGAGGTTTCGGCACGGCGCAAGGCAGCATCAGACACGAGGTGGCTTCAACGCTGGAGGGCCAGGCAGGATTCCGGCCTTCTTCTGCTGGCACGCAGGCTACACAGACACCAGGGCATCCGTAGATTCTTCTTCCCGCCGGGGTTGGTTCCGGGCTGTCTCGTCGTATTTTCAGGCCATCAGCAGCGGGTCGGCATCACCCGGCCCTGGCGACCGCCTCCCGGAAATCCCCTCTTCTGCCCCCACCGTCTGTATTACATGAAGTACCGTGACAAAATTGTAGACCGGCAGGTTGGCCGGAATGCGGAACTGTTCGCCCAGGCCATCAGTGCGCGGGAGACCCGCGAGGAGCGCTATCCCTACATCCGCATCCTCATCAGCATCATCGAGCAGGCCCATCCGGAGTGGAACCAGGCCCCGGCCAAGGACCGCCAGATCGCCCATCTGATCCTGATGATGAGCAAGGGACAACTCGACTTCGCCGAGGTGGCCGAGGTCGTCCGGGTACGGGACGAGGAACGGGGCTTCTTCTACGACTGAGCCACCCGGACGCTGCCGCACAGGAACTATCCGGCAACCCGCTCTACTACGCGCTCGCGTTCGATACGCCCGTCCAAGAGGTCGAAGATGCGGTGGCCGTACTCGGCCCAGCGGTCGGAATGTGTCACCTGGATGATCGTGACGCCGTCCTCCTCGATCAGGCGTTTGAAAAGCGTCATCACCTCCTGCCCCTGGCTGGAGTGCAGGTTGCCCGTCGGCTCGTCGGCCAGGATGAGCTGCGGCTGGATGATGAGTGCCCGCGCCACGCCCACCAGTTGCTGCTGCCCGCCGGAGAGCCGGTGCGGGAACAGATCCTTCTTCGCCACAATGTTGAACCGGTCCAGCATCTCGGCCACGAGCCGCTTCCGGTCGTCCGACTTCACCTTCTTGTACAGCAGCGGGGTCTCCAGATTTTCGTACACCGTCAGGTCGTCGATGAGGTGGTAGGCCTGGAACACAAAGCCAATGTGGGCGCGGTGCAACTCGGTGCGTTGCCGCTCACTGAGCTGGTGGACCGGCTGCCCCTGGAAATGATAGACCCCCGTCGTTGGCTCTTCGAGCATACCCAGAATGTACAGCAGGGTGGACTTGCCGGAGCCGCTCGGCCCCATGATCGTCACGAACTCGCCCTCCTGCACCGTCAGGCTGATGTTGCGCAGGATGAACGTTCGGCTCAGTCCCTGCAGGAAGGATTTGGTGATCTTGTCGAGTTGCAGCATGGACGGCCCGTGGAACGGGTGGTTAACAACCGGCTCCCCGACAAGGCCCGTGCCACCGTTGCCTTGCCCCGGCAACCATGTTCCTGCAACGCCGCCAGCAGGCCGTCGATGGTGTGTCGGTGCGGGGCGTTGCGGGATTGCGGAGCAGGCGCAGTGCCGATCCGGGTGTCCGCTGGTGAACACTTGCTGTGCTCCAGCGGACACCCGGTGGGTTGTCTGGGAGTAGCCCTGCTTTGGTCAGGACGAGCGGGCACCCCACATGTGGCGGCTGATGCGCCAGTGGTCATCCGGCCCCCGTGTTAGCACCATGAGCGTCATGTTGCGGCTGGACTGCTCGGTGCGGGTAGTGTCCTTTTCGTAGGTGAAGGTGAGGGCGCCGGTGGCCCGTACCCAGGCCATCTGGGCGTTGCCGCCAATCTCGTCCACGGTGAGGGTAAAGTCCGTCACCTGGGTACGGGAGCCGTCGTTGGGCCACCAGAAGGCGCGGATGGCCTCTGCTCCGGCGATGGGCCGCATCCCGGCGGGCATGATCACGGCATCGGAGGCCAGCGTGTTCATCACCCCGGTGGTGTCGTCGCGCAGCCATCCAGCCACATAGGCTTCGGTCAGGGCCTGGATCTCCTCTCGATCCTGGTCGGAGAGGGGTGCGGAAGCGGCCCCCTGGCACCCGGTGGAGAGGGCCGGGTCGAACACCATCCCTACGAGGGCCGCGAGCAGCCAGAACGTCTGAAACCCTTGCATCCTGTATTCCTCGGCTTGCATGTTGAAAGGCCCGACACCGCCTCAAGGGCGGGTCAGGTTCGAGAACAGGTCGCGGTCCTGGGCGTGGGAGCAGGCCGTCCACATCAGCCCGGACAACAGCAACGGGAAGAGGCGATGAAAGCGGAGCATGGCAGGGCAGTATTAGCGGAAAAGGACACCAGCTAGCCCGATACGGGGCCATCCGTCAAAAGATGCGAAGAATTTAGCATCAAGGCAAGGGGACTCCTTTTTGCCCCGTTTCGGCAGGGCCAGGGCCGTTTCAGGCGTGGGGCGGGCGTCGCTAGCGGAATATGACTGGTACGAAGTGGGCGTTCGGCACGCCGGTCTGCATCAGCCGGGGCTGTTCGATGCGTTCGTCGGAGGGACGTCCCGGGTTCCAATCGAAGGTTTCGACGCGGTAATGGCGGTGGTGTTGCTATCCGCCCACCCGGACGTCGACCTCGATGGGGTCGTCCAGGCGGAGGGAGGGGATGTGGATGCAGACCTCCTTCATGGCCGTTGCAGGACAGAGGACGGGGCTTCTGTCGCTGCTAGGCCCAAATCCTGTGCCGATTGGTTTCGCGGATAAACAGGGTGCCGACGACCAGTGTGAGCAGGGCCACGCCGATGGGGTACCACAGCCCGGCGAACGGGTTGCCGGTGCTGCTGACGACCGCCGTGGCGATGAACGGCGTCAGCCCGCCGAATACGCCGTTGCCGATGTGGTAGGGCAGCGACATTGAGGTATAGCGGATGCGGGTGGGGAACAGTTCGACCAGGAACGCGGCAATAGGGCCATACACCATCGTGACGAGGAGCACCTGGAGGGTCACGAGCAGCACCAGCCGCCAGAAGGCATTCGGGCCGAGGGTCAGTTCCTGCTTCGTCTCGGTGCGCGCCGCCGTGTCGGCTGTAAAGGTCTGGGTTTGGGTCTCTCGGTAGGTGGTGCCGTCGGTATAGCGGGTGAGGGTATGCGTGGTCACCGTGCGGCTTCCGGTGTCGGGGTGCCGGGCCTCGGTGGTCTCAACGGCAGAGGGGCCGACGGGGGTCTTGCCGGTGCGGTCGGTCAGGTCATACATCGCGTGGTAGAGGGGGAGGTAGCCCAGCACCGCCAGCAGGCACCCGGCCATCATGATCCGCTTGCGCCCGATGCGGTCGGAGAGGTGCCCGAAAACGATGAAGAACGGTGTGCCCAGCAACAGGGCGGTGGCGATGAGGTAGTTCGACTGCACGAACTCGACCGACATGGTCTTCTGGATGAACGAGAGCGCGTAGAACTGCCCGGTGTACCAGACGACCCCTTGCCCGGCGGTAGCCCCGAACAGGGCCAGCAGCACCATCCGACCGTTCTCCCAGTTGGCGAAGCTCTCCTTGAGGGGATTCCGGGAGGTCTTGCCTTCGGCCTTGAGCTTGACGAACAGCGGCGACTCCCGCAGCCGGGCGCGGATGAGGTAAGAGATCCCCACGAGCAGGATGGACAGCAGGAAGGGGATACGCCAGCCCCAGGCGTTGAAGGCCGCGGGTTCCATCGACAGCCGGGTGGTGAGGATCACCCCCAGCGAGACGAACAGGCCGAGGGTGGCAGTGGTCTGGATGAAGCTGGTGTAGAAGCCGCGCCGGTCGTCGGGGGCATGTTCGGCCACGTAGGTGGCGGCCCCGCCGTACTCGCCGCCGAGGGCCAGCCCCTGGAGCAGCCGCAGGAGCAGCACCAGGATCGGCGCCGCGATGCCGAGGGTGGCATAGCCCGGCACCAGGCCGATGGCGAACGTGGAGCCGCCCATGAGCATCAGGGTGAGGAGGAAGGTGTACTTGCGCCCGATGAGGTCCCCGATGCGCCCGAACACGATGGCCCCAAAAGGTCGTACGACGAACCCGGCTGCAAACGTTGCCAGCGTCGAGAGGTAGCCTGCTACCGGGTTGGTCGCAGGGAAGAACTGCTCGGCGATGATGCTGGCCAGGCTGCCGAAGATGTAGAAGTCGTACCACTCGATGAGCGTCCCGGCCGAGGACGAGGTGATCACATGCCAGAGCGTCCGCGGGCTGACGACATGGGCAGCGGTCGCCGTAGGGGCAACGGGTTCAGTGGTCATACGGTACACGGGAAGATACAGGCCCTCGAGAAACCTGCAAGGTACGCGCATCTGGTCCCCTTCTCGCTAGTGCAGCCGGTGTTTCGTGCCGTCAGGGGCCAGGCCGAAAGGTTCCCCGGCCTTCAACAACACGGGTGCAGCAGCATCAAGTCTGCCAAGCTCCAGCAGGTCGCACTACGGTGCCAGGAGCGGGGCTACCCGTGCGACCGCTTCCGGCGAGGAGATCACCGGATACACCTCGAACATCACGAAGTCGTCCCACTGCGCCATCCAGGCGTCGAGCAGGGCGCGGTCGTGCGTCTCCATGAGTTGGTAGCAGCGCTCCAGCCGCTCGTCCACCCAGCTGTCGAGGTAGACCAGCCCGTCCGGGGCCATCCGCCCCTGCGCCTGGAAGCGCCGGTAGACGGGCAAGGCATCGCCGTTGCGGAAGTGTTCGACTACCATGTAGCGGGTAACGGTCATGCTGGTCTATCGGTCAAGCGGGCCATGTCAGCGAGAAGAGGCGGAGCGGCTGCGGGTCGTGGGGCAGGGTGATGGTGCGTTCCAGGCCGAAGCCCAGCTTCTCCAGTAGCCGGGCGGACGCCTCGTTGTCGGGCGTGGTGATGGCGACGACGCGGGGCAAGCCGAGCACATCGCGGGCATGGGCCAGCACCGCTGCCGCAGCCTCGAACGCATAGCCGTGCGACCAGTACGCTGGCAGCAGGGCAAACCCGATGTCCACATCGTCCAGGCCCGCACGGCGCAGCAGCCCGCACAGGCCGATGGGCACGCCGCCATCCTTCAGCGCCGTCAGGTACAGCCCGAAGCCGTGGCGGGCGTACATCGCCATCGGGCCGTTCTCAATGTAGCGGTGGGCGTCTTCGAGTGTGCGCACACCTCGGTCGCCGATGAAGCGCAGCCACGACGGCTCGTTGAGCAACCCCAGGATGAAGGGCGCATCCTCCGGCGTGAGGTGCCGCAGGCGCAGACGCGCGGTTTCCAGTACCGTCATACGCAGTGGGGGGAACGTGTCGAAGGAATCAAAGACAGCACAAGAGGATGGAAAGCAGAGCATGGAGTCTGGCAGGTGCAGGACCCCACACCCATCGACGGTGCTACTGGTTCCGGCATGACCGAATCATTGATTATAGTCAATTTGACTATATAGTCAAATTGACTATAATTGCCATCTTCGCAACCTCTACTATCCGTCGACGGTTCCCGGCAAGGTAGGCCATAGCGGAGGACAGGGTTTCGGCATACATTGTGTCTGTTGGTCCTACCGGGTGCTGCGTTGAAGATCCGGCGATAAAACGGCAGAAGCTGCAAAAACGTCGCACCGTCCTGTCAGGTGCCGCGTATGCACCCCTGGCCCTCTAACGACCCTAACACCAGCGTTGCCCGTTCATGCCTGCTCTTAAGGATTACTACCAGGTTCTGGGCGTCCAGGAAACTGCCACCGCCGACGAGATCAAGAAGGCGTACCGCAAGCTGGCCCGCGAGTATCACCCGGACCGCAACCCGGACAAGCGGCACGCCGAAGAGCGTTTCAAGGAGGTACAGGAAGCCTACGACGTGCTCTCCGACGCGAAGCAGCGGAAGCAGTACGACGCTGCGCGCAAGCATCCGTTCGGTGGATTTTTCGGCGACCGAGGTGTCTCCGGCGACCGCTATACCCCCGGCGAAGGGGGCAGTGCGTACTACCGCACCCCGGACGGGCGTTACGTCCGCATGGACCCCCCGCCGGCGGAGGACGATAGCTTCCTGGGTGGGCTGGGCGACCTCTTCTCGAACCTCTTCGGCGGGGGCGAGCCGCCCCGGCCTGGCCCGGAGCGCCGCCGTCCGGGGGCCGGGCGCGAGTTGAGCGTCCGCCTGACGTTCGAGCAGGCGCTCTCCGGCGGCAAGCAGGAAGTGCCCATGCCCGATGGCCGGACGGTCCGGCTAACCTATCCCAAAGGCGTGCGGCCCGGCTTCAAGGTGCGTGTCAAGGGGCACGGCCCCGCCGATGCACGGGGGGTGAAAGGGGACGTGTATGTGACGTTCGGGGTGGCCGAAGACCCTCGGTTCCGCCGTGAGGGCGACGACCTCTACACCAGGGTAACCCTCCATGCGCTGGAGGCCATGCTGGGCACCACAAAGCAGGTGACGACGGCCTACGGAAAGCAGATCAAGCTCCCCATTCCCCCCGGAGCACAGCCGGGCGAGAAGCTGCGCCTGCGCGGACAGGGCGTAGAGACGGAAAAGGCGCAGGGCGATCTGTACGTTGAACTGGAGGTCGCCATCCCAAAACAGTTGACCGACGCCCAGGCCGAAATCCTCCGGAAAGCCGCCCGGGAGGCCGGGCTGTTGTGACGACGGCATGAGCCTTATTGCGACCAGGCCGTCGGTTCGCGGTCCCATCGGTGGGCACGCAGGCGGGCCACCAGGTCCGCCGGAAGCCCCTGCCCGTCGCCGGTGGCGAGGTTGGCGGCTACATGGCGCGGGGTGCGCATCCCGGGAATGACCGTCGCCACGTCGGGGTTGCTCAGGATGAACCGCAGTGCCAGCTCCGGCATCGTCATCCCTGGCGGCAGGAGCGGGCGCAGGGCCTCGGCCCGGTCTACGCTGGCGTGCAGGTTCTCCGGCACGAAATAGCTGTTGCGCCAGTCCCCGTCCGGCCAGCGGCTGTCTTTCGTGAGGGTGCCGGTGAGGGTGCCTTCGTCGAAGGGGACACGAGCAATGACGGCCACACCGAGGCGGCGACAGAGTGGAAACAGGGCCTCCTCCGGGTTCTGGTCGAAGATGTTGTAGATGACCTGCACCGCGTCGATGTGGCCGGTTTTCAGTGTTTCGAGCACGTTCCAGGGTTCCCACCGGTTCACACTGATGCCCACACCGGTGATCAACCCTTCCCGCTTGAGGTCGTCCATCGTGCGTTGCCAGCGCTCGTCCTGCGCCCAGCTATCTTCCCATACGTGGAACTGCGTCAGGTCGATCCGCGGCAGGTCGAGGTTGCGCAGGCTGCGTTCGGTGAAACGGCGGATGGTGTCCGGCGGGAACACCTCGTCGAGGGTGTATTCCCGGCGGGAGGGCCACTTGCCGTTGCGAGGGGGAATCTTGGTGGCGACGTAGAGCCGCCGGTCCGGGTTGTTGCGGACGAGTTCGCCCAGCAGTTGTTCGCTGCGTCCGCGTCCGTAGGCCAGCGCGGTGTCAAAGAACGTACAGCCCAGGTCGACGGCCTGTTGCAGGGTCTGGCGGGATTGGTCGTCGTCGGAGCCGGTCCAGCCGGACATGCCCCACATCCCGTAGCCGACCTCGCTGACAGGCCAGCCCAGGCGTCCAAACGTGCGGGTGTGCATCGGTGCGGTGTGGTGGGTGGTAAAAGGGGAGCCGGTAGAAAGTACAGCTTTTCGGAGGTTCTGTGGGGAACTCCTGCGTCATGGACCGCCTGAAAATCTGGTGCAGGGCAGAGGGTTGCCGGAGGAAGCAGCGATGCCTTTCGGCCCTGTCGCCGCCTTAACACCCGCTATTTTGGCCGATACTGACCGGGGACGTATGCCCTGCTATGCCTCAATCCCTCTGGTCTGTATGCGACGGCTGTTCCTGCTCTTGCTAGTGTGGGCCACCTGGCCGGTACGTGCCCAGACCTGGGAGCCGGTGCCGGGTCCCTACGGCGGCACGGTGGTCGAAGACCTCGTCGCCACGGCCGATGGTACGCTGCTGGCTGCGACGCAGGGCGGGGTCTTCCGCTCCGCAGACGGCGGGGCGACGTGGAGCGACTTTAGCGAGGGCCTGACGGTGCGGGAGGTGCGGGCCTTGTACGTCCTGCCCGACGGCACGTTGCTGGCGGGCACCTTCGGCGATGGTCTTTACCAGCGTGCCCCCACTGCTGCCGGATGGACGGCCACCAGCCTCCGGCTGGCCTATGTGACCGCCCTGGCCCGGAGCACCGACGGCACCCTCTTCGCCGGGACCACCACTGGACTGTACCGCTCGCAGGATGGCGGAGCCACCTGGCCGCTCCTGGCGACCCTCGGCACCACGATCAACGTCCAGGCCCTGGCGCTGGATGTCTCCTACCTGTTTCTTGGCACGGCGACGGGTATCTACCGCAGCGCCGACGGCGGGGAGACGTGGACCTTCACCGCCACCGGCATGGACAACACCAATGTCACCTCCCTGGCCGTGAATGCCCAGGGAACTGTCTTCGCCGGGACGAACCCCGTCCAGACTGGCTGCACTGTATTTCGCTCCCGCAACCACGGCAACTTCTGGTCCTGCATTCAGCCGACGGGCAATGCGCTCCAGGTCCACGCCCTCGCTGTCGATGCCAGCGGAGTGCTCCAGGCAGGTGGCTACCGGCAGGTGTACCGCACTTCGAACGAAGGGGATAGCTGGACCACCAGCACCGCCTCGACCACCACCATCTACGCCCTGCTCCCGACGGCCTCGGCGACCTATGCCGGCACGTTCGGGCGGGGTGTGACGCGCTCGCAGGATGCGGGCAAGACCTGGCAGGAGGTGAACCATGGGCTGACCAGCGCCGTCACCGATCTCGTCGCCGGGTCGGACCAGGCCGTCTATGCCGGGACGGTAGGCGGGGTCTACCGCTCGGCGGATCGGGGGAACACCTGGACGCTGCTCGACGAGGGCCTCGGCCTGACCAACATCAAGACGCTGGCTTTCGACGCCGACGGACGGCTGGTGGCGGGCACCCTCGGCGGGGTCTGGCGGTGGGATGGGGCCGAAAACCGTTGGGAGGCCCTCGGCCCTGACGGCAACCCTGGCATCCGCGACCTCGCCCTGGGGCCGGACGGACGGCTCTACGCCGGGTTCTACCAGGGCGTATACCAACTGGCAGGGACTACCTGGACGGCCCTCCCCGTCGTTGGCCCCGATGCCGCCAGCCGAGATGTGCAGACGGTGGCGGTCACCCCGGCTGGCACCCTGCTCGTGGGGGCGCTCTGGGATGCCTTCCGTTCCCACAACGGCGGG
This sequence comes from uncultured Rhodothermaceae bacterium, assembly GCA_964561865.1. Taxonomy (GTDB): domain Bacteria; phylum Bacteroidota; class Rhodothermia; order Rhodothermales; family CAZLRO01; genus CAZLRO01. Next base: position 8,090 of record CAZLRO010000044.1, on the reverse strand, counting down.
GCCTCGTGGACCCTGCTCTCTGGCACCTTCTCCCCCTTCTTCGAGGCCCAGGCGTTCGGCCTGGCCCCCTCCGGGCGGATCTATGCCGGGACGCGCTACTTCGGCGTCGTGCAGTCCTTCGACGGGGGCCTCACCTGGTCGCTCACCGGCGGCGGCCTGCCCGAACTGGCGGATGTGCGCACCTTCGCGTTCAACCCGCAGGGCACCGTCTATGCCGGGACGTTTGGCAGCGGCGTCGTGCGCCTCGACCCGGTGACGGCGCAATGGGTGGCGGTCAATGAGGGGCTGGGGAACCACCTGCGCGTGCCCGCACTGGCGTTCGATGCCGAGGGCAACGGGTATGCCGGTACGTTCGGGGGCGGGCTGTTCCGTGCCCTGGTCAACTCCACAGCGTTCGAACCGGAGATCGCGCCCGCCATCCGGCTGCATGGCAACTACCCCAACCCGTTCCAGACGGTCACTACCCTGGACTTCGACCTGCCCGCCCCCTCCCGCGTGGCGGTGACCGTCTATGATGTGCGGGGGCGGGTGGTGCTGACGCTGCCGCCGGTGGCGATGGCGGCGGGCCTGCACCGCACCCGGACGCTGGATGCTGCCGCCCTTCCTGCCGGGTTGTACTGCTACCGCCTCGCAGTGGACGGCCCCCGAAACGGGCAGGCCGTTGGATGGCTGGTTGTGGTGCGGTGAATCCACAATGCCCCAAAATGCAACGGGTGGCCTTACCGGGGCCACCCGTTGCATTTTGGGGAGCTACCGTCAACCGATGCCTCAGAGCAGTTCACACTGGTCCTGCTTGATGGAGGCAGTGTTGCCGCTGCCGGTCGGAGCCGGGTCGTTGCCCGTACACTGCAGGGCTTCATCGATGGTGTTCGAGGTGAGCGTGACGCCCCCGGTGTTGGTGAACACCTGGAGGTTGCCGCTGACGGTGTTGCGGGAAGCCGTCACGAGGCCCGTGTTCTGCTCGAACTGGAGGTCGCCCCCGATGATCGCACTGGTCACACGGGCGGTGCCGCCCTGCTTGAGCTGGATGTTGCCATCGACCATCGAGCGGGTGGCGTTGCGGCTCTGCACTACCACCGAGGTGGCACCCTCGGCAAAGATGTTGCCGCCCACATCAACGCCACGGGCCGTGAGGCGGGACCCGGTGCCGACATCGACGTTACCGAGCACGATGGTGCCGTTGAGCGTGCAGGCGCTGCCATCCGGGACCACAATGTCCTCGACCGTGATGGCGCCGATGGTTCCGACACAGTCCGTGAGCGGTGCGGCCGTGAGGCTGGTCGAGGCAGCGTTCAGGGCCAGCGCAGCCTCCTGGCTATCGGCCTCGGCAGCCGGGTCCATAGCTTCGCAGCCGATCAGGCCCAGGGCCATGAGAGGGAGCACCAGCAACAGGGTGCGGAGAGAAAGCGTCGTGTGTTTCATGGTGTTGTGCATGTTCAGAAGGTTGGTATTGATGCGATATCTGACAGGGTCATGATCCTGAACAGGCATTAGACAAAGGGCTTGCCAGAAACCCATCGCACTCCAAAAAAGCTGTAAAAACCCGGAAATATGGGTTTTTATGTGTATAGAGTGTAGTTGATAATAGTTTGATAACATCCCGGGCCAAGTGTGTTGTTCTGGCTTCCAGGCTGTGCGAGACAGCCTCTGTCACACGGTGTGTCCCGAACGTGTCTCAGGCGAGACAAGGCTTCAGCAAAAAAAAACCGCAGAAAAAGGGGGATTTTTCTGCGGTAGGGGTCTCAAGACTGGGTTCGTGTCAGGGCGTGTCGAGGCCATGCTGGGTGAGCCAGCGGTAGAAGGTGGCACGGCTGATGCCGAGCACGCGGGCGGCCTCCTTCCGGTTACCCTTCGTGTGTTGGAGTGCAGCCAGAATCCGCCCCTTCTCGGAGGCTTCAGAGAAGGTCCCGGCCCTGATGTTGCCAGGCATGGGGTGTTTCAGCTCCGGTGGGAGGTCTTCCCGTTGCAGGATGGGGCCTTGTGCCCGGATGACGGCGTACTCCATCACATTCCGCAACTCACGCACGTTGCCCGGCCAGGCATAGTCCAGCAGCGCCCGCATGGCCTCGGTGCTGACGTCCGTCATGGGCTTGCGCATCCGGGTACTGCACTGGGTCAGGAACGCCTCGACCAGGGGGGGGATGTCGCCTGTGCGTTCGCGCAGGGAGGGCAGCTCGACGCGGGCCACCCGGATACGGTAGAGGAGGTCAGCGCGGAACCGGCCTTTCTCCACTTCTTCGGGCAGGCTGCGGTGCGAGGCTGCTACGATCCGCACATCGACTGGGCGCGGTGTGGTCTCGCCCACGCGGGTGATGGCGCGTTGTTCAAGCACCCGCAGCAGGTTCACCTGGACGTCGAGCGGGATGTCGCCGATTTCGTCGAGGAAGAGGGTGCCTCCGTGGGCTGCCCCGAAGTAGCCTTCATGGTCGGTGACGGCCCCGGTGAAGGCACCCCGACGGTGGCCGAAGAGTTGGCTGGCCGCCAGGGTCTCGGTCAGCGCCGCGCAGTTGACGGCCACGAACGGCTTGTGTTTGCGGTGGCTGGCGTTGTGGATGGCGCGGGCCACCAGTTCCTTGCCCGTACCCGTCTCACCCTCAATGAGCACGGTGCTGTCCACGCGGGCGACGGCTTCGATCTGCTGGAAGACGGCCTGCATGGGCTTGCTGGTTCCGATGAGGTCGTGGTAGGCCTGTCGGGCAGTGAGTTGCTGGCGGAGGTTGAAGACCTCGGTGGCATCGTAGAACACGAAGATGCGGCGTTCGGGGTGGCGTGGGTCGTCGCGCACCTCGATCTCGGCCCAGTACTGGCGGCCGTCGCGGCGCTCTACCCGGGCGGGCAGGCGGGTGGCCTCGGCAGGGTCGTGGTGGGCCATCGCCTTCAGCCGGTCGAGCACGCTGCTGTTGAAGGGAAAGGCCTGCGGCCAGGGGATGTCGCGCACGACGCTGTCTTCCAGGCCGAGCAACTGGCGGGCCGCCTGGCTCATAAAGGTGATGTGGCCCCGCTCATCCGTCAGCACGGTGCCGAGGTGCAGCCCGTCCAGCAGTTGCACCAGGTCGTCGTGGCTCTCCTGGAGGCGGCGCTGCGACCGGTACTTGTGCAGGGCCACCTCCAGCGTCGCAAACAACTCGCGTTCGTTGAACGGCTTGAGGAGGTAGCCAAAGGGCGAGGCTTCCTTGGCCCGTTCGAGCGTGGCGGCATCGCCATAGGCCGTCAGGAACACCACAGCGACTTCCTGGGTCGTGCGGATGCGCCGGGCCGCTTCGATGCCGTCGAGCCGTCCGGCCAGCCGGATGTCCATCAGGATCAGGTCCGGGCGCAGGGCTGCCGCCTGCTCGAGGGCCTCCTCGCCGGTGGTCACGGTGTCGAGCACTGCGTAGCCCAGCCGTTCGAGGTGGCTCTGCAACTCCAGCGCCACAATCACTTCGTCTTCTACAATCAGGACACGGGCAAGGGGGGTCATGGCGATGCCGGGAGGATGGAGGGAACAGCGGGTGGGTCGGCCAGTGGGTCAACCTCGCCTTTGAGAGACGAAGGGGCCGGGAAGACCACCTCGAATACGGTGCCAGCAGGCGATGCTTCGCGGGCAGCGTGCCCGTTGGTGACCGCCGCGACGGCCCGTTCCGGGGTGTAGACACGCAGCGTGCCGCGCAGCTTCCGGGCCAGCGCTGCGACCAGCTTCAACCCCAGCGACGGGCTGCGCTCCGGGACGAAGCCAGCGGGCAAGCCCTTGCCATCATCCTCTACCGAGAGATGGCACTGCCCCTCCACCACGTCGAACCGCAGGCACAGCAGCCCTCGCTGGCCTTCGGTCCAACCGTGCTTGAGGGCATTGGACACCAGTTCGTTCACGATCAGCCCGCACGTGATGGCCTGGTCTACATTCATCAGGCCTTGATGGACTTCGAACTGCACCGTCACCTGCCCGGAGGCCATCCGGTACGAAGGCACCAGCGTTTCGACGATGGACCGCAGGTATTCGGCCAGGTCGATCTGGGCCAGGTTCTCGGACTGGTAGAGTTGCTCGTGGATCAGGGCCATGGACTGGATGCGCCGCTGGCATTCGCGGAACAGTTCCTGCGTGGAGGCTTCGGGAAGCTTGAGCGATTGCAGGTGGAGCAGGCTGTTGATGATCTGGAGGTTGTTCTTGACGCGGTGGTGGACTTCACGCAGCAGCACTTCCTTTTCCTGCAACGAGCCGCGTAGTTCTTCGGCCTGGGCCTCGATGTGGTTCTTGGCGACCTGGAGGTCGTGGGTGCGGGCTTCCACCAGGGCTTCGAGCATCCGCTGCCGGGTCTTCACCCGGCGCATGTGCAGGCGGTAGCTGAACACGCCCGCGCCCACCAGGCCAAAGGCTACCAGCAGCCAGAAACCGGGTTGCTGGTAGAAAAAGGGTTGCAGGTAAAAAGCGACCGAAGCCCCGGTCTCATTCCATACCCCTTCGCTGTTCATGGCGATAACGCGGAAGGTATAGCGTCCGGGGTCGAGGTGGGTATAGGTGGCCTGCTGGGCGGTGCCCGCTTCGGTCCAGGCCGTCTCATAGCCTTCCAGCCGATACCGGTAGCGCAGTTCGCGGGGGTCGGTAAAGCTGAGGGCTACATAGTCGAAGGTGATCTTTTCGGTGCCGGGCTTCAGGTTGAGGGGGGCAAAAGGGTTCACCGGCTCATTATCGACCGCTATCTGTTCCAGCACGACGGCGGGCGGCACGGCGCTGCGGTGGATGTCCTGCGGGTTGATGATGGCTACGCCGTCGACAGTGGGGAACCAGAGCCGTCCGTCCTGGCTGCGCCAGCCTGCCGGTTGCACCCCGCCGTTGACCTCATGCCGCTTTTCGGGGTCGTCGCCGCCATAATAGGCGGTCGAGACCTGGCTGAGCGTGCCCTCGGCTACGGCCTGGAGGTCGCGCAGCGAGACCCGGAACACCCCTTTGTTGCACCCCATCCAGAGGTAGCCTTCGGCATCTTCGAGGATCTGGTAGATGGTGTCGTCGAAGAGGCCCTGCTGCCGGGTGAACGGGGCGAACTGCCCCTTGTGCCACCGCAGCAGCCCGCCGCCATAGGTGCCGATCCAGAGCCGGCCTTCGCGGTCTTCGTGGAAGGCGGTGACAAAGCGGCTATGGGTGGGCATCTCGACGGGTGCGAACCGCTCCTGAGATCGTCGGTTGAGGCCGCCGTCGTAGGTGCCCACCCAGAGGGTGCCTTCGTGGTCTTCGAACAGGGCGGTGATGGAGTTGCTGGAGAGGCCCTCGGTGGTCGTGTAGCGGGTGAACACGCCGTTGCGGTAGCGGGCCAGCCCCGCATCGGTGCCCACCCAGAGGCTGCCCGCCCGGTCGCGGTACAGGGCGTAGATGTTGTTGCCGGGCAGTCCGTCGCGGGTGGTCAGGGCTGTGAAGCGGTTGTCATCCCTGCGGTAAAGTCCTCCTCCCAATGTTCCCGCCCACAGCGTGCCAGCAGCATCGGTGTAGACGCTGGTCACGACTGCGTTGGTCAGCCCTTCCCGTGGTCCGAAGTGGGTGATCTTGCTGTTGCGCAGGCGGTTGAGGCCGCCGCCCTCGGTGCCGATCCACAGGCTGCCGGTAGGGGCTTCGTAGACGGTCAGCACGGTATTGTTGGAGAGGCCGTCCCGGGTGGTCAGGTGGGTGATCTTGCTGTTGCGCAGGCGGTTGAGGCCGCCGCCGTCCGTTCCGATCCACAGGCTGCCCTCCCGGTCGCCGGCGAGGCTGGTCACCCGTGCGTGGGAGAGGCCATCTTCCGGGGTGTAGGCTTCAAACCGTCCCTTATGGTACCGCAGGAGTCCGCCCTGGCTCAGCCCCATCCACAGGCTGCCAGCGGCATCATACCAGAACGACCACACATCGTCTCTCGGCCAGCCTTGTTCGGGCGAGAGCCATTCGACCACGCCGGAAGGGTGCAGGCGGTACAGCCCCCCGCCCTGAAAGCTGGTCCACAGCTTGCCACCGGGGTCTTCCAGCAGCGCCATGACGAGTCGACCGGGCAGGGGTGGGGTGGCCTCCCAGGGGAGAAGCTTCCCGTTTCGGAACGGCACCAGTCCCTGTTCGGTGCCCACCCAGAGCGTGCCACTCGAGGCCATGAGCAGGGTGCGGATGCGGTTGCTGGGCAGCCCCTCCCGCACGGTATAACGCGTACAGCGTTCGGCCTGGCAGGCAAAGAGGCCCTCGCCGAACGTGCCCACCCAGAGGGTGCCGTCTGGTCCTTCCGCCAGCGCCCGGATTTCGTGCCCCCGGAGCCAGGCCTCGGCAAACGGCGAGAAGGTGCTCTGGGCATAGCGCACCAGCCCGCCCTGGTTCGTCCCGATCCACAGCGTGCCGTCCCGTCCCTCATGGAGCGTTCGAACCCACTGACTGGCCTCAAGCGCGGGGGTGTTGTACCGGTCGAACGTCCGGAATGCCTGCCCGTTGAAGCGCACCAGCCCCTCTTCCGTCCCCAGCCAGAGATGACCGTCGCGGGTTTGCAGCACCGATGTGACGGAGTTTTGGGGCAGCCCTTCGTCTACCTGCCAGACGTCGTGGACGTACTCGGTCGGTAGCCGGTCGGGGTTGAGGGCCGGGCCAGCTGGCTGGGCCTGCACCGGGACGAGCACTCCCATCCCCCACACCAGCACTCGGACCCATCGAGACGGCGTATGTCGGGAAAAGAGGCGCATGTGTTGGCAAGAGGAAGGAGGTAGACCGTTTCCCGCCGGAGGCAGTGTGTGTTTCACCGGTAACCGGATGGACGGGTTTCGGGCACGCGATGCAAGCTTCGTTCCCGATCCGAATCTTGTCGGCTTCACCGTTCTTGGCCCAATGTTTGACCTTCAGCCGTCCATACCTCACCTCTATCTCAAGGTAAGACTCCCATGAAACGTTTTCGCCTTCCCCTGTTGGGTATGGCCCTCACCCTGTTGCTCGCAGGCTGTGCCGACCAGTTGGTGAACGAGGCCCTGCAGCCACGCGGGGCTGCACAGCGGGCTGCCGACCAGACGACGTTTGCCACCTTCAGCAAGCTGCGCAACGGCCACCTCGTCCCGCAAGGACCCGGTGCCGTGGAGCTGGTTGTGCTGTTCAGCATCCCTTCGCCCACTGCCGACTCGGCCCTGCAAGCCTATCCGGAACTGTCCGCGCAGAAAGTACTCAAGCGGAACGATGGGCCGGGCAACACCCCCGTCGTCTATGGTGCTGCCGTAACGTTTCCCAACGACGACGATGACGACGACGGCCTGGACGACCTTTTCAGCGCGTTTGAACTGGATGACGACATCGGCTTTTACGAACCGGACCTCGGCATCGGCATCGCCCCGCAGTTCACCCCGCTGGCCGACGTGCCGGGCCAGTTCCTGCCCTGGGGCATCCAGCGCATCGGGGCGGGCGGGTCGGTAACCGGGGCCTCGACAGTGGACCTCTACGTGCTGGACTCCGGGGTCGGAACGGTGGACCTGAACGTGGTGGAAACAATGGATTTTGTGGGCGATATGCCCACGCCGACGGGAGAATCCCACGGATACCATGTGAGCGCCACAGCAGGCGCCATCCATGATACCACTGGCGTGGTGGGGGTTGCGCCGAACGTCCGCGTCCACAGCTTCCGGGTGCTGGACAACCTCGGCCTGGCGCAGTTTTCCACCGTCGTTACCGCGCTGGACACCGTCATCTCGCGCAAGGTCGCCAACCCCTCGCAGCCGATGGTGGTCAACCTGAGCCTCGGTGCCCGGGTAGACACTACCCAGTACAACGTGCTGGACGAAGCCGTGGAAGCCGCTGTTGCCCAGGGGATTGTGGTGGTAGTCTCGGCGGGCAACGACGGCATCGACGCCTCCCTCGTCACCCCGGCCCATGCGGCGGGCGCGGTGACCGTGGGGGCCTACGACAGCAACCGGCGCTTTGCCAGCTACTCGAACTGGGGGGCTTTGGTGGACTTGCTGGCCCCCGGAACCAGCATCCCGTCGCTGGGCTTCGATGCCGATGGCACAGTGGGGCTGCTGCAAAACACCGGCACCTCGATGGCTGCCCCGCATGTGGCTGGTGCCGCCGTGCGTTACCTGGCCGCCAACCCGGCGGCTACGCCGGCGCAGGTGCGCGATGCCCTCGTGAACGC
>CAZLRO010000043.1:0-18426 GCA_964561865.1 uncultured Rhodothermaceae bacterium | reverse complement strand
GTCTGACGATCTCATGAGATCGTCAAGAGGGGATTTTCCCAAGTCCCAAGCCCCCGTAGGGGCGAAGGTCCTCTTCGCCCCTCAAGTCCCAAGCCCCAGCCAACAGCTAACGCCTATCTTCCCCAGAACCAAGTTCCTGCGAACGTGGTTAGCCAGGGTTGTTGTTTCGCACCATCGAAGAACCCAGTCTATGCGGATTGAGGAGGCCACGTTTGTCGTCACCGACACCGAGACGACCGGGTTGAAAGCCGGGGAGCACCGGCTCATCGAAGTGGCCGCCGTGAAGGTGCAGGGGGGCGTGGTGACCGACCGGTTTGCCCAGCTCATCAACCCGGAGCGATCGGTGCCCCGGTTCATCACCGAGATGACGGGTATCACGACGGCCCTGCTGTTCCGCCAGCCAACCGCCGCCGAAGTGCTGCCGCGGTACCGGGATTTCCTGGGCGACGGCGTGCTGGTGGCCCACAACCTCACGTTCGACCTGCGCTTTCTGGCGGCGGAACTGGACCGGCTGGCCCTGCCTGCCCTGGACAACTCCACGCTCTGTACCCTGCGCCTGGCCCGGCGGCTGCTGAACGGGCTGCCTTCGAAAAGCCTGGAGTCGGTAGCGGGCTTTCTGGGCATCCCGATCCACGGACGGCACAGGGCCGGGGGCGATGCCGAGGCGACAGCCCAGGTGCTGCTGCACTTCCTCCAGCACCTGGCCGCCCAGCCGGGCCTGACGACACTGGCGGAGTTGCTGACCTGGCAACACACCCGCTACCAGGAGGGGCCGCACGTACACAAGCGGCTGCACCCGATCCGCCAGACCTTGTTGCCCGCCTTGCCAGACCGTCCAGGCGTGTATTTCATGCACGACCGTCGGGGCAAGGTGATCTACATCGGCAAGGCCAAGAGCTTGCGGAACCGGGTGCGGAGCTATTTCACCGGCATTGAGGGCCACAGCGCCCACATCCGCCAACTGGTCGAGGCCGTCCACACCATCACCTGGGAAGAGACCGGCTCCGAGCTGGCCGCGCTGCTGCGCGAGTCCCGGCTGATCAAGCAACACCAGCCCCGGTTCAACCGGGCGGCGTTGCAGTACCGCACCCGTCCGTTCCTGCGGCTGGCTGTGCAGGAGACGTTCCCGCGCCTGTCCTGGCGCAGCTATCTGGCCGACGACGGGGCCGAGTACTTCGGCCCCCTGGCCGGGCGGGGCCAGGCCGAAACGGTCGTCGAGATCGTCAACCGGCATTTCCACCTGCGCGAGTGCGACGACGCCACCTTCAGCCGGGGGCACCGCTGCCTCTGGGCCGAGATGGGCCGCTGCGAGGCACCCTGTGAAGACCCGACAGCGGCAGCCCGCTACGCCACCGAGGTCCAACGCGTCCGCGCCTTCCTCGCCGGGCAGGACGCCACAGTGGCCGAGGTGCTGGAGGCCGGGATGAAGACGGCAGCGGCAGCGCTGGACTTCGAGCAGGCCGCCCGGCTCCGCGACTGGCGAGAGACCCTCCGGCGGCTCCAGGACCACCAGCCCTCCGTCGCTACGCCGGTGCTGGACCACAACGCCGTGCTGGTGTTGCCCGGGCGGGACGGGACAGTTGAGCTTTACCTCGTCCGCTTCGGTCGTCTGGCCGCCATGATCCCGTTGCCCGTGCCGCCCGACGCATCCGATCTCGCTGTGTTGCAGGAACAACTGGCCTTGCACTTCGATCCCTGCCTTCCCCGTCCGGAACGATACCTGAAGCAGGAGGTCGACGAGGTGCGCCTGCTGCTGCACTGGATGTACATCTACCGCAGCCGCACGCAGTACATCCCCTGGCAGGGGCAAGACCTGCTGGAAGCCATACTGCAGGTCGTACAAGGGCCGGTGGAAGAAGCCGCCGTGCCGGAAGCCGAACCGATGTGAGGGAGCTACCGTCACAAGGCGATAGCCTTATTCCGGCGAGATCAGGATATCCTTTGGTAGAGGGGTGGTGCTGGCCCGTTGGCGTGTCTGTTCATCCACGAGGTGGCGGAGGGCACGCAGGAGTGGATGGGCCTGCATGTGGGGCTGTCCGTAAGACAGGTTGAAGGCATAGTCGAATCCTGCGGGGTTATCGCCCTGGTTGTGCTGGATGATTGTCTCCAGCTTGTCCAGGCCCTTGACGAGCCGGGCTTCCGGGGAAGTGCCATATTCGTATTCCTCCCAGAGGGCCAGGAACGCCTCCTGACGGGGAAGGTCGAGAGGGGCCAGCAAGGTCAGCAGGTCGGCGCGCTCCTGGGCGGACTTGTCGTGCCCGCTCGTCTGGGCAACGGCCGGGATGTCTCCGCTGATAGCCTCGCCGAGGTCGTGTACCAGGCAGAGCTTCAGCAGCCGGGCAACGTCGAGGCCCTCGAAGGCTGGCTCGAACACCATCGCCATCAGGCACAGCCGCCAGGTGTGCTCTGCCGTACTCTCGCGCCGACCCGCCGATGTGTGGGCGCTGCGCAGCACGTTTTTCAGCCGCTCGGCCTGTTGAATGAAAGCCAGACAGCCCTGGAGTTCCTGAGAAGACATGGGGTTGAGGGAGTTCCTGGCAGCAGTTAAGGGGTTGGCAAGGTGCGCACAACACCGCCGGAATGCAAGCCCCAGCGCGATGGTCATGCTGGAGAAAGCACCTGCTTGCCAACGAAGCGGGCGTAGCGGGCGGTAGCCTGGGCCAGCGCCTCAGTTTCGCCAGGAGGTAGCGGCTGGAATGGGTCGATGGTGACCGACACCGCATGCGTCCGGAGGGTCCGTCGCCAGGTACCCGCTACCCGTCCGTCCCGCACGAGGATGGGCTTGAACACGCCGTTACTGCCGGGATTGATCCGGACAGTATGGGAAGGGTCGAGCACCGCGCTACGGTCGGCATAGCCCAGCAGGTATTCGTCGAAGCTGGGCAGCAAGTGCAGGTCCGCTGCTGCGACAGGCAGGGCAGGGCTATCCGAAGACATCCAGTAATCCGTGCCGGCTACAGTGTGTTTTTCCAGGTGCGGGGCTGCCAGGGCAACGGCCATGCGGGCCTCGGCGACCTTCAGGCCCGACCACCAGACGAGGTCGGCGAGCGTTGCCGGGCCGTGCCCGCTGAAGTAGCGCCGGGCCAATTCCGCAAGCGCCGCCTCCCGTTCCAGCGGCGGGGTTGAGGGAACCCATTCGTCGAGCAGGGTGAACGTGGGATGCTTGCCGGCGGGTGGTCCGAAGCAGAGCACGCCCCGCTGGGCCAGCCACCACAACAGGTGATAGCCGCGCTGTCCGGCAGTGGAGACGCCGGCCTGTTCCCAGCACGCATACACGGCCTCCCGCGTCAGCACCTGCCCACCCTCCAGGGCGCGGGTGACCAAGCGTTCGCACTGCCTGTAAATAGTCTCGTCGAGTTCGAGCTGGGGGTGGCGGCGTGTGGCCCCGGCCAGGACGCGGGGCGTGAGCAGGGCCAGCATCCAGCGCACGTCGGCGGCGGCCACGAAGTGCAGCGTGCCCCGCATGGGCCAGGTGCGGACGATGGCCCGGTCGGCGATGGCCTGTCGGATGCTGGCCTCGGTGGCCTGGGGCAGGCGCAGCCCCACCGCCCAGAGTGCCCCGGCGAAGTCCTGCGCCTGCACGGCCCCCAGGGCCGCCACCACCTCGGCAGGCTCTTTGGCGGCCGGGCCGTTGATCTGCTGGTGCAGGAGCCGGCGATGGGCGATTTCGTGGGGCCGCATACCGGGCTACCGGGTGGTGGGGTTCAGGTAAGTGTACTCGCCGAAAGCCGCCTTGTACTCTTCCAGCAGCCGGACGGCCACCTTCGGGCGGATCACCCCCTGCTTCACCTTGGCCTGGAGGACGCCGTTCATCCGGCGTTCGAGATCGTTGGGGAAGTACTGCACCGTTTTGAGGATTTCCTCGACGGTGGTTCCGTTGATGGTCTTTTCGATGTAGAAGTTGCCCGGCTCCTCCTCATCGGCATAGACGTGGGCCTCGGTGACCCGCCCGAAGAGGTTGTGCTGGTCGCCAAGGATGTCCTGGTAGGCCCCCATCAGGAAGAAGCCGAGGTAGTAGGGTTCGCCTTCGCGGAGTGGGTGCAGTTCGAGGAACCGCTTGTCGTATTCGGGCGAGACGAACAGGTCCACCTTGCCGTCGGAGTCGCACGTCAGGTCCACGAGTGTGCCGCGCCGGGTGGGCTGCTCGTCGAGGCGGTGGATGGGCATGACGGGGAACCGCTGGTCGATGGCCCAGTGGTCGAGGATGGACTGGAAGACGGAGAAGTCGCAGAGGTACTGGTCGGCGAGGTGGTCGTCGAGGGCGTCGAGGTCGTCGGGCAGCCATTCCGGCTTCATGGCCTGGATACGCCGGTCGATAGCGCGGATGACCGACCAGTAGAGCTGTTCGGCGGTGGCTTTCTGTTCGAGGTTGAGGTAGCCGAAGGCGAAGAGCAGGTCGGCCTGCTGGCGCTTCTCGACGGCGTCGTGGTAGACCTCGAGCAACTGCGGCAGCCGTGCGACCTTGCGGGGCGGGGACAGGCTCTGGCCGTCGAGTTGCTGGAGGGAGTCGAACAGTTCGCGGATGACCTCGTGGTCGTCCCGGCCCGGTGCATAGCCTTCCGGAATCTCGTCCTTGTCGTGGGCGGCCAGGGCCTCGACGATGAGCACCGAGTGGTGGGCGGTGACGGCCCGCCCGCTCTCGGAGACCAGGGTCGGGTGGGGCACCTCCTCGGCGTCGCACACTTCCTTCACGGCATAGACCACCGAGTTGACGTACTCCTGCATCGTGTAGTTCGTCCCGGTGGGGGCTTCCAGGTCATACCCCTGGTAGTTGACCCCCAGTCCGCCTCCTACGTCGATGTACTGCACGCCGAGGCCGCGCTCGTGCAGCCGGGCATAGACGCGGGTGATCTCCTTGACCGCCTGCTTGAGCGTCTGGATGTCGGCGATTTGGCTGCCCAGGTGGAAATGGCACAGCTTGAAGGCGTCGGTGAGGCCCTCTTCCTCCAGCCGCTGGATCAGGTGGACGAGTTCGGAGATGGAGATGCCGAACTTCGAGTGGTCGCCGCCCGATTCTTTCCACTTGCCGGAGCCGGTGGTCGAAAGGCGCACGCGCAGGCCAAACTGGGGGCGCACACCGATCTCCTTGGCCATCGAGAGCAGCAGTTCGAACTCGCTGTACTTCTCCAGGACCGGGATAATGTTCTTGCCCAGCTGCTGCCCGATGAGCATCAGCCGCATCATCACATGGTCCTTGTAGCCGTTGCAGATCAGCAGTGTGTCGTCGTCGGTCAGGTGGGGCAACGTGGCGATGAGTTCGGCCTTCGAGCCGCATTCCAGCCCGAAACCAAAGGGCCGGCCCGCCTCGAGGATCTCTTCGACCACCTCGTGCAACTGGTTGACCTTGATCGGGTAGACGCCCCGATAGATGTTCTGGTAGCCCAGCTCCTCGATGGCCTGCCGGAACGCCTGGTTGATCTGGACCACACGCGACTGCAACAGGTCCTGAAACCGAATCAGCAGGGGGAACCGTGCTCCCTTGGAGCGGAGCTTCCGGACCACCTCATGCAGGTCGATCTCGATGGGGTTGCCCAGGATGGGGCGGACGCTGATGTTGCCGTGTGGGTTGATGCCGAAGAACGACTCGCCCCATGCCTTGATGTAATAGGTGGCTTCGGCGTCGGCAACGGTCCATGGCTCGTGGAGGGTTTCAACAGGCGGTGATTCCAACGTCGGGGTGGGATTGGGCGATGGAAGGGCAACGGACGCGGCACAAAACGCTTGTTGGAGCCGGGGGTTTCAGGCGGGATGAAGGGATATTACGGCCATTCGGCCTTTGGGCACTACGAGGTTCCTCCTTGTCCAAGGAGGCAAGAAAGTTCGACCATTGGCGACCACTCCCCGCCTTCGCGGGAATGAAAGAGGCCAGACGCTGGACGGGGCCTGGGTTAAACTAAACCCACGCCTCAACCAAAGCGCAGGCGAAGCATCCCAAAGTACCAAACAGCCAACAGCTATCCACCCTATTTCATCAGCAGCATGGAGTGCATCTGCTGGTACGGTCCGGCTTCGAGGCGGTAGAAGTACAGGCCGGAGGGCAGGTGTTCGGCCCGCCAGGTGAGGGCATGGGTTCCGGCAGGCTGATGGGCATCGACGAGGGTTGCCACGACCCGCCCCAGCACGTCGAGGATGGTCAGGCGCACAGGCAAGGCTTCGGGCAGGGTGTAGGCGATGCGGGTGTCCGGGTTGAACGGGTTGGGATAGTTTTGTTCAAGGGCGAATGTGGCAGGGGCTTCAGGCCAGGTTGCGCCCGCCTTGGCCGCAGCAGCTTCGATGGTGAAAAGAGCATCCGAATCGTCCGTTACCGTCGGATTGGTCAGGCTGGTAACCCGGATCGTGAAGTCGGATCCGGCGGTGAGGGTAGTCGGGATGTTCCAGGTGAACTCGCCGTCGTTGGGGGTACCGGTGCTGATCTTCTGCACCAGGGCACCGTTCTTGATCAGCCGGATCAGGACGTCCCCCGTCAGGTTGCTGCTGTTCCAGGTGATGGAATAGGGCGTGCCCATGGTGAGGGTCTCCCCGCCGTTCGGTGTCAGTACGGTGAGGGACGGGATGGCCGCGCCAGACAAGGTGAAGGCGAGGTCGGATTCGTCGCGGATGCTTGTGTTGTCCGTATTGGTGATCCGGATCTTGTAGTCGTCGCCGGGGGTGAGCGTGGAAGCGATGGTCCAGGAGAACGTCCCGATGCCGATGGCAGCGTTTGCCAGGGTCTGGACGACCTGCCCGCCCTTGAGCAGCCGGATCTGGACGAAGCCGATGAAGTTATCGTGCCAAGTGATGGTCTGGGTGCTGCCAATCTCCCAGCTTTCCCCGCCATTGGGAGTAGTGACGAGCAAGTAGGTGCTGCTGGGCACGATGGAGAACCGTCCGGTGGTGACGGTCAGGTTTGGAAAGTCGAGGCTGGTCAGGCGCATCGTGTAGTCGGCATCGACGGGCAGGTCGGTCGGGATCGTCCAGGAATAGCTGCCGTCGCTCTCGGTCTGCGCCGTGATGAGGTGCTGTTGCACACCCTCCTTGAGCAGTTCGATCTGGACATCGCCGCTGAGGTTATCCGTCCATTCGAGGGTAGTGGTGCTGCCCAGTTCCAGGGCCTGGCCGGTGGGGTCGGTCACCCACAAGAGGGTGGTGGCTTCTTCTGAGATGCGCAGCCGCTGGTTGGCGGCCACATGGCTCAGGCGCTGGACGATGCCGGAGGGCCAGTCGATCTCCAGCTCGCTGACGCTGGTCTGGTTGCCGAGGCCAAAGTAGGCAGCCTTGTCGTCGCCAGCCCCCATGCTGGTGCCGCTGCGCACCTCCCACGTCTGCACATGGTCGTCCGGGGTGCGCACTTTCACCTTGGCTCCGATGCCATCCCGGTTGCTCTGCACGCCTTCCAGGTCCACCACGAGCCAGTTGTTGCCGTTGCTGATGTCGTTACGGTAGAGGTGGGCCAACCCGCCATAGTTCACCACGAACAGGTCGGGGTCGCCGTCGCCATCGTAATCGCCGAAGGCACTGGTGCGGCCCAGGCCGGGGTCGTCGAGGCCACTGCTGGAGCTGAGATAGGTGAAGGTGCCGTCGCCGTTGTTGCGGTGGAGGCGGTCCGGCTGCGGATTTTCCTCTTCGGGCTTGTGCAACGACCCAGCCACCATGAACAGGTCGATGAAGCCGTCGAGGTCGTAGTCGAAGAAGTTGGTACCCCAGGTCTGCCAGATGCGGTTGCTGCCAGGGACCATGTTGACGAACAGGCCCGCGCCGAAGGTGGCGTCGATGAGGCTCCCGCCCGTGTTCTGCATCAGGACGGAAGACATGTTGTTGGTGAAGTGATAGTCTTGCAAGCCGTCGTGGTTGTAGTCGCCGGTTGCCAGCCCCATGCCGTTTTCGCAGTCGTGTGCGCCAACGACGTGGGAGACCTGGGTGAAGGTCCAGGCCTGCCAGTCGGTGCCGCCGTCGTTGCGGAACAGCTTGTTGGGTTCCCCGTCCTGGAGACAGTCATTGATGAGGTAGAGGTCGAGGTCACTGTCCTGGTCGAAGTCGGTCCAGCCGCCAGTGAAGCCGAAGCCCGTGATGTGCTCGATGCCCAGCAGGGTGGAGACGTCGGTGAAGGTGCCATCACCGTTGTTGTGGAAGAGGCGATCCTGCCGGTCGAAGTCGCGGTCCAACAAGTGTTTGTGGTTAGCGACGTAAAGGTCGAGGAAGCGGTCGTCGTCGTAGTCGCCCCATGAGGCGGTGATCCCGCGCGCGTCGAGGGTGTAGCTGTCGGGGAAAGCCGTCTGGGTGACATCGACGAAGGTGCCGCCTACGTTGCGCAGGAGCACATCTTCGTCGGCATTGGCAAGGTAGAGGTCGGGCCATCCGTCATTGTCGTAGTCGGCCACCGAGGCCCCCGACCCGTCGTGGAGCGGGTCGTCGGCCCCCACGCTGGCGGCGACATCGGTGAAGGTGCCGTCGGCGTTGTTGCGGAAGAGGTGGTTGGCCCCCACCCGCTGCGTCATGTACAGGTCCAGGTCGCCATCGAGGTCGAAGTCGAGCCAGGCCGCGCCGTTGGAGATTGAGTCGTCCACGGCGATGTAGGTATGGGTCATCCCCACCCCGGCGGTGCTGGAGATATCGGTGAACGGCTTTTGTGCCTGGGCCGACGGCAGCCCGATATATGCACAGGACAGCAGGATAGGTGTCAGCAACCTCAGCGGATGCCGAGGGACGATAACACGGTATGACATTTTACCCTCCAGTTGTTTAATCAGGCCACCTGCACCGTCGGCTCCCCAACCGGTGTGCAGCAGCCCATGCAAGCGTTAGAGACAGGAACCAGGTGCCTGATCGGACGTGCGCCCCCTGGAAAGACGCGCTACCGACCCCGGCGTGCTTCGCATTACCCGGTCAGAAGGACGTTGGTCGTGCCATCATGCTGCGGCAAGCCGTCTTCCGGGTACCCAAATGCTCACCCAACCGCAACAGGCGTGCTGGAGAACGATTTGCAACCTATAGTTTTGTGCAGGCACATACGGAAGTTGCGAACAATCTGAATATACACCCAGGCAGCTGTTTGCGTGGTTTTCAGTATTTTCGGGAATCATCCAACAGTCGATGAAAATTAAGATGATTCACGGGCCAAGACAAGCATAGTAACGCGGATAATTGAAAAGTTCGGGTTTCATGGAAGCCATCAGCGTCTTTCACATTTTCAAAACCGGGGTCGGGCCGTCCAGTTCGCACACGATGGGGCCGTGGCGGGCGGCGCAGACGTTTCTGGCCCGGTGCCGGGAACAGGGCCATCTCGACCGGATCGACCGCGTGCGGGTGGACCTCTACGGCTCCCTCGCCAAGACCGGTCGTGGACATGGCACCGACCGGGCAGTCGTCTGGGGGCTAGCAGGCCTCGACCCGGAAACCTGCGACCCGGCGGCGCTGGAGCCGATGCTGGAAGCCCTCCAACGGGCCGGTACGCTGCGCCTGGAGGGCACCCGTGCGGTGGGGTTCGACCTGGGGCGGGATGTGGTATTTAACATGCAGCGATCGTTGCCTTTTCACCCCAATGGCCTCACCTTCACAGCATTTGAAAACAATACCCTGGTCGGGCAGGAAACGTACTATTCCGTAGGAGGAGGGTTTATCGTCCAGGAAGCCGACGCCTTTCTGCCAGAGGCTGTCCGCCTGCCCTTTCCCATTGAGACGGCACAGGACCTGGAAGCCCATTGCGAACGGGCGGGTATCGACATCCCGGCGGTGGTTTGGCGCAATGAGCAGACGTGGCGGACGGTGGCGGACATCCATGCCGGGCTGCACCGCCTCTGGCAGACGATGCGGGCGTGTGTCTACGCCGGGTGCCATACCGAGGGCGTTCTGCCGGGTGGCCTGCACGTCGTCCGGCGGGCGGCCCGCCTGAACGGGCAGCTCCTCGGCGACGTGGAGGGCTACGACGATGCCGAAGCCTGGATGCGCCTCATCCGCCGCCGCCGCTGGACGTTCCAGGAGACGCTGAAGTGGGTAAGCTGTTTTGCCCTGGCCGTCAACGAAGAGAACGCCTCGTTCGGGCGCGTGGTGACGGCCCCGACGAACGGGGCAGCGGGGGTGATCCCGGCAGTGCTGATGTACTACGCCTGCTTCTGCCCGGAAGCTACCGACGCGGGCATCGAGACGTTTCTGTTGACGGCGGGAGAGATGGGCAGTGTTTTCAAGAAGGGGGCCACCATCTCGGCAGCTCTCGGCGGGTGCCAGGCCGAGATCGGCGTCTCCTCGGCGATGGCCGCTGCCGGACTTGCCCAGTGCCTCGGTGCGTCGGTGGGGCAGGTGCTCATGGCCGCCGAGATTGCGATGGAGCACCACCTGGGCATGACCTGCGATCCTATCGGCGGACTGGTGCAGGTGCCCTGCATCGAGCGCAACACGATGGGGGCCGTCAAGGCCATCACCGCCGCCCAGATCGCCCTCAGCAGCAACCCCGACGAGGCCCGCGTCCCCCTCGACGCCGTCATCAAGTCGATGTGGGAGACGGCCCTGGACATGAACGCCAAGTACAAGGAGACCTCCGAAGGCGGCCTCGCCGTGCAGATCCCCGTCAACGTGAGCGAATGTTGAAGGGTCGGGAAGGATTAGTCGGTAGCCGCGGTCAGGAGCAAGAGCAAGGCAGGCCCGAATGCCTTCACGGGTCAACTCGGAAAGGTTTTGCGGGGTATCGTCTTCGCTCATCCCCGATGCGAAGCGTTCCTGCACGACACGTATGGCGGTCATCCGGATGTATCTTGGCGTGTTCGCATCCTTCTTGCAGCCGCAGCATCGTCTATATATGCTTTTTCTAGCGGTGGTTCTTGCCCAGGCCCTGGGTCCGGTGGTCAGCATCGACGCTGGTGCCGGGCAGAAAACGGTCTCATCGGCTTTGTATGGTCGCAACAACACCCTCTCCCATAGCCCGTCGCAGCCACTTTCTGCCACCACCTGGCAGTACTATCGCGAGGCGGGCGTGCGCCTGTTCCGCGACAACGGGGGCAACAACGCCACCAAGTACAACTGGCGACGCAAGCTGAGCAGCCACCCGGACTGGTACAACAACGTCTACCCGAACGATTGGGATTATGCCGTGCAGTCGCTTGAGGCCAACATGCCTGGGGCGCAGGGCTTCTGGGCCTTCCAACTGCTCGGCAAGGTAGCGGCCACCAGTGCCCATAACTTCAACGATTGGGGCTACAACTTCTCGCAGTGGTGGCCGGGGGTGACCAACAACTGGGCTGGTGGGGGTGGACCCACAACAGGGACGGGTAACCCCGACCTTTATCTCATGGACTGGCCGGCGGATTCCACAACGGCCATCCTGGCCCACTGGAGGGATAACCTCGGGGTCCATCCCGAAACGTTCCGCTACTGGAACATGGACAACGAGCCGGAGATCTGGAATGGCACACACGACGACGTGATGCCGACGCTGCTCGCCGCCGATGCCTTCATCGAAAAGTATGTCGCCGTGGCAAAGCTGGCCCGGCAATACGATCCAGACATCCGCCTCGTCGGGCCGGTGGCGGCGAATGAATGGCAGTGGTACAACTGGAACAACGACAAGATCACGACAGGGGGGAAATCGTACACCTGGCTCGAGTACTTCATCAAACGGATCGGAGAAGAACAGGCAGCCTCCGGGGTGCGCCTGCTCGATGTGTTGGATGTCCACTTCTACCCCGGTGAGACCAGTGCTGCCGATCAGGTCCAGCTCCACCGCGTCTGGTTCGACAGGACGTACCTCTACCCGGGGGCCAATGGCGTGAAGCGCTCGGGTACGTCGTCGTGGGATAACAGCATTCAGCAGGAGTTCGTCTTTGCCCGCTGCCGCGACTGGCTGGATACATACCTGGGGCCGGATCACGGTGTGACGTTCGGGGTGTCGGAGACGTCGATTCCTTCTTCTGACCCGAATGTCCTGGCCGTCTGGTATGCCTCGAACCTTGGCGTGTTCATGGATGAAGGTATAGAACTGTTTACACCGTGGGACTGGAAGACGGGGATGTGGGAAGTGCTGCATCTGTTCAGTCGCTACGCCGGTCCGGTCCGTGTTCAGGGCACGTCGGACCAGCCGACGGTGGTCTCGGGCCATGCCACGCTCAGTGCCTCGGCGGATACGCTCACGGTCTATCTCATCAACCGCTCACTCACGGCGGCACAGACGACGACGGTGAACATCGCGGGTTTTACGGTGGCCGATGGTGTCTACCCGACCTGGATGATCGACGACCTGCCGGCATCGGAGACGTTTGTTTCGCATACGCAGAATGCCCTTCTGGCAGGGATGGTGTCGGTGCAGCAAGGGCAGTTCATATACACGCTCCCGGCGCTGTCGGTCACAGCGGTGCAACTCACCGGTCAGGGTGCGGTGACGATTGCCACCGAGCCATGGCCGTCGCGCCCGTCGCCGCTGTCGGTCTATCCCAGCCCGTTCCGTGCCACCGCGACGGTCTCGTACCATCTCGACACGCCGTCGGCTGTGCGCATCGCGGTGTTCGACGTGCGGGGCCGCCAGGTGAGGGGCACCGTGCTGCCAAAGCAGCCTGCAGGCGACCACGTATGGAAGCTATCCGGGGAGGGCATGCCAAGTGGAGTCTACCTGCTGCGCCTCGAAGCCAGAGGCTTCATGTGGCAGCAGACGCTGGTGCGGATCCGATAGCGGCAGACCTGTGGTAGGGAGCGCACGGCACGGGGCGGGGAAGCCCACACACCCTGTCCCGGTTGGAAAGGGTCCGGCCCCATGCTTGCACGGCTGCCCTGTAGCGTGTCTGTGGGGTCAGAACGGGATCTCTTCGGTTTCACCCTCAAGGCCGCCCTCGTGTAGCTCGTTGCGGAGGCGGATGCCGCTGGCAGAAAAGCCGAAGAGGTCGGGAGGGGAGAAGAGCAGGCGGAAGTCGTGTGGGGTGAAGAAGGGTTCAAACCGGGCAGCAAACTCGTCCAGCCGTTTCAGATAGTACGCCACATTCTCATCCGGCTGTTCGAACCGCCATTCCTCGGCCAGCCGTGCGGCCTCGAACGAGGTCACCTGGTTCTGGGTGCCGGTGATGTAGAAGGTGATCCGATCGCCCTTGCGGACCCCCTGGCCGGTGGCGGCGGCCCGCCGGAGGGCCAGTTCATACGCGGCGGCCTTGGCGCGCTTGCCCGCCTGCACCTCGGCCCGGTAGGTTTCGGGGGTGTCCTTGAGCGTCTCGGTGCGGGCGAAGTCGTCCACCCCTTTCCAGTTATGGCGCAGGATGCGGTCGCGGGTGGCAAGGTACAGGTCGTGCAGGCCCTGGAGGTCTTCTTCCATGAGCAGCCGCACGGCCTCGCGGATGAACTCGCGCCCGAAGCGCTCAGTGGCACGCGAGACGAGCGAAGAGCCTTTGAACCGGAGCTTGCCGTCGTAGCCGAGCAGGGCGTAGTTCTTCTTCTTGTACGAGAGCATCCGGGCAAACCGCCCGTCGAACCCGATGCGGATGCCTTCGGGCATCCGGTCGGTGAGGGTGTGGACGTAGGCCCTTTCCGCCTCATCGCCGGTCACGCCGGGGGGTGGGACGAACAGCACGCCGTCGGTGTCCACCTCAATCACCTGTCCGCCGTCGGTGCGGATGTGTCCGATGGTCTGCTTGAGCAACTGCTGGCCGATGGTGGCTACGCGGTCGGCCTCGGCGAAGTCGTTGAAGAGTGCCAGCGAGAACCCCAGGTTGCCGTAGAAGCTGTTGATGAGGTTTTTGTAGGAGTTCTGCCGGGCATCCAGTTCACTGCGTTGTTCTTCGGAGGTCGCCGTCTTCATGGCGTGCTTGGCTGCGAAACGCAGGTCGGTGAGGCGGCGCAGCAACTGGGGGAACAGCCGCAGGGTGTCGCTGCGGGGGCGTACGTCGTAGTGCAGCATGATGGAGGGGTAGAGGCTCTCTACGTCGGCGTAGACGATGGGACCCGTCACGCCGGTGAAGAACACGTCGGTATAGCCGCCTCGTTGCTGGCTGCCCCACTGGCTGGCGGGCAGGCTGTGCCGCTGCCGCAGGTATTCGCGGACGAACAGGCTCTCGATCTTGGCTGCGGGGCCGGTGCGCACTACCTGTCCATAGGTCATGGGCAGCATCTGCGTCAGGTAGAACGAGGAACCGCTCAGGTGTCGGGCCAGGCGCTCGGTCTCCACCACGTCGTCGAGGGCGTAGGCGAGCAGGCGGTCCGGGTCTTCCCGCCAGACGCGCCCGATGTCATGGCCGTCCACGTACACCCGGCCTTCCGGGGCAAAGCCGAAGTGCCGGGCTACCACCTTCAGGCCGTAGCCGGGCAGGTTGCGCTTGAACACGTCGTAGGCCATCACCTGGAAGTACGTGTCCACCACATGTCGCCCGGCGACCTCCACCGCCGTGAAGTCCACCGTGCGCTCGGCGAAGCGGATACTGGAGAGGAAGGTACGCGGCACCGAGCCGTCGCGTCCGATAGCGAAGGGCACGCCATGCCGCTGGCACCGTGTCATCAGGTAGGGCAGGTCGAAGCCGAAGATGTTGTGCCCTTCGATCACGTCCGGGTTCCGGGCGCGGATCACCTCTACCAGGGTTGCCAGCAACGCCTGCTCGGACAGTTCGCGCTGGTGCAGCAGGCGTTTCCAGCCCCGATTATCCGACAGCGAGACGATGATGACCGCATCCTCCGCCCGTTCGGCCAGCGGGAAGCCGCCCTCGTGCCAGGCCTCAATGTCCAGTTGCAGCCGGTGCACCTCGTCGAAGACCAGGCCCTTGAAGCACGTCCGCCCGGTCTGCATGAGGTATTGCTGGGCGGGATTCGGGATCACGTAACAGGCCTCCGGGCTGCCTTCCGTCCGTTCGGCGGACCGTTCCACATGGCGGAGGGCATCCCAGTACGCCCGCCAAGAAGTGAAGACGACGAGGTAGCGGTAGAAGTGGGTGCCGGCCAGGGGCTGGAACTGGAAGCGCGCCCGCGGAAAACCCTTCAGCAACGCCACGTCGGAAAGGAAAAAGAAGGGGAAAAATGTCGCCTCTTCCGCCGTCACCTCCGCACCGGAGGTGGTTCGGGCGTAGAGCCGCACCCGTGCCGGACCCTCCTGTCCGGGGTGTACCAGCGGGCAGACATCCACCAGGCGCGGGGTGGGGTCTCGGCCCAACAGGGCCACATCCGGGGCAGTAGCCGCAACAGGGTCGGACATGGGCGCGGAACGAGATGGAGAATTGGTGCGTCAAACCCGCAGTAAACGCTGCTGTTTCAGCGGGCTATCGGGTGAGTTCCAGGGGCAGGTTTGTCGCGATGATTTTTCTTTCTTGCGCAAAATGTCCATTTTTCCCGGATTTTTTCGCCTTTCCGGACAAATAGCTCTTGCCGTCGCCCTGTATTTCGTCCTCCTGCCTCGTAGTAATGGGTAGGATGCGCAGGGCCGATAGCCTGTGTGATCCATCTCCCAACCCCCAATGGTAATCTGGTATGGCACACACACTAGTAGGCTTCCATCTGCGCCGGTTTCTTCGTCTGGCCGCCCTTGCCAACCAACCCGACGCTCCTCCCGTCGCCACCCTTGTCCAGCAGGAACGGCTGCAGCGGAGTCGCCGCCGCTTCCTGCGGCAGTCGGCCCAGGGAGCCGCTGCCCTGGGTGCGATGGCCCTGCTGCCCGGTTGCAGCGACCTGCTCTTCGCCGTGCATCCGACAGGCCAGGCCCAGCCCCGCATTGCCATCGTCGGCGGGGGAATGGCGGGCCTCAATGCCGCCTACACCCTCCAGCGCTACGGCTACCAGGCCACCGTCTATGAAGCCAGCCGCCGCATCGGGGGGCGCATGTTCACCGGGCGCGACGTGATGGCACCAGGGCTGACCACCGAGTTCGGCGGCGAGTTCATCGACAGCATTCATGCAGACATGTTCGCGCTGGCCCGCACCTTCGGCCTCGAACTGCTCGACGCAGAAGACGACGACCCCAGCCTGATTGCACTGACCTACCTGTTTGACGGGCGACTCTGGACGGAGGAGGAGATCATCACGATGCTCCAGCCCCTGGCAGACCGGTATGTGGCCGATGCCGCCCGCGTCAACAACGATCCCGATGCCCTCGCCTTCTTCGACCAGATCCCGCTGGATGCGTATTTCGACCGCATCGGGGCTACCGGGGTGATCCGGGAACTGCTCGATGTGGCCTTCGTCACAGAATATGGCCTGGAAACCAACGAGCAGACGAGCCTCAACTTTCTGTGGCTCTTCCCAGCCATCCGTCCCGACGGGCTTTATATCTTCAACATCTCCGACGAGCGCTACAAGATCAAGGGCGGCAACGACCAGATCGTACAACGGCTGGCCGAGCAGGTAACGGTGCAGACGGGGATGCGGCTGACGGCGTTGCGGCCACAGGGCACGGGCTTCACGCTGGTCTTCGGCGGCACCGAGGTTGAGGCCGACTACGTGGTGCTGGCCATCCCGTTCTCGCTGCTGCGCCAGGTAGATGTGCAGGTGCTGCTGCCCGACACGCTGCGCCGCTTCATCCGCGAGGTCGGCTATGGCACCAACGCCAAGGTGATGGTGGGCTTCGACAGCCGCCCCTGGCGTGCGGCAGGCTATGGCGGCGAGGTCTTCACCGACCGCGACTTCCAGTTGTGCTGGGACAACAGCCTGCTCCAGGACGAGACTTCCGGAGGCATCACGTTCTACTCCGGCGGCAAGAAGGGCATCCGCGTCAATCAGGTCAGTGTCGAGGCGGTCAGTAATCGGTTTGTAGAGAGCTTCGAGGAAGCCTTCCCCGGTGCAGGCACACAGCGCAACGGCAACAACGTGGTGTTCCACTGGCCGAGCTACCCGTATACCCTTGGCAGCTATGCGTGCTTCCGGCCCGGCCAGTACAGCGGGTTCGCCCAGGACTGGGTGTACATCGACCAGAGCGTGGAGGGCAACAGCGTCAACGTAGGCAACCTGTACTTTGCCGGCGAACACCACAGCGACGACTACCAGGGCTACATGAACGGTGCGGCCCAGACCGGACGCCTCGCCGCAGAAGCCCTCGTCCGGGTTTTGCAAGCTGCCTGAACCCCGGTCGAGGACTTGATCCCGGTACCAGGGAGGTTTTTTCCGGCCATTGGCTCCCGGTGGGTTTTCCGCTGCGTAGAATCCCTGCCTCAAAGACCATTATCCCTGTTTTAACCCTTTTCCGGAACGGGAGGCATACTTTATGCTGCGAACCAGGTATATGCGCACTGGAACGGCAGAAGTTTCCAGACCATCAGCCGTGTTGGGGATATGAGCGGGTATGTGCAGGTGGGCATCTGCCTCGGCATTGTAATGCTGGGCCTCTTCATGGAAGGGTGCTGGGGAGCGCAACCACTCGAAACACAGGCTACCGCCGGGATGCTGGACCTGCGGGGGCAGGACCTGGAACAGGTGCTCCTGCTGAAAGGGGACTGGCGTGCCCACAGCGGCTCCGATAGCCTGGCCTTTGCCGCCTTCGCCTACGACGACACCCACTGGCACGCCCGACCCGCCGAAGGCTATTTCCAGCAACAGGGGTTCCCCGATGAGGGGCTGGTCTGGTACCGGCTGCACCTGCGCTTGCCCCCGGACGCCCCGCCGCTCGCGGGCTATATCCAGCATGCCGATAACGCCCATGTGCTCTACGCGGTCCGTCCCGGAGAGACCCCGGTGGTGGTAGCCCAGAGTGGATATCCGGCAGCCACGCAGGCCGAAACCGTTCTCAGCCGTCGCTCGGCCCTGTTCGACCTGCCCCAGGACACGGCCCTTGTGCTGGCATGGAAAGTCGCAAACTTCGGGTACCGGGGAGGGGGGCCTTTCTTCCCGATCCAGATCGGTGCCCGCGAGGTGATGCTACGTGCCCGGCTCTGGCAAAACGCCCTCGTGTTCGTCAGCCTGGGATTCTACCTGCTGGTAGTATGCTTCTTCCTGCCCTATTGGGTACGGCAACGTCGGGACTGGCCCACGCTGGTGGTAGGGCTGCTGGCGTTGGTGATGGGCGTGCGGGCCGTCACGCAATCCGGGCTGCTCGAACACCTGTTGCCGTCGCTGCTGAC
This sequence comes from uncultured Rhodothermaceae bacterium, assembly GCA_964561865.1. GTDB lineage: Bacteria > Bacteroidota > Rhodothermia > Rhodothermales > CAZLRO01 > CAZLRO01. Next base: position 451 of record CAZLRO010000043.1, on the reverse strand, counting down.
GTTCCGCGTACGCATTGTCCTGGAAGCGGTGAGTGTGCTGGTGTTGCCGGGGCTGTTTGGGCTGCTGCTCTGGACGTTCTTCCCCAGCCTCTTCCTGTCCATTCCGCTTGGGCGCTGGAAGATCGCCCCGCCCTCTCTGAACGGTGCAGCCCATGCAGCACAGCCCCTGCACCCAGCCCTCCGCTACCTCAGCACCGGCGCAGCACTGCTGGGTACTGTGTTTTCGCTGCTGGTTGTCCCGCTGGCCCTGATCGCCCCGCCAGAGGTGAACGCCTGGTTGCTGGTGATGCTGCGCCTGTTGATGGTCCTGCTCCTGCCGCTCCTGGTGCTGGTACCCCTAGTGGCCTTCCAGCGCCGCCTGCCGCTGTCCCTGGGGGTGTTCCTGGGGGCGTTGCTCATTGCTGCGGGCGGCACACACCCGGGCCGTGGCGGGCGTCTCGGCCGGCTTTAT
>CAZLRO010000042.1:0-18574 GCA_964561865.1 uncultured Rhodothermaceae bacterium | reverse complement strand
AGAGGGGTGGCCCGCACGGCACCAGCCGGGCGGGACGGGGTGTGTCGCGCCCGCTGACCGCATCGCGGGTGCTGGTACAAACGCTGCGACACACCCCGTCTCCCAGATATAGTCAATTTGACTATAATTATCGTCAATTTGACTATATCTGGAGCCACCCCTCTGGGAGAGGGGAACGCGATAGGACCATTGGCACCGCCTGCAATCCGAGATCCGCAATCGGAAGATTCAGATATTGATCGCCCTTCCGAAGGCCGCTTTCGTGGCCTCCATGACGGATTCGGACAGGGTCGGGTGGGGGTGAATGGCCTCCATGACCTCGTGCGCGGTGGTCTCCAGCACACGCGCGGTGACGGCCTCGGCGATCATCTCGGTGGCATCGTAGCCGATGATGTGGCAGCCGAGGAGTTCGCCGTATTTCGCGTCGTAGAGCACCTTTACAAACCCCTCGTTATGGCCCAGGGCCGAGGCCTTGCCGGAGGCCGTGAACGGGAACTTGCCCACCTTCACGTCATAGCCCGCCTCCCGGGCGGCCTTCTCGGTGTAGCCCACCGAGGCGATCTGTGGCTGGCAATAGGTACAGCCGGGAATGTTCTTCTTGTCGAGGGGATGGGGATGCAACCCGGCGATGTTTTCCACACAGATGATGCCTTCATGGCTGGCCTTGTGCGCCAGCCAGGGGGCACCCGCCACGTCGCCGATGGCATAGAGGCCCTCGACGTTGGTACGCCCATAGCCATCTACCTGGATCCAGCCCCGGTCCAGCGCCACGCCCAGCGCCTCCAGCCCCAGGTCCTCGATGTTGCCCTGCACCCCAACTGCCGAGAGCACCTGGTCGGTTTCCAGCGTCTCGGTGCCCGTGGCCGTCTTCACCTTCACCTGGAGCACCTCTCCGCTGGTATCCACCGATGCGACCTGCGCACTGGTCATCACGCCGATGCCCTGCTTCTTGAACGCTCGCGCCAGTTCCTTCGACACCTCCTCGTCTTCCACCGGGACCAGCCGGTCCAGCAACTCCACGACGGTGACCTGGGTGCCCATGTGGTGGTAGAAGTAGGCGAACTCCACCCCAATGGCCCCGGCTCCCACCACCACGAGCCGCCTGGGCTGGGTTGTCTGGAGCATGGCTTCCTTGTAGGAGATGATCTTCTGCCCGTCGATGGGCAAGGACGGGATGGCACGGGCACGGGCACCGGTTGCCAGGATGATGTGCGGGGCCTGCACCGTCCGCACCTCCCCGACCGTAGCGCCGTGCATGTTCACGGAGGGCTGGACGTCCAGCGTCCCCTTGCCCGTCAGCCGGGCGTGGCCGTAGAGCACGTCGATCTTGTTCTTCTTCATGAGGAACTCGACGCCCTTGTTCATCTTGGCAGCTACCCCCCGGCTGCGCTCGACCACCTTCGGGAAGTCCGGGGTGACAGCGCCCTGGAGCGTAAGCCCGTACTCCGCAAAATGCTTGGCATACTCCATCAGCTCCGCACTCTTGAGCAGGGCTTTGGTGGGAATACATCCGATGTTGAGGCAGACCCCGCCGAGGAGGTTTTTCTCGACGATGGCCGTCTTGAAGCCCAGTTGGGAGGCACGGATAGCCGTTTCGTAGCCGCCAGGGCCGGAGCCAACGACGACGACATCATAGGAAGCAGTTGCCATACAAGAGGGGGTTCGGGGAGGTTGATCTGCAAAAGCGCCAAAAATTACAAGCCCCGGTGCCCCGTTCCAAGTCAACAGACTACCGGGCGGAAAAGGTTGTGTGAAAACGCGGTGGGCAGGAGGCTTGCCCCGGAAGACGCCCTCGGAGCCGTCGAAACAAAAGTGCGTGCAGGGAAAAATTATAGTCAATTTGACGATATTATAGTCAATTTGACTATAAATGGTTATCCTGCGACGGGCCTTGCGGGCATGGTCGTGTGTGTGGTGCTATCGGCTGCGAGGTGCTTGAAAGACGCTCCGGAATGGTCGATTCTTCTGGAAAAAACGGAAGCAGTTCCAGCGGGAAACGGCGGGCTATTTGGGGTGCGAATGGATTGAGAATCCATGCCGGTCGGATTATCTTGGCACACGGAAAGCGTTGGAATACAGGCATGATCGATAACAGGTTAGACCGGCTTATTTCGCTGGTCTACGTCAGCTCGGCCACCCGGCTCATGTCCGACGAAGAGCTGCTGGCGATGTTGCGGGAGGCGCGAGAGGAAAACCGGCGGCTGGGGATCACCGGGATGTTGCTCTACAAGGGAGGGAACTACATGCAGGTGCTGGAAGGCCCGGAATCGGCGGTGATGACCCTGCAAGAGCGGATTGAAAAGGACGAGCGACACCGGGGCATGCTGGTTTTGCTCAGGATGCCCATCGCGGAGCGGCAGTTTCCGGACTGGTCGATGGGGTTTTGCAATGTGGATCGCATGGACCTATCGGGCGAAGAGGGGTTCAGTCCGCTCCTGACGGACGAGTTTACGGCGGAGCATTACCGGCAGCAGCCCCACCACGCCTACCGGCTGTTGCTGACCTTCCGCGATGGCATGACGTGAGTGTAGGTCTCAGCGCTGTGCCAGCCAGGGGGTGGGGTCGAGGGCCTGGCCTTCCCGGAACAGCCCGAAGAACAGCCCGTTGCCTTTGGGTTCGGCCTCGGTACCGGCCCGGCCTAGCACCTGTCCAGCCTGGACGCGGTCGCCTTTCGAGACGTAGAGCAGGGAGAAGTTGGCGTAGACCGAGTAGTAGTCGCCGTGTTCGAGGATCAGGAACGTGCCCAGTTCGGGCATCAGGTCTACGCTGAGGACGCGCCCTTCGTAGACGGCCTTGACCTCGGCTGAGGCTGCCGAGCCGATGAGGATACCGGGGTTGGGGGTGGTGGTGCCGTGCTCCCGGTTGACGACCGTGCCGTAGGGTTCGCGGATGCGTCCGCTCACTGGCCAGGGCAGGCGACCCTTGCGCTGGGCAAATCCGCTGGTCAGGGTAGAGACGTCAGCCTGGCCGAGCGGGGTCAGGTCCGGACTGCTGGCGGTGGGGGGAGTACCGGGGTTGGTGTTGCGTCGGCGTTGGGTGTTGGCGGCCACGATGGACTGGATGCGCTGTTCGAGTTCACGGGCCAGCGAGCGGTTGCGCGTCAGGCTGGCCTCCAGCGTAGTCCGTTCCGACTGAAGCCGCTGGAGCATCTGCTGGCGGTCCTTGCGCAGGCGGGCCAGGGTTTGTTGCTCGGTTTCGGCATCGCGCAGCATGGCCTCGTTCGTGGCAAGCATCTCGTCGAGGCGGGCCTTGCGTTCGTGGAGGGTGGCCGCCGTCTGGTTGATCTGGTGTACCTGGCGTTTGCGCTGCTGGGAGAACCGGTTGAGGTAGCGCACGCGCACGAGCATCTGGTTGACCGAGGAGGCCGAGAGGATCAGGGCCAGGTCGTGCAGGCGTCCATACTGGTAGGCATGGCGGGCACGCTCCTGGTATTCCCGCTGCACGTGGCGGAGGGTGGCCTCCATCTGGGTGATGGAGGTGGTGAGGGAATCCAGTTCGTAGGCGAGCTGTTCCATGCGCAGGCGGTAGGTGCCGACGAGTTCTTCCCGGAGGGCAATCTCTCGGTTGACCTCGTTGATCCGGGCGGCCCCCGACCGCTCGGCAGCCTGTGTGTGCGAGAGGCGCTGTTCGTCGGAGGAGATCTGGCCGCGCAGCTCGCGGAGCCGCCGTTCGGTGGTGGCCCGGTCTTCCTGGGCCAGGGCTGGGAGGGGCAGCAGCAGGGCGATCAGCAGCACCCCCGTCTTGCGGAGGCGGGCCGTACGTGCAGGGTAGCGGAGGTGGTTCATGGACGGTGCAGGGTTTCCACCGGCACCCGTTCTACCCCTGTACCCACCCGCAGCCTGAACGAGAGGGTGGGGGGGTTGAGGCGGAGGTTACGGTAAAACAGGGCGGCAACAACTTCCTCCGCAGGGCGACGGAGCACGATGCGGCGAGGCAGCATCAGGTTTTCGACCGGTTCAAAGTCGGCATACTCCCGTTCGTCAAGGATCGTGCCGGATGCGTTGTACTGCTGGTAGTGGACAACCTGCCAGGGGAGGGGGTCGATCACGTACCGGCGCGTGGTGTCGTGGAGGATATAACGGCCCGCCTCTGCCTGCACGGCCCAGGCTACCGAGGGGTCGGGCAGGTTTTGTCCGAGCAGGGTAGGGAACAGGTTGGCGGCCGCCAGGGGGATAGGCAGGAATGTATCGGCAAACGAGACCGGGCCATAGACCAGTTGTTGCTCGATCCGGTTGTACACGAAGAAGCTGTCGGGGGTCAACAGGAAGCGGGCGGCCTCGACGTTGAGCACGGTGGCCCGCAGGCTCAGGTAGAGCGAGTCGTCGCGCCGGTGGTCGATCCGGGCGTTGAACTGTCCGCTGCGTTCGGGTGCCTGGACCGAGAGGGTGGCGCTGGCCGTGAACGCGGTGACGGAATCGGGCAACGGGTGCAGGTGTGCAAGGATTTCCCGTAAGGTGTGGTTGGGATAGCCAGGGGCAACCGCCGGGGCGGGGGGGCGGGTGCTGCGGCAGCCCAGGGCCAGCAACGGCAGCACTACCATCAAACGTAAAAGGCGCATGCTGTGGAGAGGCAGGTGAAAAAACTGCGGCCCAAGAAACGAAGCGAAGCAGCCGGGAAGAAGCGAGAAATCAGTGAAACCGGGATGCTGGAGCGGGAAGGAAGCCGTTCCTGGGATCATTGCTGCGGGCGTTCGAGCTTGTCTTGGAGGGGGCGGTTGCCTGGCATCCGTTCCAGGGCCTGCCGCCAGTACGTCCGGGCCTCGGTGAAGCGTCCCTGCCGGGCCAGCAGGTCGCCGTAGTGTTCGTAGGTGCTGGCCCCGGCCCGTCCGGTTGCCAGGGCGCGGTCGAGCCAGGTCTGGGCCTCAGCCAGCCGGTTCATGCGGAAGTACACCCAGCCGACGGTGTCGAGGAAGGCGGGATGGTCGGGGTCCTGTGCGGCAGCCCGTTGGGCAAGGCGGAGGGCTTCCGGGAGCCCGGTGTTCCGTTCGGTCAGCAGGAAGGCGAGGTTGTTCAGGGTGGGGGCATGGTCCGGAGCCAGGCGGAGGGCCTGCCGGTAGAGGCTGTCGGCGGCGGCGTCATCGCGGCGGCGCAGGGACAGCAGGGCCAGTCCGGAGCGCAGTTCTGCCTCGAACAGCGGACGGGGGGCCTCTTCGCGGAGCAGTGCCAGGGCTTCTTCCAGGCGTTCCTGGGCGGTTTCGTTCTGATACTGCTCCATCAGGGCCAGGCCCGAGAGGTGCAGCAGGTCGAGCGTGCCGGGGAAGAGCAGCAGTCCTTCATCGGCGATCTCGATGGTCCGGCGGGGCTGCCCCGCGTGGAAAGCGGCCGCCACCGCTTGCACCCAGCGCTGGACTTCGCGGGGGTTCCGCTGCACGGCTTCGTCGAGCAGGGGCAGGGCCTCGGCGTAGCGGCCGGTGCGGAAGTACAGCGTGCCCAGGGCCGCACGGGCTTCGGGGTGGGAGGGGTCCTGCGCCAGCACCTGTTGCAGCAGTTCGGTGACGGCGGCGGTGGCCTCGGCGTCTGCCGGAACCCGCTCCAGCAACGTGGTGGCGCGGGAGAGCCACTGGGCCGGGGAGGCTGCATCCGCACCGTTCGGCTGTTGCACCAGGGCTTCGGCCTCGGCCAGGCGGCCCTGGTGCCGATACACACTCGTCAGCGCCAGCAGGGTCTCCTCGTCTGCCGGGTCGTGTTGCAGGGCCGCCTCGTAGGCTTCGGCAGCCTCGGCCAGGCGCTGTTGCTGCACCAGCACATCGCCGATCTGCCGCAGCCACCGGGGCTGGCCGGGTTCACGGGCGGCGAGTTGCCGCAGCACCTGCAACACCCCCTCGGCATCGCCGGTCTGTTCGTAGAGGGGCAGCACCTCATGCAGCAGGGCAGCATCCGGCTCGGCCGGGCGTTGCAGCAGCCGGTTGTAGGCTGCGAGGGCTTCGTCCAGCCGGCCCAGCTGGACGAGCAGGCGGGCGGACTGGTACAGGGCTTGCGGGTCGGCGGGGGACTGCCGCAGCCAGTCCGTCCACACGGCCAGGGCCTCGGCCGTGAACCCCTGGTCGAGGTAGAGGCGGGCCAGTTGTGCTGGATACGCGGCCTCTGTTGGGGCCAGGCGCACCGCTTCGGCGGCGTGGTAGAGGGCCTCGTTCGGGCGACTGAGGGCGGCGTAGGCCTCGGCCAGGGCCGCAAAGACGGCGGGTTCCTGCGGGAGCAGGCGCAGGGCCTGCTGGTACAGGTCGAGGGCGCCCGCGTGGTCTCCGATGTAGGCCCGCGTCAGCCCCCGCACGAGCAGTTGCTCTGCCCGGAGGGCGTCGGCGCCGTCTTCCGCGTCCCGGACAGGCGGGATGGCCTGGCCGTAGAGCGGAGGCGGGACTCCGCCTGCCAGCACCACCAGCAGCAACCATACGGGCACAGGCACGGCACGCGGCATGGGCATGAACGGGATCACAGGTCAGGAAGGGCCGTCGGCAGGGTGGGGGGGTGAACGTTGGCGATCCGCCGGAGGTTTCGGGATTCTGGCCTGCCAACTGGCATCTGCCCTGCGTGCCGCTTAACTTCCGGCAGACCCCGCCCGTGTGCTGCGGCAGCACGGGTTCCTCATCCCCTCACCGATGCCACACCACCGCCATGGGCCAGCACGACGCGAAGAAACTCTCGAAGGACCAGGCCAGCATGCGCCAGTTCACCCGCCAGATCATCAAGGACATGCAGGCGCTGGAGTACATGCTGCGCGAAGGGATGTTCGAGACGGGCATCCGGCGTATCGGGGCCGAACAGGAACTGTTCCTCATCAACAAGTCGTGGCAGCCGGCCAGCATCGTCGAGGAGGTCCAGCGGCTCAACACCGACGAGCGGGTGGTGACGGAGCTGGCGAAGTTCAACCTCGAATACAACCTGACGCCCTACGTCTTCGGCGGCGACTGCCTCCGGCAGACCGAACACCAGCTCACCGAACTGCTGACCTATGTGCGCTCCCTCGTCGAGCAGACGGGCAACGAGGTAGTGCTTACCGGCATCCTGCCCACCATCCACCTGTCGGACCTGGGGCTGGAGAACCTGACGCCCAAGCCCCGCTACTTCGCCCTCGACGACTCCCTCAAGCGGCTGCGCGGCAGCGAGTTCCAGCAGTACCAGATTCGCGGGGTCGATGAACTGTTCTTCCAGCACAACACCGTTCTTGTCGAAGCCTGCAATACCAGCTTCCAGACGCATTTCCAGGTCGATCCGGAGGAGTTCGCCCACTTCTACAACATCGCCCAGCTCGTGGCCGCCCCGGTGCTGGCCGCCGCCACCAACTCGCCCGTGCTCTTTGGCAAGCGGCTCTGGCGCGAGACCCGCATCGCCCTCTTCCAGCAGGCCGTCGATACCCGCAGCAGCAACCTGTACCTGCGCGAGATGAGTCCCCGCGTGCATTTCGGGACGACCTGGGTGAAGAAGTCCGTCACCGAGATTTACAAGGAAGACATCGCGCGTTTCCGCGTCATCATGACGACGGACTATGAAGACCCGTTCGAGGTGCTCAAGCGGGGCGAGATTCCCAAGCTCCGGGCGTTGCAACTGCACAACGGGACGGTGTACCGCTGGAACCGGGCGTGCTACGGGATCATGGACGGCAAGCCCCACCTGCGCATCGAGAATCGGGTGCTGCCGGCTGGCCCCACCCTCGTCGATGAGGTTGCCAATGCGGCGTTCTGGTTCGGACTGGTGTCCGGCATCGGGGGCCGCTATGCCGACATCGCCCCGCTCATGGAGTTCGACGATGCCAAGAGCAACCTGGTGGCAGCCGCCCGCCTCGGCCTGGATGCGCAGCTCGTCTGGCTGGAGGGCCGCCGTATACCGGCGCAGGAGCTGATTGTGGACGAGCTGCTGCCGATAGCCCGCGAGGGGCTGTCCCGCTCCGGCATCGATGCCGCCGACATCGACCGCTACCTGGGTATCATCGAGGAGCGCGTCCGTTCCGGGCAGACGGGGTCTCAGTGGATGCTCGACTCGCTGGCCCGGCTCAAGCGGATGGAGACCTCACGCGCCGAGCGGCTCGATGCCGTCGTGGCCTCGATGGTCCACCACCAGAAGGCCGGTCAGCCCGTCCATACCTGGCCGCTGGCCGACATCGAGAGCGGCCCCATCGTCAAGCGGATGCCCGGCACCCGCGTCGAGCATTACATGACCACCGAGCTGTTCACCGTCCACGAGGAGGAACTGATCGAGTTCGTGGCCTGCCTGATGGACTGGCGGCGCATCCACCATGTGGTGGTGGAAGACAACCAGCACAAGCTCGTGGGCCTGGTCACCCACCGACACCTGCTCCGCTACATGGGTGAGGTGGCCGCCATGAACGAGCCGGACCGGGACGTACCCGTGAAGGACATCATGATCCGCAACCCGATCACCGTCACCCCCGAAACCCCCACGATGGAGGCTGTCCGGCTCCTACGCGAGCACAGGGTGAGTGCCTTGCCGGTAGTGCGGGACCGTGAGCACGACCGGGAACTGGTGGGTATCATCACGGAGAACGACTTCATGCGCATCGCCTCCCAGTTGCTGGACGAGACGCTCCACCTCGACGCCCGTGCGTAACGCCCCGCAACCAGGGGCTTGTAGGGACTGCCCGTGCAGTTACAAAAGTTCCTCGTCTTCCTCGTCCTCGTCCAACTCATCCTCCTCGTCTTCGTCCAGTTCTTCCTCTTCGGCTTCGACCGTATCCACGATCACCTCCTTGCCGCCGAGCTGGTCGAGGATGGTCTCCATCTCGTCTGCTGGGGTTTCTTCTGGCTCGTCGAGCAGGGGCAAGGGCTTGATTTCGGGGGGCGGCAGGGCCGAGGAGAGGGTATAGACGCTGCCGAGGTAATGGGTCCCGTTTTCTACCACCAACCCCTCTTTCACCAGCCGCTTGGCGATGTGGAAGGGGCACATTTCATAGCCTTTTCCTGCCAGATAGAAGTTCGCGCTCTTCTTGCTGTTGCTGACGATCAACACGTAGCCTTTGAGTAGTTTCTGACGGGCATGGTTGGCCCATTTCTCCTTCGAGACAGTTGGACTGGTGCGCTGCTCCTGAAAGTCACTGCGGTCCGGGGTGATATCCATAAACGGCCAGAAGGGTATGGTTGAATGAAAATCGGTGCGTCAACGTGCGGCCCGGACGCGGGTTCCGCCCGATGTTTAACGATTTTGTGCTATTGGAAGAAGGCGGTCGGCCCTTGCCGGGTGCCCCGGATGGTGCGTTTGGGCGGGGTGTGTTCGGTCAGGAGCCGCGGTTGACCGTCCAGAGGTATTCGTACCGCACCCCCGGCTGGGCCTTGATCTGTGCTGCTGTGCGGCCCTGGAGCAGTGTCTTGAGGGTAGTGTAACCGGGGCGGCTGGTGTTCATGTACCCCAGCAGAAAGTCCCCGGCCTTGCCCCGGCTGTCGAAGTCCGCGCCGAACCAGTCGAGCAACGAGGAGAGGACGCGCTGGCTGCCGTCTGCCCGCAGGTGGGTGTTGCTGTTGGCGAAGTCGCGCATGGCGGCGTCGAGTTCGGCGTTGAGGTTGGCGGCGGTGAAGGCGCGTTTGCGCAGGCGAGGGCAGGAGGTGGCCGCACAGTTCAGTCCCACGTGGATGCGGGGGTCCAGGGCCGCCACCTTCAGCGTGTTCAGGGCCGCCCGCCCGCTCTGGCGGCGCAGGACCACGTTTTCGATCTCATCCAGCGTCAGGTCCATCCGCGCCGTGCGGAAGGCCGTCTTGAAGAACTTGTCCCCATACCCGTCGTTAAGGATGTTGCGCACCTGCGGGGTCTCAATGATGTTCTGGAGCATCTGCACGTTGTAGGCATTCATCCAGAAGGCCAGCTTCTGCGGCTCCGTCCGAAGGCGGGACACGTCGTAGTCCTCCACGGCTTTGAGCACCGAGCGGAATGAGGCGTTGAGTTCACCCCGCAACAGGTCGTAGCGGACCAGCCCTTGGTCGGTGACCACCCGTTGCAGCAGCGTGGTGAGGGCGGCTTCGTAATCCGCCGCCGGGGCGGCATCCCCGGCACGGCTGCGGGCGTCGGCGGGGGCAAAGAGCAGGGCGAGGCTGAGCAGGAAAGCAGGCATGGGTCGTGGTTCGAATTAGACAATAGGAGGATCCCAGCACCTGAAACGACCGGGCAGGCGCGACGATGCCAATGCTGTGCCAGAAATCGCAGGTGCCCGCCCGGCAGGACAGGACCAGGGGATAGGGGCGGTGCTTACTGGGACAGTTCCTGGTGTACAGTGGCCCCGTTGGCAAGCACGGCGTTGGTCTTGAGCAGGCGGCGGCTGCCGTCGGTGTTGATCCAGATGGTGACCTCGTTGCCACCGCCAGCGGTTTCCCGGATCTCGGCCTTCCACGCCTCATAGGTGCTGCTGCCGAGGGTGAGCATCTCCTTCGCAGTGACGTGCATCTCCAGCATCTTCACCTGGAGGGTTTGCAAGTCGAGGTTGCGGAAACGGGCCTTGTAGCCCTCGGCCAGCGGCAGTGTGGCGAGCACGGCGTAGGCCCCGGCCCCGTCGGCGAAGAGGGCGCCCGGGAGGGGGACGTTCACCTGTTGCGACGGCCCGCCCATCGCCACCGAGCCGGTGATGGCACTGTCGGAGAAGGCCAGGTCGATCTGCACAGGGCCTTGCTGCACCTTGCGGGCGCGCGGCAGCAGCGTGCCCGTTGCCAGGCGCACCTCATCGACCACGGCCCCGCCGGGCGTCTGGGCGTACTCGCGGATCACCCAGAAGCCGTTCTCCTCCCGGATTTCCGAGACGATGTCGAGCGGGATGGTCTGCCCGCCCACCTCGATGACGGTCTTATACTGGCTCGTGCCGGGCGTGAGCGCTGCCACCGGGACGTGGGCGGTGTCGGCGGGCTGCGCCTGTGCGAAGGGGGCGGGAAGCAGCAACAGCAGGCCGAGGCACAGCACGGCCAGCGAAAGCAAACGGGACATAGCGGTCCTCCGGGAAGCGTCAGGTGAACGAAACGAGAGGAATCAGGTGAACGAAACCGCGTCCTCTCACGAAAAACCGGGGGGAATGTTGCGATGAAGAACGCATGGAGCCGGACTCACGCCGAGAAGCGGTAGAAGACAAGGGCGCCCGCCGAGACCTGCCCGACGGCCATGACGACGAACATGGCCATGAGCAGCTGTTGGCGACGCGCCAGCAGGTGTTCGTGGACCTGCCGGATTTCCTCCGGGGCGTTGGGGGGAAAGGACCGTTGCCGGGTGGGCAGCAGCAAGCAAAGGTAGAACGCCAGGAACCAGCAGGCCAGTGGCAGCAGAAACAGGAGCTTGAGGGGCAGCGGGAACGACGACGGCACCAGATCGCCGAACCCCAGCAGCCCCAGGTACACCGTTTGGGCAAAAAAAACCGGGGCAGGTGGTTGCCTGCCCCGGCGGGGTTTGCCATGGAGCGGCAGGTTCAGAACCGGTAGCGCAGGCCGAACTGCACCTGGCGCGGGGTGCCCAGGCCGGACTGCACCGTGCCGTCGAAGTTGAAGAGCAGCCCGCCGCTGGTGGGGTCGAGGAAGTTCGAGGCGTTGGTCAGGTTGAACACCTCGATGATGGCTTCCAGCGCCCCCGTCGGCAGTTCGAACGGACGCGAGAGGCGCAGGTCCCACGAGAAGAAGGCGTTGTCTTTGCGCAGCGTGTTGCGCAACAGCACCGAGCCATCGGCGCAGATGCGGTCGGCGGGGGCGACGGCACGGGCACCGGCGGGCGGTGCGAACTCGTTGCCGGGGCGGGGGCCGCAGCTCTCCGACGCCGGCTGCGCCGAACGGTAGCTGATGCGGTTGTTCAGGAACACATCGCCGGCCAGCTTCGTCACCATCCAGGCGTTGAACCGGTGGCGCTGGTCGCGCTCGCTCCAGTTGTACTCGCGGTCCAGGTCGGTGATGCGGGCGTAGCGCAGCGTGAACGGGTCGCGCTCGTTGTCGTCGTCGGACTTGTCGAACGAGAGCGTGTAGTTGGCCTGGAACTGGACGTCCGTACGGTCGAGGTTGCGGATGCCGAACGTGATGCCGTTGTACCGGCTCTCGGCGGTGCTCTCGACGACGGTGAGCTGGCCGACGCCGTTTGAGAAGCTATCGTTCAGGTCGAACTGCGACCAGGGGCCGAGGCCGGAGCCGTCCCCCCGCAGCAGCGGGTCGTTGCCATTGGTGAAGCGCGTGAGCCGGTCGGTGCGGGCATGGACGTACTCGGCCGAGAGCACGAAGCCGGACTGGTTCACGTTGTGCTCGATGCCGGCGCTGGCGCTAAGGGTGCGCGGGTTGCGGAAGTCCTGGTCGAAGACGAACACGTCCGGGCGGAACGGCCCGCCCGCAGGGCTTTCGAGCAGCTCGTCGTAGTTCGGGGGCGGGCCGAGGATGGCCGTGAGAGCACTGTTGCGGAAGAGGGTCTGCCCACGCGAGCCGTTGGTCGAACGCGAAGAGGCCAGGACCAGGCCAGGGATGCGGGCGTGGTAGATACCGGCACTGGCGCGGAAGACCGTCGATTCATCCCCCAGCACGTCGTACACCAGCCCAAAGCGTGGCTGGAACATGGTGAGGTCAGAGGGGACTTCACCGTCGGAGGGGAAGGCGATGGTGCGCCCGCCGAAGGTGCGGGTCTGCCCGATGAACGGAGCATAAAACACCTCGTCGGCCGGGGTAATAGGTTTGGGTTGGACCTGGGCCTCCCAGCGCAGCCCGTAGTTGAGGGTGAGGCGGTCGCTTGCGTTCCAGCTATCCTGGACGAACACGCCCAGTTCATGTTGCGGGATGCCCTGCGTGCCAGCTTCTTCCACCGTGAGGGGGGGGACGCCCGCCTGCTGGAGATAGAGCAGCACCGGGCCGGTGATGCTGGTTCCATCCGGGCAGGTGGCGTTGAGGCTGCTGCTGCCGTCGGAGCACTCCACGTACTGGTTGCCGAACTGGACGTAGTTGAGGAAGCCCTGGGTGGAGGAGAAAATGAACCGCCCGTTGGCGAAGCCGATGAATGTTTGCACAGACTCAACGCGGTTCCACTCGGCCCCCAGCTTGAACAGGTGCCTCCCCCGGCTGATGGTCAGGTTGTTGAGTACCTGGAAGCGGGTGTCGTAGTATTCGACCGGGATGAAGAACGGGCGGCCCAGGCGGTAGGCCCCGCCGAAGTCCATCGCCGTGTCCGGGAAGTCGCGCCCGTTGGGGAAGGTGGGGGCGTCGTAGGGGCGCGGACGGTCCTCGCGGGAGAACTGGAAGCGGAACTCGTTCGCCATGTTGGTCCCGATGACCGAGTTCAGGCTCCCGTTGATAGCGTTGGAGTAGTCTTTTTCGATGGCATTGGCGCTGCGGCCCCAGGCATCGACGTCGAACGTGCCGTTGACCTGCTCGCTCCAGGTGTGGTTGTACTTGAGCGAGAAGTTGTGCTGGTTGTTGATCCGCCAGTCGAGCTTGGCAAGAAAGGCACGGGCGTCGTTGGTGCGGTCGATGGGGCCGTAGTCGTTGGCAAGGGCACCGCCATAGGCGTTGTCGGCGAAGCTCCGCAATTCGGCAGGCCAGCGGCTGGGGTCTTGCTGCCGGGTGTCGCGGTAGCGCTGCTGGTCGTAGGCGGTGAAGAAGAAGACGCGGTCTTTCTGGAGCGGGCCACCGAGGGTGAAGCCGAACTGGTGCTGGCTGAAGTCCGGGTCGCGGGTGATGGTGGCCCCGCCACCCTCCGGAGTGTACTCGGCCACGGACGAGAGGGCATCGAACTTGCCGTAGTAGTGGAGTGAGCCAGCCAGCGTGTTCGTCCCGCTCTTGGTGATGACGTTGACGAAGCCGCCGCTGGAGCGCCCGAACTCGGCATTGGCCCCCTGGGGCACGACGACGATCTCCTCGACAGCATCGAGGTTGAAGGTGAAGGCCGGGCGCTGACCGCCGCGCTGCTCGCCGAAGAACGGGTTGTTGAAGTCCGCCCCGTCCACGGCGACGTTGTTGTGGATGCCTTTCTGCCCGGCGATGGAGAGCACGGCTCCGTCCGGCCCCTGCACGATGGCGACGCCGGGGGTGAGCAGTGTCAGATCGAGGTAGTTGCGCCCGTTGTTGGGCAACCCGTCGACGGCGGCTTCGGGCAGCCGGGTGGCCTGCTCGCTCTGGCCCACGTCCACCGTCGGGCGGCCCACCTCCACCACCACCTCTTCAAGGGTGGTCACCATCTCCAGGTCGAGGTCTACCGTCTCCCCCACGCGCACGGGCACGCCGTTGCGCTGGACCTGGCCGTAGCCTTCCACGCGGACGGTGATGTTGTAGACCCCCAGGGGCAGCAGGGTGGCAGCGAAGGTGCCGGTACGGTCGGTGGTGAGCGTACGCTCGAAGTTGGTGCGGGTCTCGCGCAGGGTCACGGTGGCGTTCTCCAGCGGACGGAAGCCGTTGTCGATCACGTACACAAACCCACGCACCACGCCGGTGGTGGCCTGGGATTGTGCCTCTACGCGACCGGGGATTGCCAGGAGAAGGGCGCCAAGCAAGCACAGCCGCAGCCCCGCTCCGGCCCGTGATCCGCACTGGGCGGAGGGCGTAGCAGTAGAATACATCCTGGGTGGGAGGTTGTGGGTGAGAGAAGGGGGATGTGGCCCCATGACCACACCGTTAACACGTTGTTACGGGAATGTAAAGGCCGCACAGGAAGGACTCAACGGGTCGCCTGTTAAGTTTTGCCCGTTCGCAAAAAAAACGGGCGAACAAGCAGTAACCTGTTCGCCCGGGTGCTTTGGGACGCTTCGCTTTGGTTAAAGAGGGCAGGGCATGCCCTGCCCCTACAAAACGTTCGCTTTGGTTGAAAATGGAGAACGCCAAAGGCCCAACCGAGTGCCCCTCCTGGACAGGAGGAGTAGGGAGTAGTCGCTCTTTCCCCCTCCTGAGAACAGGAGGGGACGGGGGAGGTCGATCACCGTTGCGATCCAACCACTCCGGCACACCAAAAGCCGTACCATGCACCCGCTTACTGCTGCGTCAGGCCGGGGAGGGGCTTGCGGGGCAGCTTGTCGTTGCGCTGGGCGGTGTGGTAGACGAAGGAGGCGATGATGGTGGCGGCCTGCTTCAGGTCTTCCTCGGAGGCGTGGTCCCACAGGTCCATGTTCGAATGGTGCGTGCGGGTCGAATAAGCCATCTGCTCCTGGATGAACTGGAAGCCCGGCAGCCCGGCGGCATCGAACGAGAGGTGGTCGGTACCCCCCGTGTTGGACAGGGTGAGGGTGGAGGCCCCCAGGTCGGCAAAAGGCTTGAGCCAGGCCCGGAAGATGGGGGCGACGGCCTCATTGCCTTGCAGGTAGACCCCCCGAATTTTGCCCGTGCCATTGTCCAGGTTATAGTAACCGGAAAACTTCGCATGGTCAGGCTTGAGCGCGGTAGGGGGCTGCCCCCGGGTGCCCAGCGTCGCAAAATGCTGATCGACGTAGGCACGAGACCCCAGCAGACCCTGCTCCTCGCCCGTCCAGAGGGCAATGCGGATGGTCCGGCGCGGCTGCTTGCCGGTCTCGCGGAACACTTCCTGGAGGATGCGCACCGCCTCGATCATCACCGCCGAGCCAGCAGCGTTGTCGGTGGTGCCGGTGCCCGCGTGCCACGAGTCGAAGTGGGCACCGAGCATGACCAACTCTTGGCCGAGCGACGGGTCGGTGCCCGGAATTTCGCCGATGATGTTGTATTCCATCGGGTCGGTGTCGGTGAAGGTAGCGGCCAGGTCCATCGTGAGCGTGACGGGGAATCCCTTCTCCAGCAGCCGGACGATGCGGTTGTAGTGCTCCACCGCCAGCGTGGCCTGCGGGATGACGGTCACGCCCGCCTGGTATGGACGGGGGATGTTGGGCCATTGCGCCCCCGGCGGGGCTGGCTCGGAGGCACTGGAGACGAACACGGTGCCGTAGTCGCCCTTGAACGTGCGGTCGAGCAGGGCCACAGGCTGCTCGTCGTAGACGAACTGGGCCTTGCGCTGGTTGAACTGCTGCTCGCGCAGCCGGTCGGCGTTGATCTCAGACGGACGCTCGTCGGCACCGGCCCAGTTCGCCAGGTCCAGCAGGTTCTTCTCGTCACGGCGCAGGGCCAGGGGTTCAAACGGCTCCTCGACCTTGCGCGGTGGCTCAATCATCACAAACTTGCCCTTGAGCTTGCCGCGGTATTGAGCCAACTCGTCGTCGTTGGTGGCCTTGAGCAACACCACTTCGGCGGTGACCGGTCGGGCCAGGCCTGGAGACCATGCCTTCGGATAGGCTAGCACCGGGAACTGCATGGTGCTGCTCTTGGCGTGCAGGCTGAAGCGGTTGAGCGTCCAGCCCCGCCCGAACGGCCCCCAGGCCTCGAGGTGAACGTTCTGCAGGCCGAGGCCCTCCAGGTGCTGCCTGGCCCACTGCGAGGCGGCATCCAGTTCGGGCGAACCCGTCAGGCGCGGGCCGTAGACGTCGGTGAGCCAGCTCAGCGTTTCCATCACCCGACTGTGCTCCAGCCCATGCTTGCGGATGGCAGCCACCGCGTCCTGGTCCACCAACTCCTGGGCACGAACGGGCACCGCCAGCAGGCACAAGGCCAGGCCGACAGGCAGAAAAAGCGAAAAACGGTTCATGGCGGGTCCTGGTTCAGAGGGGGAGATGAAACGCAATGTAGCACACAGGAAGCGTGTACGCTACCCGGTTCAGCACTTCTCCGGGGGAAGACACTACGCGCCTCCTGTCCCCCGAAAACCTCCACGGAGAGGTGGTCAGACATCCCTCAAATTATAGTCAATTTGACTATAATATCGTCAATTTGACTATAATTTGAGGTTTCGTTTCGTGCAGGGATTGCCAGGCTGACGGCCCCTCACACGGTTGCCAGCAACTGGTTGCGGACGCGCTCGTAGTAGGCTTCGTACTGCGGGACGATCTGCTGGATGTCGAAGGCGGCCTGTGCCCGGTGTCGGGCGGCCTCGGCCATGCGGGCGTGCAGGGCGTCGTCGGTCAGTATCTGGTGGGTGCGCTCGGTGAAGGCGTCGAGGTCGCCGAGGGGGCAGAGGAAGCCAGTTTCTCCTTCCACCACCAGTTCGGGCAGCCCGCCGATGTGCGAGGCCACGACGGGTACCTGGCAGGCCATCGCCTCCAGCGCAGCCAGGCCGAAGGTCTCGGAGCCGCTGGGCATCATGAACACGTCGGCGATAGAGAGGATCTCCTCGACGGGGTCCTGCTTGCCGAGGAAGCGGATGTCCTCGTACACGTTCCGCTGGCGGGCCAGTTGCTCGCACGCGATGCGGTCCGGCCCGTCGCCCACGAGCATCAGCTTCACCGGCAGGCCCTCGCTCCGCAGGCGGTAGAACACCTCCACCACCTCCGTCGCCCGCTTGACCGGGCGGAAGTTGGACACATGGATGAGCACCTTCTCGCCGTTGGGGCAGATGGCCTGCTTGAAATGCGCCTTGTTCTGCCGCTGAAACCGGTTCGTGTCGATGAAGTTGGGGATGACCTCGATCTCCGCCCGGATGTCGCAGACGCTGAGGGTCTCGCGCCGCAGGTACTCCGACACCGCCGTGACGCCGTCGGACTCGTTGATCGACCAGTTCACCACCGGGGCAAAGGAAGGGTCCTGCCCGACGAGGGTGATGTCCGTACCATGCAGCGTGGTCACTACGGGCACGTGCAGGCCCTCGGTTGCCAAGATTTGCCGGGCCATGACGGCGCTGGTGGCGTGCGGGATGGCATAGTGCATGTGCAGCAGGTCCAGCCGCTCGTACTTCACCACATCCACCATCTTGCTCGTCAGGTTGAGCGTGTAGGGCGGGTATTCAAACAGGGGGTAGGTGTTGACGTTGACCTCATGGAAGAAGATGTTCTCCCGCACATGGCTCAGGCGGAAGGGCATCGAGTAGGTGATGAAGTGGATCTGATGCCCGCGGGCGGCCAGGGCCTTGCCGAGTTCGGTGGCAATGACGCCGCTGCCACCGTAGACCGGATAGCACGTAATGCCGATTTTCATGTCGTTGGTGGGGTGAAGAAAGAAACGCCGGGAGAAGTCACAGACCTGCCACGCTTCTGTCACAGAATCTGCGTACCCCTGCAAGGAACTACGCAGCAGGGTTCAGGTTGCACCGCAACGGAATCGTAATGAGGTCGGCAGCGCGTGCCGCCCTGAACCGGAGGGGCCATCCGTCATCTCCCTGCATTTCCGCAACCAACGATGCGAGCACTGACATGAAGCATTTGACAACCGTTTTGCTGCTGATGCTGGCCCTGGTGCTGGCCCATCCGGCCTACGCCCAGCTGGGCATTGCCGCCGGGCTGAACTTCGATAGCCTCAGCGACATCGAGCTGTCCAGCGGTGAAGCCACCTACGACAACTCCAGCGGCTATCACGTAGGCGTGTTCCTCGACCTCGGCGCGGGTCCGCTGGCCCTGCGTCCGGGGGTGTTGTACCGCGACGCAGGTCAGGTGGATGTGAGCCTCTCGAATGTGGTCGGAACCATCGATAGCTTCAACCTGACGATGATCGAGGTGCCAGTGGATCTGCGCTTGCGCCTGCCCGCCCCCGTCATCAAGCCCTACGTCACCGCAGGGCCGGTGTTCACCTTCCCCTCGAGCGACGACGAGGGTTATGACGAGAACCTGGAAACTTTCAACGTGGCGGCGAACATCGGCGGGGGGCTGGAGGTCA
>CAZLRO010000041.1:0-18866 GCA_964561865.1 uncultured Rhodothermaceae bacterium | reverse complement strand
GTCGCAAGGTGTACATCAGGATTATTCTTGGGTTACTGATCTTCCTCTAAGTGCTTCTGTACCGTTCCGGCACTAGTTTGTTACAACACCTGTTGCGGCCTGTCCCACGAGTGCCGCATCCCCCACCACCCTGTATCGGAGAGGTACCCATGCAGTTCCTGAACAACCTTGCTCCTCATGCCCACCTGTTGCTGCGGCTGGCGCTGGCGGGCGTGTTCGCCTATCACGGCCTCGGCAAGTTCGGCGACCTGAACGCAACGGCACAGATGATGCAGATGCCGGTGTTCATGGTGGCCCTGATCGGCGCGGTCGAGGCAGCAGCCGCGGCGTTGATCGTGGCGGGCGCGTTTATGCAGGAGTGGATGACCCGTGTGGCAGGCCTGATCATCGCGGTCATCATGGTCGGGGCCATTGCCCTGGTTCACTGGCCGCATGGCTGGAACTCAATCGGCAACCTGGGCATGGAGTTCCAGGTGACGCTGCTCACCGCCGGGCTGTTCTTCCTGCTGACAGGCAACCACAGCAGCAAGGCGGGCACCTGACCCGGCACCCCGTCAGGCGAAGCGGACGGCCAGCCGTTCGGCGATGAGCTGCCCCACGCCCAGGCAGGCCGTGGCCGCTGGCGAGGCCGCGTTGCAGACGTTGACTACCCGGTCGGTCTCCCGGATGAGAAAGTCGTCCACCATCGTGCCGTCGGGGTTGAGGGCCTGCGCCCGGACGCCGGACGGGGCCGGTTCGAGGTCTGCCAGTCGCACTGCCGGGATCAACCGCTGGAGCGTGGAAAGGTAATACGCCTTGCTCAGGGCCTGCCGGATTTCGAGCAACCCCTTGCGCCAGTGCCGGCGCGAAAGCCGCCAAAAGCCGGGGTAACGCAGGATTTCCAGCAGCTCCGTCAGGTGGACGGTCCCCAGCGTGTAACCCTCGCGGGCAAAGGCGATGATGGCGCTCGGCCCACACTCGACGCGACCGTCGATCATCCGGGTGAAATGCACGCCCAGGAACGGATAGGCGGGATCGGGCACGGGATAGATGAGGTGGCGGACGAGGGCGCGCGCTTCGGGACGGAGTTGGTAATACGCCCCTCGGAAGGGGACAACCTGTACCCCGGGGTCCTGCCCGCTCATCTTCGCCACCCGGTCGGCATACAGCCCTGCGCAGTTGACTACGTACCGGGCCGTCACGGGATCCCTGCTCGTCTCGATGGTGACAGCCTTCGGGCGGGGAACCAGGCCCATCACCTGCGTCTGGAAGACCAGGCGATGCCCCTGCGCTTCGAGGTGGCGGGCGAAGGCGTGGCACACCCCCACATAGTCCACGATCCCGGCTTCCGGCACGTACAGCGCTTCCACACCCTCGGCGTGGGGTTCGCGTTCGCGCAGGTGCGCCCGGTCGATGCGCGTACAGGCGATGCCGTTCTGTTGTCCGCGGGCCTCAATGGCGTGCAAGCGTGGACGTTCGGCCTCGGTCGTGGCGACGATCACCTTGCCGCATACGTCGTAGGCCACCCCTTCGCGTTCGCAAAAGGCCACGAGCGCCTTGCGCCCCTCGCGGCAGTTCGTGGCCTTGAGCGAGCCGGGGCGGTAGTAGATGCCGCTGTGCAAGACCCCGGAGTTGCGGCCTGTCTGGTGAAAGGCGACGGTCCGCTCTTTCTCCAGCACGAGGAGCCGCTGCTTCGGATGCTGTTGCGCCAGATGGTACGCCGTCGCCAGGCCCACAATGCCGCCGCCGATGATCGCTACGTCGCAGTCCATGCCTACTTCGCCGCCGTCACCATGATCTCGACGCGGGCATCGCGGGGCAGGCGCGAGACCTGCACGGTGGCACGGGCCGGGGGGTTGTCCGGGAAATAGCTGCCGTAGACGGTATTCATGGCGGCGAAGTCGGCGAAGTCGGCGAGGAACACCTGGGTCTGCACGACATCGGCCATGGAGAACCCGGCGGCTTCGAGCACCGCCTTGAGGTTCTCCATGACCCGCCGCGTCTGGGCCTCGATGCCCCCTTCGACGAGTTGTCCGGTGGCCGGGTCGAGGCCCACCTGCCCGGCGGTAAACAGCAGGTTGCCCACCTGGATGGCCTGGCTGTACGGCCCGATGGCCGCCGGGGCGTGCGGAGTGTGGATGACGGTACGTTCGCTGGACATGCAGCCGGTGAGGGTTAGGAGAATGAAAAGCCCGGACACCCCTCCCAGCTTTCTAACCGGGTATGTCCGACAGAAGCAGGCAGCCTGTTTTTGCGTCACTTTGTATCGGCGCTGGATACACAACTGCCTTTCCATCCAGAGGCGCACTGCGCTAGGTGGGGTAGGTCAGCCTTCGGGTCCGAGCAACTGCTCTACGGTCAGGCGGTGCTGCGGGAATGAAAGGGGGCAGATCGCATCCCCGCGAAACAGTTGTGTAATGGTTTGATAGCGTTTCCCATTTGGTTGGCGGTACACCTCCAGGTACCCTTGCTGCGGGGCCAGCAGCCAGACCTCGACGATGCCTGCTTCGGCATACAGCGGCACCTTGCGATGACGGTCGTCCTGCAAGGTCGCATCGGATACCTCGATGAGCAACAGCACCTCCGCAGGCCGGGGGTGGGCCGTCGTGTAGAAATCATCCCGGAACCGGAGCAGCGTCACATCCGACAGGGGTTCGCTGTAGGGGCCGAGGCGAACGGGGTTCTGTGCGTTCACCAGGGCCTGATCGCCCATCGTCTGTTCCAGCAGTTTCAGGAGGCGCATCACCACCCCGGCATGGCGAGGCCCTACAGCCATCATGAGCATAAGCTGCCCGTCCAGGAGTTCAATCCGGTCATGAGATCCCAACAGGCCTGTTTCGGACAGCCTGTAGAAGTCCTCCACGGTGAAGCGGTAGGGAGCGCGGCGGGTTCGAGCCGATTTCAGGAGGGAAGCACGTGCAACAGTAGGCATCGACCGTCTTTTCGCTAGGTTCTTCCCTAGGACGTTGTACAGCCGGGCAGGTTCCAGTTCTCACGTCTGCGGCAGACCATGCCGTACCACCGCCTCCATTGCATCGCAGAAGCGGTCCAGTTCCTCGAGCGTGGTGTAGACATTGGGGGTGATGCGCAGGCCCTCGAACTCGGCGTGCTTGATAGGGGTAACGATTATGCGGTGCTTCGTCCACAGGTGGCTGCCCAGGGCCCCACTGTCGATGCCCTCGATCTGCACATTGCCAATGGCACAGGAGAAGGCGGGCTTCAGGCTGGTGTGCAGCCGGATGCGGTCGTGCGCGAGTAGCCGCTCGGCCCAGTAGTGGGTGAGGTAGCGCAGGCGCGCCTCCTTGCGGTCGGGGCCGATGCCCTGGTGGAAGGTCATCGCCTCGGCAATCGCCAGGTAGTTGGCCGCCGGATGGGTGCCGATCTCCTCGAACTTGCGGATGTTGGCATCCATCGCCTCCGGGGCTGCCATGAGCGGCCACAGGCCGGCAACCTTGTCGCGGCGGACGTAGAGCAGCCCGGTGCCGTGCGGGGCCAGCAGCCACTTGTGCAGGCTCGACGTGTAGTAGTCGCAGTCCAGGTCGGCCTGGGTGAACTGGAAGTGGGCGAAGGCATGTGCCCCGTCCACGATCACCGGGATGCCCCGTGCCCGCGCCATCTGCACCACCGCCTTGACCGGCATGATCTGCCCCGTCAGGTTGATGATGTGGCACATCAGGATCAGCCGCGTCTTCGGGGTGAGGTGCTGCTCGAACAGACGCACGATCTGGTCCGGGTCCTCGCATGGGGTGGGGATGGAGAACTGCACCAGGCGGATGCCCTCCCGGCGTTCCCGCTGCTGGAACGTGGTGATCATGCGCGGGTAGTCCTGCGTGGTGGTGAGCACCTCGTCGCCCGGTTGCAGGTCGAAGCCGAACTGGCAGATCTGGAGGCTCTCGGAGGCATTGCGGGTGAGGGCCACCTCTTCGGGGTCGCAGCCAAAGGCCCGTGCCAGGCGCTGCCGGACGCCCTCGCGCTGCGGCTCCAGCACTTGCCACATCGTGTAGACCGGGGCCTGGTTCGAGAAGTCCAGGTGCCGCTTCATCGCCTCCTGCACGATGGCCGGGGACGGACTGACCCCCCCGTTGTTCAGGTTGATGAGGCTGCGGTCTACGGTGAAGGCTTGCTGGACCTCGCGCCAGAATGCCTCGTCGCGGGCTACCTCGTCCGGGGTGCCGGTGTGATGGGCCAGCCGCGCCAGGACCTCCGCCCCCCGTTTGGTGTTGAAGGTGGCGGCCGTGAGGCCAGCAACAGCCGGAAGACCCAGTGCTCCGAGGAATTGGCGGCGGGTGTACATGGCAGGGCAAGGGTTGAAGGTCGATCTCATACAATCGAGGACACAACACCGTCAGGAAACGAGGCTATCCCCGCCGAACACCGTTCCGGAGAGGACGCCCCAGGCCCTAATTAACGACGGGTTTGGGCCATTATCAAACCCTGGCTTGTTTTTGGCGTTTCCATACTGCAATTTCCGGTTACCCTACTATCCCGATCCCCACATGCGACCTGTGTCTTCCCTCCTTACGGCCCTAGTGGCCGGCCTGGTGCTGACCTGTTGCGCCCCTTCTCCACCGACTCCAGCCGCTGGGGTCGTAGTGCCTACCACCCTCCTGATCTCCCCCGCAGGCGAGCGCATCCGGGGCATGACCCTCGATGCCGTGCAGCCCCCGGACTCGGCAGCGCTGGCCCACCTCCACCAGTTGGGGGTGACGCACCTGACGCTCATCTCCTTCGGGTTCCAGCCGACGTTGAACAGCCCGGAGATCCGCATGAACCCGGACGCCCGCTGGTTCAGCGAGAGCGACGCGGGCATCCGCACCCTCGCCCGGCAGATCGCCCCCTACGGCATGAAGCTCATCCTCAAGCCACAGCTCTGGGTGGGACGCGGGGCCTGGACGGCCGACATCGCCATGCCGGACGAGGCCAGCTGGCAACAGTGGGAAAACAGCTACCGGACCTACATCCTCCACTATGCCCGGCTCGCCCAGGAAGTCCATGCCTCTCTGTTGGTGGTAGCAACCGAGCTGGGCAACCCGGTACGCCAACGTCCGGCTTTCTGGCGGAGTCTCATCGCCGACATCCGCACCCACTACCAGGGACCGCTCACCTATGCGGCCAACTGGCACGCCGACTTTGCCCACGTGCCGTTCTGGGATGCCCTCGACTATATCGGGGTACAAGCCTACTTCCCCCTCAGCA
Source organism: uncultured Rhodothermaceae bacterium (assembly GCA_964561865.1). Taxonomy (GTDB): domain Bacteria; phylum Bacteroidota; class Rhodothermia; order Rhodothermales; family CAZLRO01; genus CAZLRO01. The sequence continues at coordinate 13,691 of CAZLRO010000041.1, read as the reverse complement.
CCGAGACAGACCCCTCGCTGGAACTCCTCAAAAAGGGCTGGCAGCCCCACACCGACTCTATCCGGGTGCTGCACGAACGCACGGGCAAACCGGTGTTGCTTACCGAGATCGGCTACCGCAGCGTGTCCTATGCCGCCGCTGAACCCTGGCGCTGGCCCTCCCGCGAGGAAACCAGCACCGTCCCGCCCGACTATGCGCTACAGGCACGGCTCTTTCAGGCCTTCTTCGAACAGGTCTGGCCCGAACCTTGGCTGGCGGGGATGATCGTCTGGAAATGGCATGCAGGAGGACGCATGGGGGATGGACGCCTGAACCTCAACTTTACACCGCAGGGCAAGCCCGCCGAGCAGGTCATTGCCCGGTGGTTCAAACAGCCCTGAGCCAACCGCTCAACTGCCAAGGGCGGCCAGGGTACGGCCCAGCGGGGCCAGCGTGTAGTTCCACGTCTGCCAGCCGAGGTAGCTCACCGCCAGCATGATGATGGTGAAAATCAGCGTGGCCCAGAGCGGAATCTGGAACGAGCGCTCCATCGTGGCTTCGGCATGAGAGGTTGGCATGGGTTCCCTCGGCAGGGTTGTGCAGGCGTGACAGGAATACGGGCGTCCAATCATTCCAAGAAACGTACAAGTTCCCAAAATTGTCAAACGCCGGGGCGAAGAAATGCTGAAGCCCTGCCCCGTTTGCCGGAAGCCATGCTCTCCCGCGAGGAATACGACCGCTACAGCCGCCACCTGCTCCTGCCAGAAGTCGGCGAGGCAGGACAGGCCCGGCTCAAGTCCTCCGCTGTGCTCCTGGTAGGGGCGGGAGGGCTGGGGTCGCCGCTGGCCCTGTACCTGGCCGCGGCCGGGGTGGGCCGCATCGGGATCGTGGACTTCGATGTGGTGGACGTGACCAACCTCCAGCGCCAGGTGCTCTACGGCACCCGCGACGTCGGGCGTCCCAAGGCCGAGGCCGCACGGACACGCCTGCACGACCTCAACCCGCAGGTGCAGGTGGACGTCCACCCGATCCGGCTCACCCGTTCACAGGCCCTCGACCTGGTGGCCCAGTACGACCTCGTAGCAGACGGGAGCGACAACTTCGCCACGCGCTACCTGGTGAACGACGCCTGCGTGCTCACCGGGCGCCCCCACGTCTACGGCTCGGTACACCGGTTCGAGGGGCAGGTTTCGGTGCTGGGAATGCCAGAGGGGCCGTGCTACCGCTGCCTGTTCCCGGAGCCACCACCGCCCACCCTGGTGCCTTCCTGTGCCGAAGCCGGGGTCTTGGGGGTGCTGCCGGGGCTGGTCGGGATGGTGCAGGCCACCGAGGTGATCAAGTACTGCTGCGGCCTCGGCGAATTGCTCGTGGGGCGCATGTTGCTCATCGACGCCCTCGCCATGTCGTTCCGCACCCACCGGCTGCGCCGGGACCCGGCCTGCCCGGTCTGCGGACCCCACCCCACAATCCGCGAACTGGTCGACTACGAGGCGTTGTGCGGCACACCTGCTCCACTGCCGATCGCCGCCATAACCGCCGACGATTTGCAGGCCCGCCTGGAACGGTCGGAATGCCTGTGCCTGCTCGACGTCCGCCGCCCGGATGAATACGCCCGGTCGAACCTCGGCGGACGGCTCGTGCCCGTCGAGGAGCTGGCGGCCCGGATTGCGGAGGTGGCGGACTGGCAGCACGAGGATGTGGTAGTGCTGTGCCGCTCCGGGGTGCGCTCGGCGCACGCGGTGGCGCTGCTGCAACAGGCCGGGTTCACCCGCGCCCGCTCCCTCACCGGCGGCCTGATGGCCTGGAAGGCCCTCGTGCCGGATTTCCCGCTTCCCTGACGCCATTCACCACAAGCACGTACCGGATCGGAAGCCCCGCCTTACCGGACGAGCAGCACCGTCTGGTGGTCGTAGAGCCGGTCAGCAGTGGCGACGAGGTGGTACAGGCCATTGGCTAGCCCGGTGGCCGAGAGGGTGAACCGGTGTTGCACATCTGCAGGCAGCAGCCCCTCGTGCAGCACCGAGACGGTTCGGCCCAGCACATCCACTACCTGCACCCGGAGATAGGCCGCCTGGGGCAGGGTCAGCGTATAGGTGGCTTCCTGGGAGAACGGGTTGGGATAGACGCCTCCGTTCGTTGCCAAAAGCGGCAATGCTGTCGGTTTTACGGCTTTTTCTGCTGCAAAGGGGGAGGACAACGGTAGAATCTCCAGCCAGGGACAGTCCACCATCAGCCACTCAAACGGGGCTTTCCAGCCGGGCGGCTTGACGTCGTCCGGATCGACCCCCCAGTCGGGTTGCAAGGCCCGGAACGTAGCCATCTCAGCCAGCATGGTCGTTACTTTTTCTGGGTACTGGGCGCTGACGTCGGTGGCCTCGGTCGGGTCGAGGTTGATCTGGAAGAGTTCCTGCGTCGTGGCCGGTTCGCCGGTCAGGAGGTTGGGACCAATCCGGACGAGCTTCCACTCCCGCTGCACCACCGCCATGTCCTCATCATCCTCCGGCCCCCGATAGACGTAGAGGCTTCGCGGTGCCAGCGGACGCCCCCGCCGCATCAGGTTGTAAATCTCCACCCCATCGAACGTCCCCGCCGGATACGTCAGCCCCACTACACGAGCCAAGGTGGGGGCGATATCGATGTAGGCCACCGGCTCCGTAACGCGGCGGGGCCGCAACCCCCCCGGCCAGTTGACAAACGCAGGAACCCGAATAGCCCCTTCCCAGGCTGTCCCCTTCCCCCCCTTCAAAGGAGGATTGTCTGCCCCGCTGGCCGTCTGCCCCCCATTGTCGCTCATAAACAGGAGGAGGGTGTTGTTGCGCAGGTTGAGGCTGTCCAGCTTGGCCACCACCTGTCCGATGCTGGCATCCATGCAACCGACCATCCCCGCAAAGATACGGCGCTCCTCATCGACAATGTCCTGGTATGGCTCAATGCAGGGTTCCGGTGCTTCCAGCGGGGTATGGGGTGCGCTGTAGGTCAGCATCAGGAAGAACGGACTTTCTTCGGCGCTGTCCTCGATGAAGCGCAACGCTTCTGCGGTGAACAGGTCGGTGGCATACCCGGCATCATAGCTGGGGTCGTAATCCCGGTGCCAGTCGAGGGTATTCTGTGTCAGGTGTTCGAAATAGGTGGTCTGCCCATTATAGAAGCCGTAGAACTCGGTGAATCCGTGCGTGAGGGGGTGATAGTCGAGGCAGCGGTTGCCCAGGTGCCATTTGCCAATGAGGGCACGTCGGGTATACCCCGCCTGGGCCATGATCTCCGGAATGGTCAGGGCTTCGGGTGGCAGCCCGGAGAGGCTGTCCCAGACGTTGATGACATCCCGCTGCAGCCCGAAGTGAATCGGATAGCGCCCCGTCAGCAGGCCTGCCCGCGTAGGCGAGCACATCGGGGCCGTATAGAACCGGTCCAGCTCCACCCCGCCCGCCTGGAGGGCATCCAGATTAGGGGTGGCGATTTCGCTTCCATGATAGCCGACATCATTCCAGCCGAGGTCGTCGGCTACAATCAGGATAACATTGGGGTTGGAGAGGTTCTGAGCCAGGGCCGGGAACGAAAGGCCAAAAATGGCAACAAAAAAATAAAACAAATGCCTATAGATACTGATCATACGGGCAAGATGTTGGCTTGGGTGTTGGGAAAACATCGCCGTAAATTTACGGTATCGGGCGCATGAAAACAGGGGTACGCCGCTATGCCCTGTATCGGCGTACCCCTGTAAACTTTAGGACTGTGTATGGAGGGACAGTGCCGCCCAACAGGATCAGTTGGAACCCCGACCCGACGACGATCCCGGCCCGGTTTTATCCAGCAGCAACAAACCCCTGGAAGAAAACACCGCTGGGTTGCGCACAACCTGCACAGCCGCGTCGAGACGGAACGCAGGTCTCGGCCCACCTCCAGCGCCACCCCTTTTGGGCTGAGGCTGATCGGCCACAAGATTATAGTCAAATTGACGATATTATAGTCAAATTGACTATAATTGATGAATGGGCAACCGGGATGAAATAAAGGAGAAGGCCCGGCCTTGTTGCAGGCCGGGCCTTCAACCCACCGGATCGTCTGTTCAGCTACAGGCTCCGCTGGTGAGGAACCAGCAGCGGGTATGGTTCGAGGTCTTGAAGAAATCCATGAGCGCGTCGGCCACCTTTTCTTCACCGCTCTGCGAGGGGTGCGTCCCGTCGCTTTCGAAGTCGGCCCGTACCCAGGTGAGGCCGTCGGAGCGGGGCTTGGTGCCATCGGCCCAGAAATACGGCCCCCAGGCCAGCCACGGGGCCACCGTGTTGTAGTTGAGGTCGCCTGCCCGGCTGTCGATCAGCCCGGTGCTCATCTGGTTGATCTGCGCCTCAATGAGCCATTTGACGGCGAAGCCGGTTTCATAGGCGTAGGGTTCCGGGTTGCCCGAACCGACGGCATAGCCCCCGTAGCTGCGGCTGGAGAGGAACACCTGCTTCAGGTTGGGATAGCGCACCTTGAGGGCGCGCACGGTGTTGCCGAGGCGGCTCAACAGTGTGTAGGCATCGGCACTGGCCGAAGGCAGGGACATGGTCGGCTTGACGTTCGCCACCTTGAGCCAGACCACCTGTACCTGCTTCTCGGTCAGGCCTTTGGGCGAAAGGATGGTGTCGCGGATGCGGTCGTAGTTGTCCTCGTTCGAGGCATCCCATTTCGTGGCATCCTGCCCGCCCTGTGCGCCATTGGCCAGCACCAGAGACTGCTTGTCCACGGTGTTGTCGTCGGCGCTCTGGCCGGCAAACGACCAGTCGTTGCAGGTCTGCGTGTTCGGGTTGGGGGTGCTGGCGTTGCAGAACTCCTGGGTTGTGTGGGACATCCCGATGGAGAGCATCACGATCTTGCCCGTGCTGCTCGGTGAACCCACCGTGTTCAGTGGTTCAACCGCGTTGCCCTGCTGGGTGCCCCGTGTGTTGTGCGCGCTGGGCATTGTGTTGCTGCCATTAGGGTAAAGACCGCCGGTGAAACCGAGGTAGGTCTCCCCATGGGTCATGTCGAGGAGGGGTACTTTGGTGGCCGTGGCTGCCCTTTTCCCCGCAGCGAAGACGGAGGCCGTCTCCTGCACTGCCATCGAAGTCGTGCCGTCGACGGCCAGGCGGGCCTCGGTGTCCTGCACGGGATTGACCAGGGCATCAGGGCCTTCCTGGCAGGCCGTCAGGCCGAAAACCAGCAGGAAACAGACCATTTGCATCAGGTGGTGGGGACGAATGCACATCGTAAGCGTTTTCATAGATGGTGGGGAGGTCATTACGGATAGATATAGGGATACATGGCAAGACGTTGGCGGAGGGGGCAACGCCCTGACGGGTAGGTTGTGGGGGAGGTATCGGCCGTTCAGGAGCGGGTTTATACCGGCAATCCCTGCTTTCTCTATGGGGGAATCAGACACGACGAGGGTGTGGAGGGGGGCTTCCCATCGTCGTTATGGCTCCTGACAGGGCCGGGGCGGTGTGGAGGGTACCGTAGCCCGGCTATCCGAAACCCACCTCGACAAACTTCATACCTCATTTCCAGAGCCGATCCGCTACCCGCACCTGGTGAGGGCGCTTTTGTACCGATAGACAGGAATCAGGGGCGACGATGTTTGCGGGGTGCCGGGAATGAGATGCGGTGAAAGCCTGTTTTTCATCATTTTTGAAGCAGCACAAGGCTGCTTGCTGTCATAAACAGGCTCCACGCAGGCAGGCTGCTGAGGACGGTTGTGGATGGGGGATGACCGGGGTTTTGCCAATGCGGATGGGCCACGGCCCCCCGAGTGGAGGAGAGCACTAGTGGGAAAAAAATTCCCGCCTGGACAGACAAGGCGCGGACCAGGAGCTTTGTCAAAAAACCGTGTACCGGGCAGCCTTTCGCGGGCTGGGGCGTTATACTGTGCCCCCTTTCCTCTGTCGATTCACACCAGATTCATTCATGCCAGACGTGCTACAGATCACCCTGCCCGATGGCTCGGTGCAGGCCTTCCCGCCGGGGGCTACCGGCTATGACGTGGCGGCCCGTATCTCCGAAGGACTGGCCCGCAATGCCCTGGCCGTAGTGGTCGGCGGGCAGGTGCGCGACCTCCACCGGCCTATCGAGGCCGACGCCCCTGTGCGCATCCTCACGTGGAACGACCCGGAAGGCAAGGCCGTCTACTGGCATTCGTCGGCCCACCTGATGGCCGAGGCACTGGAGGCACTCTACCCCGGCGTCCGCTTCGGCATCGGCCCTCCCATCGAAAACGGCTTCTACTACGACGTAGACCTGGGCGGGCGCAAGCTCGGCCCGGACGACCTGGCGGCCATCGAGGCGAAGATGGCCGAGCTGTCGAAGCGCGACGTGCCCTACCAGCGCCGGGCCGTCCCGAAGGCCGAGGCGGTAGCGTATTTCACCGAAAAGGACGACCCGTACAAGCTGGAACTGATCGCCGAACTCGAAGACGGCAGCATCACCTTCTACGAGCAGGGGGCGTTTACCGACCTGTGCCGGGGGCCGCATGTGCCCTCGACGGGCGTCCTCAAGAATCCGAAGCTGCTCAACATCGCCGGGGCCTACTGGCGTGGCGATGAAAAACGCCCACAACTCACCCGGCTCTACGGCATCACCTTCCCGAAGAAGAAAGAGCTGGACGAGTACCTCGAACGGCTCGAACTGGCCCGGCAACGTGACCACCGCAAGCTGGGGCGCGAGCTGGAGCTGTTTACCTTCAGTCCGAAGGTGGGGGCCGGGTTGCCTCTGTGGCTGCCCAAAGGCACAATGCTGCGCGAGACCCTCGTCGATTTCCTCAAGCACGAACAGTTGCGGCGGCAGTACCTGCCCGTCGTCACCCCCCACATCGGGCGGCTGGAGTTGTACCAGACCAGCGGGCATTACCCCTACTACAAGGACAGCCAGTTCCCACCGATGATGGATGCCGAGGAGGACGGATACCTCCTCAAGCCGATGAACTGCCCGCACCACACCCAGATCTACGCCGACCGCCCGCGCTCCTACCGCGAACTGCCGGTCCGCCTGGCCGAGTTCGGCACGGTCTACCGCTACGAGCAGTCCGGTGAACTGAGCGGGTTGACCCGTGTGCGCAGCTTCACGGTGGACGATGCCCACATCTTCTGCCGCCCGAGCCAGGTGAAGGAGGAGTTCAAGAACGTCATCGACCTGACGCTCATGGTGTTCCGTGCCCTGGGCTTTCATGCTTTCACCGCGCAGGTCTCCCTCCGCGACCCGGCCAACAAGACCAAGTACATCGGCGACGATGCGCAGTGGGACAAGGCCGAGAACGCCATCCGTGAGGCCGCTGCCGAGATGGGGCTGAACACCGTAGAGGAGATCGGCGAGGCTGCCTTCTACGGCCCGAAGCTGGACTTCATGGTGCAGGATGCCCTCGGACGGCGCTGGCAACTGGGCACGGTGCAGATCGACTACAACCTGCCCGAACGCTTCGACCTGACCTACATTGGCGAGGACAACCAGAAGCACCGTCCGGTGATGATCCACCGCGCCCCGTTCGGCTCGCTCGAACGGTTCATCGGCGTGCTCATCGAGCACTGTGGCGGCAGCTTCCCCGCCTGGCTCGCGCCGGTGCAGGTGGCGGTGCTGCCGGTGGGCCAGGACTTTGAGGCCTACGCCCAGCAGGTGGGCGATGCGCTGCGCCAGGCCGGGTTGCGCGTGGAAGTGGACGTGCGCAACGAGAAGATCGGCTACAAGATCCGCCACCATGAGGTGCTGAAGGTGCCCTACATGCTGGTGGTGGGCGCGAAGGAGCAGGAGGGCGGCACCGTGGCCGTCCGCCAGCACGGCGCAGGCGACCAGGGCTCGGTGCCGCTGGCCGGCTTCCTCACCCGCCTCCAGGCTGAGATCGCCGCGTCGATGGGGAAATCCTGACCCTGTGCTGTTCAGGTCTACCGTCGCGGCTTGTGCGAACGGGCCTGTCTGCGCCAGTACGGGAACTCGTCCGCATGGACGTCCACGTCCAGTTCCAGCACGCGCTGCTGGAGGCGTTGCTGTACGTCGGCCACGGCCTGGTTGTAGATGCTGGGGCCGATCTCTTCGAGCACGTAACGTAGCAGCCCATCCGCCGCCAGGTGGCCGATGGGGATTTCCATCTGCTCCTCGAAATACCGCAGGACTGAGGCTAAAGCGGCCTCGTGGGCCTCTTTGGACAGGATGATGGGCATAAAAAGCCAGTCTGTTTTATGCTTATGAAGGCCTTACGGGCAGCAGCGCCTCGTCGCGGTTCCAGCGCATGACCAGCGGCAGGCGACGACCGATGCCGAACGCCTTGCCGCTGACGCGCAGGCCCGGCGCAGCCTGGCGGCGCTTGTACTCGTTGCGGTCTACCATCTTCAGGAGGCGGTGAACGAACGCCCGGTCGTGCCCGGTGGCGGCGACGATGGCGTCGAGGTCTTGCTGCTGCTCGATGTAGCGGCGGAGGATGTCGTCCAGCACGGGGTACGGCGGGAGCGCGTCGGTGTCTTTCTGGTCGGGCCGCAGTTCGGCGGACGGCGGCTTCGTGATCGTGTTCTGCGGGATGAGAGCGTGCCCGGCCCGTGCATTGATCCGCTCGGCCAGCGCGTACACGTCCATCTTGAACACATCGGCCAGCACGGCCAGGCCGCCGTTCATGTCGCCGTAGAGCGTTGCGTAGCCGACGGACATCTCGCTCTTGTTACCGGTGGTGAGCAGCAGGTGGTTGAACTTGTTCGAGATCGCCATGAGCGTGGTGCCGCGCACACGGGCCTGGATGTTCTCCTCGGCGATGCCGGGCACCGTGCCGGCGAACAGGCCGGAGAGCATGGCCTCGAAGGCGTCCACTGCCGGATGGATGGGCACGAGGTGAAAGGCGATGCCCAGGTTGTCGGCCAGCGCCCGCGCATCGGTGACCGAGCCTTCGGAGGAGAAGCGCGACGGCATGCCCACCCCGACGACACGGTCTGGACCGAGGGCCTCGACGGCCAGCGCCGCCGTCACCGCCGAGTCGATGCCGCCGGAGAGGCCGACGAGGGCCTGGTCGAACGCGCCGGTCTTGTGGAAATAGTCGCGGATGCCCAGCACGAGTGCCGCGTGGATGTCGGCGATGGCTTCGTGCGGCAGGGCGACGGGCGCGCAGGCCGCCTCGGTGTCCCACAGCAGCAGGCTTTCCTCGAACGACGGGGCACAGACGCACACACGGCCATCGGCATCCTGCACGCGACTGTCGCCGTCGAAGATGATCTCGGTCTGCGCCCCCACGTGGTTGACGAGCACGAACGGCACGCGGTGCTCGCGGCAGGTCTCGGCGATGAGGCGCGTGCGTATGGCGTGCCTGCCCGCGGCAAACGGCGAAGCGCTGATGTTGATGAACAGGTCGAGGCCCTGCGCGGCGAGTTCGTCCACCGGGTTGCGGTCGTAGAGGTGCCAGGCGGCCCGTTCCTCGTTGTTCCACATGTCCTCGCAGATGTGCAGGCCCAGACGCAAGCCACGCCAGCGGGTCACGGCGCAGGCATCTGCCGGCTCGAAGTACCGGTACTCGTCGAACACGTCGTAGGTGGGCAGCAGCGACTTGTGGACGCGGGCCTGTTCGCGCCCGCCTTCGAGCAGCAGCGCCGCATTGAAGAGCCGCTTGCCGGTCGGCGCAGGGTTCGGCACCGGTGCCCCGACGACCACGCCGAGGCTGGGTGGGACGTGCGCCGCCACCCAGCCGAGCCACTGCTGCGTGGCTTCGAGGAAGAACGGGTTTTCGAGCAGGTCGAGCGGCGGGTAACCCGTCAGCGTCAGTTCGGGAAAGACTACGAGGTCAGCCCCCTGCGCCGCGGCGCGGCGGGCGAAGTCCACCACCTTGCGGCTGTTCCCCGGCAGGTCGCCAACGGTGTGGTTGGTCTGGGCAAGGGCGAGGATCATCGCATCCCGGGAATGGTTGTGGAAGATCAGGATATAACGCTGTGGCTTGAAGAGGATGCACAGGAGCGTTGCTCTTCACTGAAGTTACAAGAACCCGTCCCGCGCTGTCGAGAAGCCTTTGCATGGCTGCCTGGAACCAATTGATAGGCCTCGCATTCTCGTGTGAAGCCTGATCCTGAAAAACACCATGGCACAAATCGTTATTGATGGCCTGACGCCTGCGGCACTACGCCACTTGCAGGCACAGGCACATCAGCATGGGCGCACGATGGAGGCTGAGGCCAGAATCCTGATTGAACAGGGCCTTGTCTCTGTTGTACTTCCGTCTCCAGAGCCGACGCCTGCCGTGGCCTGGCCTGTTGGGACACCTGTTTATTCTGATGCCCCTCCGCTTCACCTGCCCGACCCGCCTGCCTCCCAATCGCTGCTGGAGGATCGCCATTGACGATCGTGTATCTCGATGCGAGTGCCTGGATCAAACACTACTTCCAGGAGTCTGGAACGCAGTGGGTTCGGGCGCTCCTTGCACAACGACCTTTGCTTGCCTGCGCGACACTGGGGTACCTTGAAGTACGCGCTACCCTGGCACACCGACACCGAAGCGGCCACATAAATACAAGGCAACGGGACAGGCTCTTCGATCAGGTTCAGGCAGACTACCATCATTTTATCCGGGTTCGCCTGACCGATGACGTTGAAGCGGCTGCCTATCCCTTGCCTGCCCGTCATGCGTTGCGTGGAGCCGACACGGTTCATCTCGCCTCTGCCCTGGCGTTACGCCACCATCGCTCGACGCAGGATTACGATATCACCTTCGTCAGTTCTGATGCAGCCTTGAATGCTGCCGCTGTTCAGGAAGGCTTTGAGGTCTTCGACCCAGCCTTCGCGACGACCTTCCCGTCGATGTAGCCGCTCTTCACTGAAGTTACAAGAACCCGTCCCGCGCTGTCGAGTAGGAAGGGATCGGCTTCCTGCACCCTGCCTACCCCGCCGTGCTCCGCCTCGCCCTGCAAAAATCCGGTCGCCTCAGCGACGACGCGCTCGCCCTCATTGAGGCGTGCGACATCCGCTTCAACCGGGCCAAGGACAAGCTTCGCACCGTCACGGACAACTTCTCGCTTGAGCTGCTCTTCCTGCGCGACGACGACATCCCCGGCTATGTAGCCGACGGCGTGGCAGATGCAGGCATCGTGGGCGAGAATGTGCTGCTGGAGACTGGTGCCCCGCTGGAGGTGGTCGAGCGCTTGGGATTCGGGCGGTGTCGGCTCTCCATCGCGCTACCACGCGGCATCGTGTATCCGGGCCGCGAAGCGTTGAACGGGCTGCACATCGCCACATCGTACCCGCGCCTGCTGACAAACTTCCTGGCACAGCACGGCCTCACAGCCACTATCCACAAGATCAGCGGCTCGGTCGAAATCGCGCCGGGGCTGGGGCTGGCCGATGCCATCTGCGACCTTGTCAGCACGGGCGGGACGCTGCTCTCGAACGGCTTGCAAGAGGTAGAGGCGATCCTGCATTCGGAAGCTCTGCTGGTGGCCCACCCCACGCTGGCCGACCCGCAACGCCGCCTGCTGGATGCCCTTGCGTTCCGCATCCGCTCGGTGCGACGGGCGCAACGGTTCAAGTACATCCTGCTCAACGCCCCGAATGAGACCCTGTCCCAGGTGATCGCCCTGCTGCCGGGCATGAAAAGCCCCACGGTGATGCCCCTGGCTGCGTCGGGGTGGAGTTCGGTGCATTCTGTCATCGAGGAAGATGCTTTCTGGGAGGTCATCGAGCAGTTGCACGGTCTCGGTGCCCAGGGCATCCTCGTCATCCCGATTGAGAAGATGGTACAGTAAGGTAGGGTTTGGGACGCTCCCTCTGCGGCCTTTGGCTCCACTTTTGTCGAAGATGGAGCTGTCCAACGACCCTCCCCAGTGCTCTTCCCCCGCGCTCCCTGCCTGTAGGAAATGTTGGAAGATGACGGGAAGGAAACCCTGGCCGCTCCGGGTAACAAGCTCCACATACCAGCTAACTGCGATCAGCGTATGCGTCGCCACCTTCATCCTCCCCGCAGCGAATGGCCTGCCCTCTGCACCCGTCCGGTCGGGACGCGGGACGCCCTGGAGGCGAAGGTCGTGCCTATCCTGGAAGCGGTGCGCATGCAAGGCGATGCGGCCGTCCGGGCCTTCACGGCCCGCTTCGACGGCGTGGAAGTGTCCGACCTGCACGTCGGGCCGGAGGAAATCGCGCAGGCGGGCGCTGCACTTTCGGAGGAACTGAAAGACGCCCTCCGGCTGGCGAAGGCGAACCTGGAGCGGTTTCACGCCGCACAGGTCGAAACGCCAAGGCGGATTGAGACGACCCCTGGCGTGTGGTGCTGGCGGCGTAGCACGCCCATCGAGCGCGTCGGCTTCTACATCCCCGGCGGCACGGCCCCGCTGTTCTCCACCGTGCTGATGCTGGGCGTCCCGGCGCAGCTTGCGGGCTGCGAGACGGTGGTCCTCTGCACGCCGCCCGACCGGGAAGGGCGTATACCCCCGACCATCCTGTTCGCTGCGCACCTGCTGGGCATCACCCAGGTGTTCCGCACAGGCGGGGCGCAGGCCATTGCAGCCATGGCCTACGGCACCGAGACCATCCCCGCCGTCTACAAGATTTTCGGCCCCGGCAACCAGTACGTCACCGCTGCGAAGCAGTACGTAGCCCGCGACGGCGTGGCAATTGACCTTCCTGCCGGGCCAACCGAGGTGCTCGTCCTCGCCGATACAACGGCCAACCCGGTTTTTGTGGCGGCAGACCTGCTTGCACAGGCCGAGCATGGCCCGGACAGCCAGGTGGTGCTAGTCACCCCCGATATCCACGTCGTGGACAACGTGTTGAAAGCGGTCGAAGCCCAGATGGCAACGCTGCCGCGCCGGGCGCTCGCCCGGCAGGCCCTCGAAAACAGCCGCGCCATTGTCGTGCGTGACGTGGCCGAAGCCGTCGCCTTCAGCAACGCCTACGCGCCGGAGCACCTCATCGTGGCCGTCGCCGACGCCGAGGCCATAGCGGACCAGGTGACAAATGCGGGGTCGGTGTTCCTCGGACACCTCACGCCGGAGTCGGTGGGCGACTACGCCAGTGGCACCAACCACACGCTGCCCACCGACGGCCATGCCCGCGCCTGGAGCGGCGTCTCGGTCGATGCCTTCGTCAAGAAGATCACCTTCCAGCGCCTCACAGAGGAGGGCCTCCGTGCCCTCGGCCCGGCCGTAGAAGTCATGGCCCACGCCGAGCAACTGGACGGCCACGCCCGCGCCGTCACCCTCCGCCTCGACGCCATCGGGCGCAGCAGGTCGGAGGCTGCCGGACGCAGGGCCACCATCCACCGCCGCACCAGCGAGACCGACATCCGCGTCACGCTCGACCTCGACGGGCAGGGCCGCGCCGACCTCCACACCGGCCTCGGCTTCTTCGACCACATGTTGGAGCAACTGGCACGGCACGGCGGCTTCGACCTCACCGTCTACGCCCATGGCGACCTCCACATCGACGAGCACCACACCATCGAGGACACGGCCATCACGCTGGGCCAGGCGCTGGCGCAGGCCCTCGGCGACAAGCGCGGCATCGAACGCTACGGCTTCCTGCTGCCGATGGACGATGCCCTGGCGCAGGTGGCGCTTGACCTGTCAGGCCGTAGCTGGCTCGTGTGGGACGTGCCGTTCGCCCGCGAACGACTCGGCGACGTGCCCACCGAGCTGTTCCACCACTTCTTCAAGTCCCTCACCGACGTGGCCCGCTTCAACCTGAACGTGAAGGCGGAGGGCGACAACGACCACCACAAGGTAGAAGCTGCGCTCAAGGCGCTTGCGCTCGCG
>CAZLRO010000040.1:13501-19031 GCA_964561865.1 uncultured Rhodothermaceae bacterium | reverse complement strand
AGCGCCGTAGCCGCCTCGTAGAGCCTCCCGCGGGCCTGTTGCATCTGGCGCTCCAGCGAGTCGATCAGCGCCACCATCTCCACCGTCCGCATCGTGCGGTCGGTACGGGCCTCGCCCTCCGGGTCGCTGCGTTCGAAGAGCATGTCGGAAAGGTCCAGTTCCAGCCGGTGCTTGCGGAAGCCGACAACCTCGTAGCGCTCGGCTTCACTGGCACTGGACGGATGCAGGCGGTGGACCTGTCCGTCGAGCAGCATCAGTTCGAGCCGGGTGCTGTCCTGCAACATGGTGATACGGCCCCGCTTGGCCGTCAGGTCCACCCGGTTGAGCGAGCCTTGCGAATAGTCGTAGACCGTAATACCGCGTAGCAGGCTGGAGTCCGGATCGACCTCCTGAACCAGGATCATATACCGGCTGATGCCCCCGTAAAACACGCCAGGCTTGAGGTCGAAGTCAGGCTTCTTTCGGTATATGTCCGTCCACAATGCCTTGGCACGGAAGTTGGCTTCCGGCAGCACCTCGTTGTTGAAATAGGTCATCGCCGCCACGAGCAGCCCCCCCACCAGCAACATGGGCAGCAACAGTTGCAGCAGCGACACCCCCGCCCCCTTGATGACCGCATACGCCCGCGTCTCGGCCAGCTTGCCAAAGGTCATCAGCGTCGCAATCAGGGCCGACATCGGCACGGCCAGGACCAGCATGTAGGCCAGGTTGTAGGCCACCAGTTCCACTATCGTAAACCAGTCCAGCCCCTTTCCAACGATTTTCGGCAAGTGCATCATCAGGAACTGCATCAGCAGCAGGAACATGAGCGTCCCCAGACATCCCAGGAACGGCCCCGGCCAAAGCCGCAAGATCATCCGGTGAAACAACGACATGGACGTTCAGAGGGCGAGGTGGAGGGGAACTACCAAAGAGAACAGGAGGATGCAATATAGTCAAACTGACTATAAAAGGATGTTGGGGCATGTCCGCACAGCCGAAGGCCGAAAGCCGTTTCAAAGGACGAAGGCCGTCCCAGACACCATCCCTTCTTCTACCCTTCCCTTCGCCAAATCGCTCCCGGACGGGGGAGAAATGTACCACCGATTGGGTTTTGTTTCATAGATTGAGGATATCCTCCTCTCCATACCGGTGTTGACCATGTTGCGTGTTCGAATGCTGTTGTCGCTGTTGGTACTGGGCGTGCCCGTCCTGGCACTGGCCCAGACGCCCACCCGCTGGCGGGCACACGATATGAGCCGTCCCCGTCCGCCGGTGGTCACCCCCGGCGCATCGATGCTCCCGACACCCCCTCCGTCCGATGCCCTGGTGTTGTTCGACGGGCGCAACCTTGATGCCTGGCAGGGGGAGGACGGTGGTGCTCCCCGCTGGACGCTGGGCGATGGCTACATCGAGACCGTCGGTGGCGCGGGGATGCTGGTCACAAAGCAGGCGTTCGGAGACGTGCAGTTACACATCGAGTGGTCGGCCCCCCTGCCCGTGGTCAGCCGGGGACAGGGCCGGGGCAACAGTGGGGTGTTCTTCATGGGCCAGTACGAAGTGCAGGTGCTGGACTCGTACCAGAACGATACCTATCCCGACGGCCAGGCGGCGGCGCTCTACGGGCAGTACCCCCCGATGGTCAACGCCATGCGGCCGCCCGGCGAATGGAACAGCTACGACATCGTGTTTCGCCGTCCCCGCTTCGACCCCACTGGTGCCCTCGTCCAGCCTGCCCGCCTCACCGTCTTCCACAACGGCGTGCTCGTGCAGGATGCGGCGGAACTGCTGGGGCCAACGCTCTGGCTGCAATACACCCCGTATGCGTCGCACCCGGACCGGCTTCCGCTCTCGCTGCAAGACCACGGCAACCCGGTGCGTTTCCGCAACATCTGGCTGCGGGAGCTGCCGGAGTTCACCCCTCCCGGCCCGATGCCATCTACCGAACCGGTGGCGACACTGCCGACGGAGGCGCTGCAACGGTTTATCGGGCGGTACGCCGGGGAGAACAGCCCAACGATCAACGTCACGCTGGAGGCTGGGGTGTTGCACGCCAACTTCTACGGCCCGTTGCACCTCGAACTGATTCCCCGCTCGGACCGCGTCTTCGACCTGCGGCATACGGCAGGCCGCCTCACTTTCGACCTCGATGCCAGCGGCCACCCGACTGGTGTAGCCTTCGACATGGGGGGAGAGACCTACCACGCCCGCAAAATGCAGTAACGAGGGCCACCCAATCCATGCCTATTCCTGCCCCGCATCGCCTGGCATGATGCGGCACATGAAGGCATCGAACAAAGGCACTGTGAAGGCGATCAGACGTGGATAGAAAGTTGACCTATATATTTATGAATCTAAATCTTGTACCAATATAATCGGGCGATTTATAGGAAGTTTAGGGAGTTTACAAGATTTTTGTAAACTCCCTAATTAACGTCAAATTGACGCTAAAGGTTGTATCCAGCCTACCCATTTGAACGGTTGGAGCGGGCAAGGGCAGCGGCGAGGCCAGCACGTCGCGGACCAGCCAGCGGTACGGGTCCAGCCCGGCAGGGGTGTCGTCGAGCACGGCGGCGAGGGCGAGCAGGCCCTGGACCCCCACCCCGGACTCGAACGCCCCACTGACAACGGCTTCTATCCCTGCACGCCGGGCGTGCGCGGCAAACTGGAGGGCACGGCGGAAGCCCCCCAGCACGGTGGGTTTGAGGATCACGGCCCGAATGCCTGGATAAGCGGCCAGGTCTTCCGGTGCGAGACCAGCCAGGGTCTCGTCCAGGGCCAGCGGGATCGGGTAGTCGGAAAGGGGCGCACCCTCGTGCAGCGGCTCTTCGAGGTACGCGATCGTCTGATGGGCCACCCCTTCCGCAAAGTGACGGGCGGTGGGTTCGTCCCAGGCCCGGTTGGCATCGAGCCGGAGGGCGATGTTCGGACCGAGTACCTCCGCCAGCCGGTTGACCCGTCGGATGTCGTCTTCCACTGGTTGCCCCCCCACCTTCAGCTTGACCGCCGTGTACCCGGCAACCCGTAACGCCCTGGCCCGTTCCACGAGGTCGTCAGCGCGGGTGATCAGGCCGTTGACGCGCACAAAGGGACGGGGTACTCCCAGCAACGCGGCCAGCGTCGTGCCTTTCTGGACGGCTTCGAGGTGGAGGAGGGCTTGCTCCAGCCCGAACCGCACGGAGGGATACAGGAGCCATGTCGTCAGCGCCGTCGGCTCCCCGTTCCACGTGGATAGCAGTGTTTGCAACTGGATTTCTGCCTCCGGCAGCGACTCGTGGCTGAAGCCGGGCAGCGGTGCGACCTCGCCCCATCCAGTTGCTGCGCCGTCGGTGAGGCAAACCAGCACGCCCTCCCGCTGCCGCAGCGTCATACCGCGCAGGGCGACCGGCTCCGTCAGGGGCAGGCGGTAGCGGTAGAGCCGGGCGTTCACAGGTTCCAGCCAATGGCAAACAGAAGGCTCCAGGCCAACAGCAGCAACGCCGTCCGGCCAAGGACAGGGTTGAGCGTGGCCGGGTCCTGCTGACGCCACAGGAGGTGGAGGTTGGGTACGGCCAGGGGCACGACGAGGGCCGCCAGCATCGCCCAGGGGTGAGCGCCGGTGCGCAGCCAGAGGTAGACCGGTACCAGGGCCGCCCCCACCACACACCCGGCGTAGAACAGCACCCCAAACGTCCGGCCCAGACGCACCACCAGCGTCTTCTTGCCCACCCGGGCGTCGCCCGCCTGGTCACGCAGGTTGTTGACCAGCAGGATGGCGTTCGCCAGCAACCCCGGCCCGAAGCCCGCCACGATGACCTCTGGGGGCAGTTGCAGGGCCTGGACGTAGTATGTCCCGGCCACGGCCACCGGCCCGAAGAACAGGATCACGAACCCGTCGGCGAGGCCGAGGTAGGCCAGGGAATAGCGGCCCGCAGTATAGAGCACTCCGAAGAGGATGGAGAGGAAGCCGATGGCGACGATGGGCCAGCCACCCCGCCCCATCAGGTACAGCCCGGCCCCCACCGCCAGGGCGAAGACGAGGACCGTGGCGCGGCGCATCGTCTCCGGCGAGACCAGGCCCGCCTGGGTCACCCGCAAGGGACCGGTACGTTCGGCGTCGGCCCCCTTCAGGAAGTCTGCGTAGTCATTGTAGAAGTTGGTGCCCACCTGGATGAGCACGGCCCCCAGCAACGCCAGACCCCAGGCGAGCGGGTGAAACCGCCCGTCGGCCCAGGCCATCGCCCCTCCCACCAGCACCGGCGAGACCGCCGCCCAGAGCGTCCTGGGGCGGGCAGCCTGGAGCCAGGTGGTGAGGGCAGGAGCAGGCACAGCAGACCGGATGAGGCGGGAGGTGGTCATGCTACACCCAAAGCCCCGCCGGGTTTCCATCGGACGGGCGCAGCCGGTCATCCAACCCCATGGGCTTCCAGCAGGGCTTGTTGCAACATATCCAACACGGCCAGCACGTCGGCCCAGTGCTTCATATAAACCTGGTCGAGAGCACTGCCCTGCACCTTGAGCACCCCCAGCACATCATCTCATTGCCGTTCGGATACTTCTCCGCCCAACCGAAACCAGTACAGCTTGTGCAAGACCACATCTTCAGGCGAGAAAAACATCATCTGCAAGCCCTCCGACACGAGAGATCCTGGCCTGATCCGTGAAAAGGCACACTGGTCGAAAGGATGTTCAGGTAGCACAAAGACATCCAGCTTGTACATCGTTTCAAGGTGGATGAGGTTGAAGCATGCATGGTGTTGCAATGCTTCCTCTATCATCTGCCTATCGATGTAGTAGGCGCCTGCCAACCGCGTTACCAGGGGATGCAGGTGTACCTTTTTCAGATCGACAACCAGGTCAACATCCAGTGTAGTGCGCGGGCGCCCATAGGACGAACTGGCAACGGAACCTCCAAGACAATAGGCAATGCCCAGGTCTTCAAAGGCACGAACCACCGGCTGGAGCGCACGTCCGAGGTCGGTCATGGCGCGCCTTGTGCCAGGGCAGCCTGCACCCGTTGGGCCAGGTCTTCGCCGTACCATAGCGCCACACAGTAGAGCCGCACCTGCTGCTCGTTCCATGCCGGGTGGCGACAGCGAACGGCCTGGCGGGACTGTTCGATCATCTGCTGGGTGAGCGCACAGGTGATCTCCAGGCGGCGCGCCATCCCGGCTTCTCGCAACAGATCGAGCTGAAGGGCTGCGGCCTCCGGGGAAGTATCGGAGAGGGAGCTTCGGAAGGTCATGAGAGGATCGGATACCTTCGGTCGTACACCCAAAGCCCCGCCGGGTTTCCATCGGACGGACGCAGCCGGTCATCCAACCTCTCGCAAATTATAGTCAATTTGACGATAATATAGTCAATTTGACTATATTTTACCCGGATCAGCTTGCTGGCGCAGCGTCGGGGGCAGATCGGGATGGCGTGCCCTATCGGACTTCCTGGGGCCGCCCGTAGGCCTGGCCTATAGCAAAAGCCCCGCCGGGTTTCCGCGTACCCGACGGGGCTGCTCCCTGTCCGCGTGCCGGCGGATCAGAAATGGTAGCTCACGCCCAGCCGCAAGCTGCGCGGC
>CAZLRO010000040.1:11503-13491 GCA_964561865.1 uncultured Rhodothermaceae bacterium | reverse complement strand
CTCGGAGACGGGTTCGGCCTCGTTGCGCAGCCGGGACTCGGTGTCGAACTGGGCCTCGTTCCAGGCCACATCCAGCAGGTTCTCGACCGCCATCGTCAGCCCGACGGGGCCGCGCCGCCACGTAGCGAGGGCATCGACCAGGGTGTACCCTGCTGCCGTGACGGTGCCTGCCTCGTTGGCCGGGCGGTCACCCACATGCCGGTAGCGCAGGCTGCCGTCGAGGCCCCGGGGGTGGCGGAGGGTCAGCCCGCCGGTCGAGGTGACGCGGGGGGCCAGGGCGATGTCGCGTTCGTCATCGGGTGCGTCCTTGAAGAAGCCGCGGGCCAGGTTCACGTCGGCATCGGCCCAAAGCCAGGGGCGAAGCTGGAGGCGGGCTTCCAGGTCGAGGCCGTAGCGGCGGGTGGCCCCGCTCAATTCGGTGAACCCACCGTCGCCCACGTAGACGAACTCGCGTTCGAGGTCCAGCACCCACGCTGCCGCTGCGAGGAGCAGCCGGTTCGTCGGGCGCACCTGGAAGCCCAGTTCGCCGCCGGTGGCGCGGGGCAGCGTCTCGGCCTCGCGCTGGGCCGGGTCGAGGTTTTGCGACACGAGCGCGGCGTCGATCTGCGCCTCGTCCAGCCCGTCGCGGCGCAGGTCACGCACGAGGTCTTCGACACGCTGGCCCAGGACCACGTCGCGGGCGTCGTTCGAGTGGAAGCCGCTCCCGGCGTTGACGAACACATCCAGCCGCCGTGTAGGGCTGACGACGAGGTTCGCCTTCGGGCTGAGGATCGTCTGCTGGGCATAGCCGGAGGCATGGGGCAAGGCAGCGGGTTGCCCTTCGAGGTGGTCTTCGACGTTGAACGTGAAGTAGTCGCCCCGCAGCCCCAGTTGCAGCTGCACCTTCGGGCTGAAGGTCAGTTCCTGCTGTGCCCAGAGGTAGAGGTTGCGTTCGGCCAGGGTGGCATCGACGCGGGCGGCGAGGCGGCGGCGGTTGGGGCTGTGCCAGAGCGCCACGTCGGCATCGTCGGCGCGGAAGCCGCCGCCGAGCGTGGTGGTGGCAAGGGCACGTCCAAGCAGTCGGTGGAACTGGTACCGGCTGTTCAGCCCCGTGATCTGCCGGTCGTCGGTCTGCTCGATCATGTCCCCGTTCACCAGGTCGTCCAGGAAGAAGGTGAAGTTGGAAAACAGCTTGAAGTTGTAGCGGCTGAGGTAGGACTGCAACAGCAACTGGCTGCCGTCGTCGCCCTCGACGGTATAGTGCAGGTTCACGTCCTGGCGTCCGGTGGTTCCGCCTTCGCGGTCGTCGAGGCTGCCGAAGCGGTCGATCAGCCCGGAGGCGACGGCGCGTTGGGGGATCTGACCGGAGGCATCCCAGGCCGAGCTGAAGCCACTGACGCTGAGGGCCAGCGTGGATGCCTCGCCCAGGTGGGTGTGGAACTTGCCGAAGAGGTTGACGCGGTTGAACCCCTGCGGGCTGGCGACGGGACCATCGCTGCGGTAGAACTGCCCGGCGACATACGCGCCCTGGTGCGCCCCCGGCAGGGGGATCTGGTAGAGCGTGGTGAGGCGGCGTGTCTCGAAGCGCCCGCCTTCGAGCCGGACGAGGTTCTCGTCGAGGTGGTCGCGGGTGTGGAAGGCAATAGCCCCGGCTGTGGCGAGATTGCCGTATTCGGCGAAATACGGGCCTTTTCGCACGTCCATCTCCTCCACTGTCTCCGGGATGAGGAAGTGGAGGTCGGCGTAGCCCTGGCCGTGCCCGTGCGAGACCATGTTCACCGGCAGGCCATCCACCGAGAGGTTCACGTCGGTGCCGTGGTCGGCGTCGAAGCCCCGCAGGAAGATCTGCTCGGCCTTGCCCCCGCCGGCGTGCTGGGCGATGATGAGGCCGGGGGCGGCCCGCAGCAGGTCCTGGGCCGAGTGGTTCGGGCGCGAGAGCAAGTCGAAGCGCCGCAGCGCCAGCGACGAGGCTGCCGAGTACGACCGTTCCGCCTGGGCCAGGACGCTTT
>CAZLRO010000040.1:0-11493 GCA_964561865.1 uncultured Rhodothermaceae bacterium | reverse complement strand
CGTGATCGGCTCCTCGCGCAGGGTCAGTGCCAGGTCTACCGTCCCCCCGGCCTCCAGCGTGAGGGCCTGGGTGTGGCGTCCGTAGCCGAGCAGGGAGGCGACCAGGGTATACCGGCCTGCGGGCAGGTTGCGGAGGTCGAAACGGCCATCGAGCGTCGTCGCCATCCCGTAGGGGGTGCCCTCCAGTACTACCGTCACGCCGGGCAGCCCTTCGCCCGTGGCCGCATCGATCACCCGTCCTTGTAGCTGGCCGGTAGACGGCTGGGCCAGGGACTGGTATACGAACGCCAGCAGGCTCAGGAAAAAGAGCAGGACAAAGCGTCTCATGGCAAAGGTGGGTTTTATTGTCCCTCGACCTGTCGGAGGAAGTCCCGCACAACCGCCACATTGCGCTCCGGGGCATCGTGCATGGTCAGGTGGCCGCTGTCCTCGATGATGGCAAGTTGCGACCCCGGCACCAGGCTGTGGTAATAGCGCACGGTAGCGGGGGTGGCCTCGTCGAACTCCCCGGTTGTAAAGAGCGTCGGCAGGGCCAGTTCGCCCAGCCGGGGGGTTGCATCGTACTCCTTGAGCGTTCCGGTGATCGTGAACTCGCTGGGGCCATTCATGTACCCGTAGAGGGAGGGGTTCATCTGCGAGAACGTGCTGTCGATATCGGCGGACCAAGGTTGTTTCCGGGCCAGGAACTGCTGGTAGAACAGCATCGTGGCTTCCTGGTAGGCGGGGTCCTCGAACGTCCCGGCAGCCTCGTGCTGATCGATGACCGCCTGCACAGAGTCCGGCAACAGGTGGCGCAGGCTGTCGGTATCCTGCACCCAGCGGTTCATGCTCAGGGCCGGGCTGGCGAAGATCACACTGCGTACCCCGCTCGGACGGGTGAACAGGTATTCCGCCCCCAGGATGGTGCCCCACGAATGCCCCAGCAGATGGATTTCTGTGAGGTTGAGGGCCTTTCGCAGGGCTTCGATCTCCTGCACAAAGCGCTCGGTCTTCCAGAGCGTCGTATCGGATACGTGGTCGGAACGTCCGGCACCGAGCTGGTCGTAGAAGATCACCGGGCGTTCATCGGCCAGCGCTGCCAGGGGTTTGAGGTAGTAACTGGGCGCACCCGGACCACCGTGCAGCAGCAAAAGGGGTGTGCCAGGACCGCTGCCAACCACCCGATACCAGATGCGTCCGCCGGGCACGTCCACGTAGCCATCGCCCGGCATTGGCCCGGCAGGGGTGGACTGACAGCCGGCGAAGGAGAGTATACCCAGAACCACCAAGGCCCAGACAGAAGTGCGGCGTGCTGTCATGTCGATACACCGATCAGGTTGGGCGTGGAAAGGAATGTCCTCAGTTTGCGGCCAGCGTGTTCAGCCGGTTCTGGACTTCCGCTGCGGCCAGTCCACTCTCCACTTCCAGCCGGTTGTCCAGGGCCAGGCGGAACTGCCGGGTGGCCTGTTGCACCTGCCCAGCAGCAGCGTAGATCATCCCGGCACGATAATGTAGCATCGCATCGCCGTTGTTCATCCGCAGCGCCTTTTCGACATAGGGAACGGCCTCGGACGAGCGACCGTTGTGGTGGAGGGTCCAGGCATAGGTCTCTAGAGCGTGCAGGTGGTTCGGGCGGCGTTCCACTTCCTGTTGGGCCAGCCGCAGGGCTTCGGGCAGGTCGCGGCCCAGGTCGGCGAGGAAGTCGGCGTACTCCATGTTGTTGTTCTCGCCCATCTTCTGCCCGGCCCCGAAGGAGGCGAGGATGCCCTCGGTGAGGGCCTCGGCCTCGGCAACCCGCCCGGCTTCGCGGTAGACTTCGGCGAGGCGCTCGTGGAAGAGGGTGCGGGGTTCGAGGGTGTAGGCTTCCTGGAGCAGGGTGACGGCGGCGTCATAGTCCCCGCGCAGCCGGGCGACCTCGGCCAGGCCCTGCTTGGCGTAGGCGCTGGACGGACGCTCTTCGAGGATGCCGTTGAAGATGAAGGCAGCGGTGTCGGGCTTGCCCCCGGCCAGGTACAACTGGCCCAGGTTGTACAGTGCCCAGGCCCTGTCTTCGCGCCCGTAGACCCCGGCATCGGCGGCCATGCGCATGGCCTGGATAGCCCCGTCGTTGTCGCCATGCAGTTCACGCAGGTAGCTGGCACGGGTGTAGGAGGCCATGTCGGGGCGGATCGCCAGCATCCGGTCGCAGGCTTGGACGGCGTCGTCGTACGCGCCCAGTTCGAGGTGTGCATCCACGAGGATGCCCCAGGTGGCGGCGTGGTGGTCGTTTTCGGCGATGAGGGCGTTCGCCAGGTCGCGGGCCTGCTCGAACTGGTGGAACAGGTTGTAGAGCGAAGCCTGGACGACCCGGCCTTCGTAATGCTGCGGATCGAGGGCCAGCGCCTCGTCGAGCAACGCCTGCGCCGGGGGCAGGTACGTACTTTCCTGCCCGGTGAGGCGGGCCGCCTGCACGAACGCCCCGGCGAGGCGCACGTAGTTCACTGCAGCCTTCGGGTTACGGCGCACGGCCTCGCGGTAGTAGTCATACACGTTCTGTACCTGCTGGGCATCGGGCGTCGTAGCCGCCAGCGACAGCACCGGCACCGAGGGTTGCGACTGCCATTGCCAGAGCCGGTAGCCTCCAACAACAACGATGGCAATCATCAGCATGGCAAGGGCCATGCGCGAAGGAGTCAAAAGGGATTTCATGGCACGCGGAAGATTGCGGATTGGGGAGTGCGGATTGGGGAGTGCGGATTGGGGAGTGCGGATTTCAGGCCGTCCCAGCGGCCCTGCAAACGGTCAAAACCGGGAAGGGCGTCAGGATCCCCACCTGACCTGACGCCCTTCGGCTCGCCTCACTTGACGAACACGGCCTTCTTGGTGTCGAAGACCTGCCCGTCTGCCTCGATGCGATAGAAGTAGGTGCCGCTGGCGAGGTTGTTGGCATTGAACGGCACGGTGTAGGTGCCGGGGGCCAGCCGCTCGTTCACCAGCGTCGTCACGAGGCGACCCTGCACGTCGTAGATGCGCAACCGGACGTCGGCAGGCCGGGAGACGTGGTACTGGATCGTCGTGCTCGGATTGAACGGGTTCGGGTAGTTCTGGTCGAGGATGAACGCACGGGGTACGCCGATGCCCATGTTCGGCTCGGTAGCCACCGTCGCTTCCGGCGCGGTGGCGGTGAGTTGCTTGATGTAGTCGTAGCCCCGGTGCGGGTTCGCCAGGTAGGGGAACGTCTGCGAGAGCGCCAGGTCGTTCTTCGTCGGACCCGCGTTGTACTGCAACTGCCCCACGAGCTGGGCCGAGGCCAGGTCGCTGTAATCGCCCGCCACCGCGTCGTCGAAGGGCAGACCTACGGCGGCCAGCACGAGGCCGCCCACCGCTTGCAGTTCGATGGTGGTCACGTCGTCCTCGAGGCGGCGACCGTTCGGGAAGCCGTCCATGTGCGGGATCGCCTCGACGAGGGTATTGGTGTTGTAGGGCGCGGCGGTCAGGCCCAGCACAGCGGCCCGCACGAGGCCCTGGTGCGCCCAATCCATGAACTCCTCACTGTTGCGGTCGGTGACGGGCGTCGCCATGTTCAGGCGCAGCATATCGCCGCCGTAGAGCGTGGTGCCGTCGTCGGTCAGCGGCAGGAAGGTGTGGATGAACGGCTTGCCGGAGGTGAGGGGGCCACCGGTCTTGCCCGTCGCCAACTGGTAGGGGATGGCGTTGGGCACGCCGAAGTAGAAGATCGGGTAGATGTCCGTCAGGCGCGGCATGCCGGGGGCGGCCAATCCGTGGTTGACCGGCACGGCGAAGGCCGTCCCGCTCAGGTCCACGCCCGCCGCCGCCGCCTCGAACGCCCCATCCTTGCCGTTGCGGAAGTCCAGACCAGGCCGTCCATCACTGTTGAGGTCGCCCAACGCGGGGTAAGCCATCGACTGGATGCGCAGGGCACTCAGTGCCGGTACGGCCCCGCCGAACTGGCTGTCATCCATGTACAGCGCCAGCTCCGGGTTGGCGAAATAGACATAGAAGCCCTGCTCATCGACACTGTAGGGTGTGACGGCGTTCCAGTAATCCTTCTGGCCGATGGGGATGACCGCCTCGTTGGTGAGCGGCATGCCCAGGCGCGAGACCTGCACCCAGGGACCGCTGTACGTCGGCTTCTCCCCGATGGGCGAGAGGGTGGTGACCTGTTGGCGGCTGGCCGAGGCCCAAACCCCGATCACGAAGTCCGGGTCGAGAATGCTCGTGGCCTGGTCTACCGTCTTGCCATCCTTCTGCAACGTCGAGATCGGGATTTGCAGCACGAGGGCGTGCGTGTTGTACCCGGCTACGGCGTCGCGGGCGTTGTCGGGGATGGACACGTCGCCGAAGCTGCTGCGGGTCTGACCCAGATCGAAGACCCCGCCCAGGTCCACGAAGAACGGGTCGTCGCGCGGCCCGGCGAAGACCTTCTCGCCCTTGTCCAGCGTGTACTGCGCACTCTGGACGAGCTGGTCGTAGGTGGTACCCAGCCCGGCGCCGCCTTCGATGCTGCGCGGGCCGATGTTATTCGGCGGCACAACGCCCCCTTCCAGCACCGTCTCGAAGAAGCTGCCCCCGTCGATGCTGCGCTCGACCTTGTAGGTGGTCTTCAGGTTCTGCTTGCCGAGGCGGATGTTGAAGAATGTGGTGGGGTCCTCGTTCTCCTGGCTGAAGGTAAACCGGTAGGTCAGGTTGTCCTTCGCCGTACCGAGACTGCCGTTTGTTGGCTGGTTCTTGATATGGATTTCGTAGCGGATGTTCTCGCCGAAGGTGCTGTAGTTGGGGCCGCCTTCAGGCAGTTCCAGCGGGATGTAGTTGGCGATGATGGTGACGGTGTTCGGGTCGTCGGGCGACCGGAAGGCATAGAGGTCGGTGTTGTCTGCCAGCGGGTCGTTGCTGATGAGCGGGGCCTCGCGGTGGCTGGAGGCATCGCCCGGCGCGGGGCCGCCCAGCAGCGCCAGCAACGCCAGCGCGCCAGCACTCAGCGGGATCAGGAAGCGGGAGGTTCGTGACATGGGGGTCCTGGGAATGATTGCGGAATGTGGGGAGAAAGCGGGTTGCCGCCTTACGGGGCGACGATGGTCAGAATAGCCCGCTTTTCTGGTCAGCCACCAGTCCAATCGCTGACCAATTGCTGCTCAAGGGGTGTTCATTTTGAGGGAACCGTGCGGAAAAAACCGAGGAGGAGGGACAGGACGGTCGTCCAGCTTCCGCCCTACCCCTCCTTTCCTCTTGCCCCTGCCTCATTTCACAAGGAGGGCCTGCTTGGTCTGGAGGATCCTGCCGTTGGCCTCAATGCGGTAGAAGTAGCTGCCGCTGGCGAGATGGGAGGCATCCCAGGTGACGCTGTAGGTGCCGGGGTCATGCGCCTTGTTGACGAGGGTCTGCACAAGCCGCCCCTGGATGTCGAACACCCGCACGGCCACCGGTCCGCCATGCTGCACCTGGTAGCGGATGGTGGTGCTGGGGTTGAACGGGTTGGGGTAGTTCTGGTCGAGCAGCAGGGCGTCCGGGGTGGCGGCACCGAGGAAGCTGCGCTTGCCCGCCGGGGCCTGCACCGACGGCTTCGCTGCCGGGGCTTCGGCGGTGAGTTGCTTGATGTAGTCGTAGCCCCGGTGCGGGTCAGCCAGGTAGGGGAACGTCTGCGAGAGCGCCAGGTCGTTCTTCGTCGGACCCGCGTTGTAGGTCAGCTCGGCCACCAGCTTGGGTGAGGCCAGGTCGCTGTAGTCACCCGCCACCGCGTCGTCGAAGGGCAGGCCCACAGCGGCCAGCACGAGACCACCCACCGCTTGCAGTTCGATGGTGGTCACGTCGTCTTCGAGGCGGCGACCGTTCGGGAAGCCGTCCATGTGCGGGATGAACTGGAGGTCGGTGCTGCCGTTGTAGGTCGGGTCCGTCAGCCCCAGCACAGCCGCCCGGATCAGCCCCATGCGGGCATTGGTCGTGAACTCGCTGCTGTTGCGGTCGGTGACGGGCGTCGCCATGTTCAGGCGCAGCATGTCCCCGCCGTAGAGGTTGCCGTCGGCGGTCTGCGTATGCGGCAGGAAGTTGTGGATGAACGGCTTGCCGGCGCTGAGAGGGCCGCCGGTCTTGCCTGTCGCCAGCTGATAGGGGATGGCGTTGGGCACGCCGAAGTAGAAGGCGGGGAACACGTCGGCCAGGCGCGGCTGCCCCGGCCCGGCCAGACCCGGCTGCACCGGCACGGCGAAGGCCGTCCCACTCAGGTCCACGCCTGCTTCCACGAGGTCGTAAACCCCATCCTTACCGTTGCGGAAGTCGAAGCCCACATTGCCGTCGCCGTCGATATCGCCGACGGCAGGGTAGGACATGGTCTGGATGCGCAGGGCGCTGAGCGCTGGCACAGCCCCACCAAACTGGCTGTCGTCCATGTACAGCGCCAGCTCGGGGTTGGCAAAGTATTCGACGAATTCCTGCTCTTCGACGCTGTAGGGGGTCTTGGCATTCCACCGGTCCTTGTCACCGATGGGGATGACCGCCTCGTTGGTGAGCGGCATGCCCAGACGCGAGACCTGCACCCAGGGGCCATTGTGCTTGGGCTTCTCGCCCTCTGCCGAGAGCGCCCGGAACTTCGGACGGCTGGCCGAGGCCCAGACCCCGATCACGAAGTCCGGGTCGAGGATATTCGCGGCCTGGTCCACTGTTTTGCCGTCTTTCTGCAACGTCGAGATCGGGATTTGCAGCACGAGGGCGTGCGTGTTGAACCCGGCCACGGCGTCGCGGGCGTTGTCGGGGTTGCCCGCATCGGTGCCGAAGCTGCTGCGGGTCTGGCCCAGATCGAAGACCCCGCCCAGGTCCACGAAGAACGCATCATCACGCGGCCCGGCGAAGACCTTCTCGCCCGTCGAGGTGGTATAGATGGCGCTCTGGACGAGCTGGTCGTAGGTGGTACCCAGCCCGGCACCGCCTTCGATGCTGCGCGGGCCGATGTTGTTCGGCGGCACGATGCCCTGGGAGACCAGGGTCTGGTACGGCCCTCCGTCGATGCTGCGTTCGAGCCGGTAGGTGGTCTTCAGGTTCTGCTTGCCAAGGCGGATGTTGAAGAACGTGGTGGGGTCTTCGTTCTGCTGCCGGAAGACAAACCGGTAGGTGATGTCGTCCCACGTATCGCCTAGCGTACCCACCGTCGTCTGGTTCTTGACGTGGATTTCGTAGCGGATGTTCTCGCCGAAGGTGCTGTAGTTGGGGCCGCCTTCAGGCAGTTCCAGCGGGATGTAGTTGGCGACGATGGTGACGGTGTTGGTATCGTCGGGGGAACGGAAGGCGTAGACATCTGTGTTGTCGGCCAATGGGTCTTCGCTGATGAGCGGAGCCTCGCGGTGACTGGAAGCCGTCCCGTCGTCAGGACCGGCCATGAGCAGCCCCAGCAGCACAGTGCCCAGGGCCAGCGGAGGAAGGAAACGAAGGAAGCGTTTCATGGGTGATTCCTGTGGTGAAGGTTGGGATGATCCGGGCCAGGTGCCCGGCGTGTCCGGAACGGGCCTAACATTACCTCGACGTTTTGCC
This sequence comes from uncultured Rhodothermaceae bacterium, assembly GCA_964561865.1. Classification (GTDB taxonomy): domain Bacteria; phylum Bacteroidota; class Rhodothermia; order Rhodothermales; family CAZLRO01; genus CAZLRO01. Next base: position 3,996 of record CAZLRO010000040.1, on the reverse strand, counting down.
CGATCACCAGCCCAACCTCTGCCCATTTGCTGCCCACCTAATGCCCAAAATGCAGGAGGACTGCCCATGCGGGTGTTCATTTTCGCAGCAGGCCCATGCTTTGGGAAACGAGGTGTGCTATTTTCCTGTTACCGGGCAGGACGTTCCCAAACCTGAACATGCCGATGCGACATATCCTGTGGTTGATGCTGCTCCTGCTGGGGCTGGGGGCCTGCGATTCGGGCGGGGATAGGGGCGAGACGAGCGAGCCGCCATCATTAAGTGGGTCATGGCGGGGGGAGGTCACCGTCCAGGGCGTGCGTTACACCTACACCATGACCTTGCTGGAGGCCAACACCCAGCTCACCGGCACGGGTACGGCGGCCTCCAGCCTGGGCACCTCCAGCTACAGCGTGCGGGGTAGCCACCTCTTCCCTGCCATCACTGTGCAACTGACCTATGCCAACCAGCCACCGCAAGATGCCAGCGGCACCGTCTCCGGCAACCGAAACACGATCCAGCTCAACGTGACAGGCAATGGCTTCGGCGGAGAATTGCTCGAACTTCAACGCCAGTAACCCCTATGTACCGTCTTCTTCTGGTGCTGTCTATGCTCCCTCCCGCGGTCATGGCCCAACAGACGGCGTCGTTCCAGCGCCACGTCGAGAAGGCCGTAGGGTATCAGTACCTCGTGTTCCTTCCGGAAGGCTATGCCACCAGCATACAAGCCTGGCCGATGGTGCTGTTCCTGCACGGGGCAGGCGAACGGGGGGACAGCCTCGACCTCGTCACCGTCCACGGCCCACCCAAGCTGGCCAAAGCCGGACAGTCCTTCCCCTTCATCCTCATCGCCCCCCAGTGTCCGGCGGGTGAACTCTGGGACGCCGACGCCCTCCATGCGCTGGTGGACGAGGTGGTGCGCACCTACCGCGTGGACGAGACCCGCCTCTATGTGACCGGGCTGAGCATGGGCGGCTATGGCACCTGGGACCTGGCGATGCGCTACCCGGACCGCTTCGCGGCCATTGCGCCCATCTGTGGCTGGGGGCAGCGCCTCCTCGCCTGCCGCATCAAGGAGGTGCCCGTATGGACGTTCCACGGGGCGAAAGACCAGATCATCCTGATCGACCGCACCGAAGAACTGGTCAACACCCTGCGCCAGTGTGACGGCGACGTGCAGTTCACCGTCTACCCAGAGGCCAACCACGACTCCTGGACCCTCACCTACGAAAACCCGCAGCTCTACGACTGGATGCTGCGCCAGCAACGACGGTGAGAGGAAGTAGCTGTTGACTGGGGCTTGGGGATATAGCTGTTAGCCGTTAGCTATTGGCTATTAGAAACTTGGGGAGAGGATGGCACCTTACCCACTGGTGTCATCACGAGGAGGTCGTAGGCGATCTTGATCGCCCGACCGACGGGGTGATCTCGCCGTCTCCACCGAGCAGCAGCGTCGAAATAACGCCTAACGTTGAGATTGCCACCCCCGCCTTCTTCCCGCCTTCTCCCTGCCTACGCGGGGATGACGGGGAATGACAGGGGGCAGGCTTGTGGTCGATCAGGGTCGATCTCATGAGATTGACCCTGATCGACCCTGCTCCTCGCAAGGACATGATCCGCAATCCGAAATCCATTATGTTTCGCTTCTTTGCCCTGTGCAGCCTGTTGTGGTGGTTTGGATGTGCGGGTTCGCCCGCCCGTGAGCAGTTGCTCATCTATTCGCCGCACGACAAGGAGATGCTCACGCACTACGAGCAGGCGTTCGAGGCCCGGTATCCGGAGGTGGACGTGGTGTGGCAGGACATGGGCGGGCAGGATGCCTACGACCGCATCCGCACCGAGCGCCAGAACCCGAAGGCCAGCCTCTGGTGGGGAGGCGACAACCCCACCTTCATGCGGGCTGCCGAGGAAGGGTTGCTGGCCCCTTACCGCCCCACCTGGCACGGGGTGGTGCCCCCCGAGTCGCACGACGCTGCCGACCGCTGGTATGCCCCGTTCCGCACCCCGGAGGTGATCCTCTACAACCACCGCACGGTGTCGCCGGAGGAGGTGCCTGCCGACTGGGACGACCTGCTCGACCCGAAATGGAAGGACCGCATCATCATCCGTGCCCCGCTTGGCTCCAGCACCATGCGCACCATCTGGGCTGCGATGATCCTGCGCCAGCCGTCGGTGGAGGCGGGCTATGCCTGGCTGGCCCGGCTGGATGCCAACACCAAGAGCTACGCTGCCGACCCGTCCCAGCTCTACATCAAGCTGGCCCGCGAGGAAGGCGACCTCACCCTGTGGAACATGGCCGACGCCTACCTCCAGGCCCGGCTGCGCGGCAACCCGTTTTCCTACGTGCTCCCGGCCAGCGGTACACCCGTGCTCTACGACGGCATCGCCCTCGTCCAGGGCGGCCCCAGCCCCGCACGGGCGCAGCAGTTCTACGAGTTCGTCACCTCCGACAGCGCCCTCGTCGAGCAGGCCACGCAGTTCTACCGCATCCCCACCCGGACGGACCTGCCCCCCGACCGGCTCCCGGACTGGATCACCGCCCGCCCCATCCCCACGATGCCGCTGGACTGGAACCGCCTCGCCGCCGAAGGCCCGGCCTGGATGCAGCACTGGGACGAGCAGATCAAGGGGCGCGGAGCCGGCTACCTGCAAACCCAACCTGCCCCCTGAGCCACTACAGCCGGGCAATAGCCCGCACCGGGAATGTGCCCATCCCCACTACCTTGACCGGCACGGCATAGAACCGGAATCCCGCCGGCGGCAGCGCCGACAGGTTCGTCAGGTGCTCGACGATCAGGATGTCGTGCCGCAGCAGGTGGCTGTGGACCGGCCGCCGCAGGTCCGCCGTGTCGTCGATGTTGAGCGAATCGATGCCCACCAGCACCGCCCCAGCCTGTTGCAGATAAAGGGCTGCCTCTTCGGTCAGAAATGGATGACCCGCCAGGTATTGCTCCGTCGCCCAGTGGCGGGACCAGCCGGTGTAGACCAGCACCGCCCGGCCCTTCACGTCGAGGCCGGAGAAGACCTCGGCCCCGATGGCCCGCACGGCAGGATCGGCAGATACACACGTCGCCTCAAGATCGGCCACCGCCGTCAGCGGCAGGGCCGCCACGTCGGCTCCGTCGGCCCAGCGGTGGAACGGGGCATCCAGGTAGGTGCCCGTGTTCGCCACCATCTCGATCTTGCCGATGTGAAACGTCACCCCCGGCGCGTACCACCCTTCGGTCTGCGCCCGGCTCCAGTAGTCACAGATCACCGGCGCAGGCAAACCCGGATAGGTGATGAGGCCATCGGTGATGGGGTGGCTCAGGTCGATCAGCATAGCGGCAGGAGGCAGGAAGGAACGGTACAGGATGGGGTAATCTAACCCCTCACACGGCTCTTCGACCACCGGTTTCTGCCCGGATTTAACACAACGGTAGCACCACAGGCCATGCCTTCTTTCGGGTGGATCGTTATGTTCTGGTGCCTGCCCGACACGGCAGGCGCGCCTTTCGTACCTGTCCCTTCGTAATGCAGTTCCGGGACGGGGTGGCCCTGCACCGAACCCACGTTCCCGGCCAGAACGTGCTGTCACGCTGCAAGAAGACCGTCTTTTGAACGACGGGATACCCCACCTCGCCGCGTGCAAACGAGATGGCCTGCCTTCCTGAGACGATCTCACCTGGGCGATCTCATGAGATCGTCCATGATCGCCCGATCCCTGCGAACCGCAAACCGAGGAACCACCATGAACGAACTGATGGAAACACCCGAACTCGAAGCCACCGACGCAGCCCTTCCCGAAGCGGATGATGCCGAAGTCATGCCGGAAACCGCCGAAGAAACGCCTGCGGCAGAGATGAGTGACGAGGCTGCCGACGAGGCTGCCGCTGAAGAAGCAGAGGGCGACGAGGATGCTGACGACGAAGGCGACGAGGAGGAGGATAGCGACGACGAGGATAGCGACGACGAGGATGGTGACGACGAGGATGGTGACGACGAAGACGACGAGGAGGATAGCGAGGAGGATAGCGA
>CAZLRO010000039.1:9517-20033 GCA_964561865.1 uncultured Rhodothermaceae bacterium | reverse complement strand
CTTCAATTGCAACGATCTTGTAACAATGTCTCCGTGTAACTCGGCATCATTCCATGAGATGACCGAAAATATCCCGATATTCCGTCTTCAGGAGTAGTAATGAACATCTTGTCATTCCCTTTCTGGTACCGCAAACTGAGTGGATTGGAGGATATGCACGCCTGATCCACGGCCCCTGTACTGGCGCGATTCAGGCCATAGAAATGGGCAGGATGGTCTGCTCTTCCCGACGCATTTATGAACATCACGTGCTGGCCGATACTCTTAAGGCCGAAAGGCAAGATGGTATGCCAGCACCGCATGCCGCACGTACACGTAGCGCGTGCGCGCATGTGTCATTCATAGACAACCTCAATGGCTGCGTTCCCACAACACAACACTCCCTAAGGGGGCATTTCAGCATGAAACACGCATTCATCAACAAGGCCCTGCACCTGTCGGTGCTGGCCCTGTTCGTCGGGTCACTGGTGGGCTGCCAGGTCTCCGACACCGTTTTCATCAAGGCGGGCGGCGGTGGCAGCGCCCTGGATGACGAACTCGAGGCGGCACTCGTGAGCGCTTCGGGGGGGCAGGGGCTGGACTACTTCAAGCTGCCTTCGAGCAACGACTACGCCAGCATTCCACAGGACCCGAACAACCCGATCACGAAAGCGAAAGTTGATCTAGGCCGCCTGCTCTTCCATGAGACGGGCCTGCTCGTCAGCCCGATGCGCCCGGAAGGTGCCCAGACGGCTTCCTGTGCCTCGTGCCACCATGCGGCTGCCGGGTTCCAGGCAGGTCGCATCCAGGGCGTCGGGGAAGGCGGCTCCGGCTTCGGCGTACACGGCGAAGCCCGCTTCAACGACCCGAACTACCAGATCGCCCAACTGGACGTACAGCCGATCCGTTCGCCCACTGCGATGAACGCGGCCTACCAGGAAGTCATGCTTTGGAACGGGCAGTTCGGTGGTGCCGGCATCAACCTTGGTACCGAAGCGTCCTGGACGCCCGGTACACCGAAAGAGACCAACCTGCTCGGCTACACAGGTGTCGAGACGCAGGCAATCGCTGGCCTGAAGGTCCATCGCCTCGCCCCGATTGAGAACTCATTGGCGGCCACGAACGCGACCTACCAGGCGATGTTTGCCGCAGCCTTCCCGACAGGCCAGCCCAACGGCAGTGTGCTGCCGGTGGGGGGCGCGGTAGGGCTGCGCGAGCAGACTGGCCTGGCGATTGCCGCCTTCGAGCGGACGATTATGGCAAACGCGGCACCGTTCCAGCGGTGGCTGCGGGGTAGCAAGAACGCCTTGACCGACCAGGAGAAGCGCGGAGCCATCCTGTTCTTCGGCAAGGCCAACTGTTCCTCCTGCCATACCGGCCCGGCCCTCAACTCAATGACCTTCTACGCCATCGGAGCGCCAGACCTCGACGGCCCCGGCGTCTATGGCGACGTCGTCGGCAAGGCCGAGAACAAGGGCCGCGGTGGCTTCACGGGCCGTGCAGAGGACATGTTCAAGTTCAAGACGCCCCAGCTCTACAATCTGAAGGATTCGCCGTTCTACGGGCACGGCGGCACGTTCAACACAGTTCGGGAAGTGGTGGAATACAAGAATGCTGGTATTCCCTCTAACCCCGACGTGCCGGCTAGCCAGCTAGCTCCGCAGTTCCAGCCGCTCAACCTGACGGCGGCCGAGGTGGACGACCTCGTGGCCTTCGTAGAGAACGGGCTGTACGACCCGCAGCTGTCGCGCTACCTGCCGGCTTCGCTGCCTTCGGGGAACTGCTTCCCGAACAACGATCCGGGCACCCGCGCCGACCTGGGCTGCAACTGACCGCATCCTGCTGCTTTCAGCAAGCCCCTCGCCTGCACGGCGAGGGGCTTTTTTTGTGGATATTCGGCTACCGTGCCAACGCCAGAGCGGCGAGGTGGATCTCTCTGGCCCCGGCCTGTTTCAGCGCCCATGCCGCTGCGGCAACGGTGGCCCCGGTGGTGAGCACATCGTCTACCAGCAGCACCGGACGTTCGGCCAGCGCCGACGGGTCCGTGACGACGAAGGCGCCCTCCACGTTCTGCCAGCGCCGGGTACGGCTGAGCCGGGTCTGGGAGCGGGTGGCGCGGTGGCGGCGGAGCAGGTCCTCGCGCAGGGATAGGTCGAAGTGTCGGGACAGGCCCGCGGCCAGCATTGCACTCTGGTTGTAGCCCCGTTCGAACTGGCGAACCGAGTGCAGCGGGACGGGCAGGACGAGGGTGTCGGACGGCAGGTGGTGGGGCTGTTCCGCCAGGGCCTGCCCCATCCATTCGCCGAGGATACGTCCGTACCGGGGGCGGTGGCCGTATTTGAGGGCATGTTGCACGGCTTGCAGAGTTCCACCTTTGTCGAAGTGCCAGAGGGCGAACACGGTGTCGAAAACCCCGTGGGTAGCGGGCAACGTCTGGAGGTGGGCGTCCAGTTCCTCCGGCATGACGCGCTCCAGCCGGCTGGTACACCGGGGGCAGAGTGGAGCCGGGGCGTCCGGCACCAGTCCGTCACAGCCCAGGCACGCAGGCGGATAGACGATCTGGCCTAGCCCTTGCCAGAACAGGTGCAACCATCGATCCGCCCATGAGCGTCGGAATGCCTCCATTTTTCGCCTGGCCTCCCCGGAGGGGTTTACGAAATACCGTTGGAATTATTGTATTATACCCCTTAACCTCGCACCTGACGTAGTATACCATGCCCAAAGCGCGGCGCGGCATCATCATCAAGAACACCCACGACTACCTGGTCGAGCTGGCCCTGGCAACCCGGCTGCTGACCCTCGAACCCGGCGATGAAGTGGCCCTCACTCCCGACGAGGTCCGCGACCCGGTCATGCGCGAAAGCCTTCAGTTTCGCATCGTCTCAATCGTGCGTCCTACGACGAAGGAGGAGGAGAAAGCCATCCTGCTGCGGAAAGACGACTGACAAGATATCCGATGGCTGCCGGTGACACAAGTGGTACCGGTGGTGAACACTGGTTTTGACCATCCCCCATGAACGTTCTGGCCCTGGAATCCTGGTACGGCGGCTCACATCGCAACTTTCTGGATGGGCTGATGGCCCACAGCACCCATACGTTCCATGCCATCACGATGACGGCGCGGTTCTGGGAATGGCGGATGCAGGGCGGGGCCGTCACCATTGCCCGCAAGGCCCTGCAAGCCCTGGCCGAAGGGTTTCAGCCGGAGGTGATCCTGGCGACCGGGATGATCAACCTCCCGGCGTTTCTGGCCTTGACGCGCCGCGAGCTGGCCGATGTGCCGGCGGTGCTCTACCTGCACGAGAACGAACTGACCTATCCGCTACCCCCCGGACAACTCCGCAACGACACCTACGCCTACATCAACTACTTCTCCTGCCTGGCTGCTGATCGGGTGGTGTTCAACTCGCAGTTCCACCACGACGAGTTCTTCGAGGCCCTGCCGGTGCTGCTGCGGACCTACCCGGACTACACGCACCTGCACACCGTAGCCGAGATCAAGGCCAAAAGCTCGGTGCTGCATCCGGGGATGAACCTGCGCGAGCACGACCGGTACGCGCCAGAGTTCGAGCAGCATAACTGGGGGCCAGGTATGAAGCCCCCCATCGTGCTCTGGAACCAGCGCTGGCAGCACGACAAGAACCCGGAGGCGTTCTTCCGCCTGATGAACCGCCTGGATGATGCCGGGTGCGCCTTCCGCCTCATCCTGGCCGGAGAGCATTTCCAGGAACAACCCTACGAGTTTGAACAGGCTTTCCAGCGCTACGCCGAGCGCATCCTCCACTATGGCTATGCCGAGGACTTCGCCGAGTACAGTCGCCTGCTCCATCGGGCCGACATCGTCGTTTCTACCTCCATCCACGAGTTTTTCGGCATTGCCTTGCTCGAGGCCCTCTACTGTGGCTGCCATCCGCTGTTGCCGAACCGCCTCACCTATCCCGAACTCATCCCACCCTCGCTGCACAACCCGCTGCTACATGCCCCTGTGCTGTACCAGGATGACGAACATCTCTTCCGTATCCTCTTCGACATCCTCAAAGGCCGGGAGCGCCCGCTACCGGTGACCACGCTCAAGGGTATCCCGGAACACCTGGACTGGCGCACGCACATCCCTGCCTACGACCGGCTGCTCGAAGCAGTGGTGCAAGAGCGCAAGCGGCTGCTCGTGTCTGCGTGAAGGCCGTTGCAGGTGCTGACCATCGTTCGCCTGCTTGCCCCTCGGCATGCTCCGTGCCACAAAAAAGGCCGGGTGCCCCGACGAACACCCGGCCGCTGGCGGTTCAGCTTTTCCTGATCCGTTCGGTCACTTCATCAAGGTCATCATCCGGGTCTGCTGCTGGCCGTTCCAGCGCACCGTGTAGTAGTACACGCCGCTGGAGAGGGAACCCGCGTCGAAGGAGACGTGGTGCGTACCTGCTGCCCGCTCCTCATCGACCAGCGTGGCAACCACCTGGCCGAGTACGTTGTAGACCTGCACCGTCACCAGGCCCGCCGTCGGCAGCGTGAAGCCGAGTGTCGTCTGCGGGTTGAAGGGGTTGGGGTAGTTCGGCACGACCGTGAATGCCTGCGGCACCTCGGCAGCCGTGCCCAGAGACGGGTTGGCGAGTGCCAGGCGCTGCGTCTCGGCTTCAGCAAGGTTGCCACTATAGGCCACGTACTCGCCCTGCGGCACCCAGACCGCATAGCCTCGCGGCGGGGCCGACACGTACACGCGCCCATCGGCATAGACCTGCGTGGTGCTCGTGCCATCGATCACGTTGATGAGCGTCTGGTTGGCCCAGCTCGGCCATACGGCGCTGTTGGTGGTGTTGTTCACCCACAAGCCCTTCGTGGCCGTGTCGTGGTTGTTGATCACCAGGATCGCGCCCGTCTTCGTGCCCGTGCCCTGGCGGCGCGCCACGTACACGTTGTAGGCATCGCCCGACGGATATGGATTGCCGTCGGCACTCAGGATGGCCGTGGTGCCGCCCATGTACGTCTTGCGGGCGAAGGTCAGCTTCTTGATGTCCGTCTTGAGGCTGGTTGGGGCCTGCACCCACAGGTTGGGATCGTGCGTGTCGTACTGGCGGACCCCGTAGACGTGTGGGTAGAACAGGCACGGACGGCCTTCAGAGAACAGGATGTAGGCATAGGCCATCTTCCAGTCCTTCGTCACCCACTTATCATGCTCCTTGCCCGTGTCGTGGTTCTCGACAAAGGTAACCACCTGCGGGCCGGTCATACCACTGCCGCGGATCAGCCCGGCGGTGTTGAGCCAGCGCATGTCGAAGCTCGACCCATTGCCATTGGTCATGTCCTTGAGCGTAAACTTCAGCGGGAAGTCGAAGGCATCGATGTCGGCGCCCTGGCCGTTGACGGTGTTGATCCAGTTCTTGATCGTCGTACCGTTGCCCGTCCAGTACTCGGCTACTGTGAAGCGCTGCACGGTGCCTTTCTTGGGCATGGCTTTCACCCAGTCGGAGATGAACGTCTCCTGGTAGCCGCGCACGAAGTCCAGCCGGTAGCCGTCGTAGCCGACGGTGTTGGTCAGCCACGTGCCCCAGTCCTTGAGGCGGGTCTGGACGGTGGTGCTGTAGGTGTTGAAGTCGTTGCCGAAGAACTTGGTGTTGGGGATAACCTCGTCGTTGCCGGGGAAGCCAAGCCAGTCGTACTGATCGACGGGGTGAAAATCGGTGTAGGTCCAGCTGTAATTTGGCTCGCCACTGCCTGTGTGGGTGACGTAGCTGACGCCGGTGTTGGTGCGGGCTTCAAGCGTGGTGTTGGCGAGGTTCTGGCCGTTGTACCAGATCTCGAACGGGTAGTAGCCGTTGGTCTGGTCGGCCCACTGGAGCGTGCCGGCGACCTCCTTGCGGGCTTCGAGCTTGAGGATCAGGTTGGCGGTGCCCGTAAGCGTCACCTTGTACTCGTCGATGTCGCCGCAGGTGTTGACGTGCGCCCAGATATTCTTGCCGGAGCCGGGGAAGGTGTTGGTCTGGCCGTTACCGTTGTTCGGCTCGCTCTCCCAGTACACCGTTGGGTCATTGGCCGCACCGGTCCAGTTAATGTTCAGGTTGTAGGCCCGCTCGGTGTAGGAGGCCGAGCAGTTGAGGAAGTAGCCGTTGATCTTGATGTAGTAGTCGCCTGCGGTGGCATTGGGGATGCGCCAGACGATCTCGTTGGTGGGGTAAGGGCTGTACTGGATACCGTTACGGAAGGCCTTGTCGAAGACGTACTGCTTGACAGCGGGGTTGGATTGCTCTTGCCCAGCGTCGGTGTAGATATGGTTCAGCACCATGTCGGCATACACGTCGATGCCCTGGGCATGCAGGGCATTGACCATGTTGATCAGTTCGGTGCGGCTGCCGAAGCGGGTCTCGGTGGAGCCTTTCTGGGTGTAGTTGCCGAGGTCGTAGTGGTCGAAGATGCCGTAGCCCATGTCGTAGATGCCGAAGTTGCCTTTCGACGGGGCAGGCGTCCAGACAGCTTTGATGTTGGCGTTCTTCATATCGACGGCTTTGGCCGAGAGGGTATCCCACCAGGAGCCGTTCAGGTTGGGGGCATCGACCGGGACGTCCCAGTAGAAAGCTTGCATCATCACGTCATTCTGGGCCTGGGCAGACAGGGGTAGCAGCGTGAACAGGCCCCACAACAGCAGCGGGTAATTCCAGCGGTTCATCAGCGTGTCCTCCATAGAGCGTGCAGGGGTGCCCTGCAATCACGGGTGGTTTGGTCGTAGCATTGTGTGAGAGCGCTTTCAAGCATAAAAGACAGATATTGTCCCGGAAAAGCGCTTCTGTAAGACAATACATACAGGCATGGCTTGTAAAAAATGTAAGCGCTTTCAAAATAAAATGCAAGGGCCGGAACTATGAAGAATGGTTGTGCATGGGTCGAAAAAAACACGCGCCCGCTATGACACATGGCTGTCACCGAGGCTTTCTAGTTTACCGGTGTTCCTGCTGGACTTCCAACCCTCTGCCTGGACGAAACGATGGAAACGCTCTTTTCTGAGGCTTCTGTGCGCTCCCTTCCTGCCGAACCGGCGCCGTTGGCTGCGCTGCCCCGCAGTGTGGCCGAAGTAGCGCCGCCGCCCTACATGATGGCTGTGGGTGGACCGGTATACCAGCCGCCCTATGAGACGCCACTGGAAGACGAGATGGCATGGCACCTGGTCAAGTACCTGGCCCGCCTGGTGAATCTGGAGAGCCAGGTGCGGGTGGTCACCCCCTGCGGACCGTTCTGGGTGGACTTTGTGCTCGAACGCCAGGGCCGTCGCATCGCGCTGGAGATCAGTCCGCTGGAAGACCAGGAAGACCCGCAGCAACAGCGGTTCCGGGATGCGCTGGTGGTGGGTTCCGGGCAGTTCGACGTGCTTTACCGGCTGCGCGGGCACGATGTGTTCCACCATCTCGAAGACGTGCTGTACCTGCTGGCGAAGGCACATCCGCCGTATTTCACCGACCGGGCACAGGTCAACCTGGAGCGGCTGGCCTCGGACGAGGCCCGGAAAGCCGCGTTGCCGGAGCGGGGTATGACCGTGTCGGTCACGTACCGGACGGCTTCGACCGACCCTTCCCGCCAGCCATTGCAGATCACCCGGCTGCGCCTGAAGTGCGCCACGGACTGGGTGCGCGACCACGACCGCGCCCTCGCCGACTACGGCAGCACGGTGCCCCTCGCCCTCTCCGCCTGACAGCGGACTACGACGACGAACGGGTAGGACGCGGTGGGAAAGCTATCCGTCGGGAGCAGGCCCCGGATCGCTCACATACGACCCGAGGCTGGGCTTTTCAGGGCCGCACCAGCCGGGTGAGGACACGCCGATACTGCCAGCGGGCATCGCCGGAGGCCGGATACAGCACGCCCTTGCCTTCGGAACGGATGCGGTTCGAGGGCAGGCCGAGGTTCACATAGTATTCGGCGACGGCCCGTGCCCGTTCGGTCGCCAGTCGGGTCGGGTTCGTCTCGTCGGGGGTGGCATAGCCCTCCAGGTACAGAACGAAGTCCGTACAGCCGACCAGTTGCTCGAAGTTGGCACGGAGTTGCGCACGGGTTTCAAGACTCAACTGGCTGTTCTGGGCATCGAAGTAGACGGTGCGCAGGTCGGCCAGGTCGGCGCAGCGGTCTGGCAGTACGTTCACCTCGACAGTACGGCGGACGGTAGTGCTGTCGTTGGCCGCTTCCAGCGTCACGGCATAGCGGCCCGGCGTATCGAACGTATGCGTCACTGTACAGCCTTCGGCCTTTTGCTCCTGCCCCAGGTCCCACCGACACGTGAAGGGTTCGGTGCCCCGCAACGTGGGGGTGAACTGGACGGGCTGGCCCTGGCGGGGGTTCGTGGGAAGGGCGATGAGTGCCACGATCTCCACCGGCTGTACCGGTCGTGCCACCGTGGTTGTGAGGGTACGGCGCTCTGTCGAAACCCGGTTCGCGGCGGTGAAGATGACGGTGTAGGTGCCGGGTTGGGCGTACTGGTGTACCACCGAGATACCCCGGTCGGTGGTACCGTCCCCGAAATCCCAGGTCAGCGAGAGGGGGCCAGTGGCCTCGCCCACGTTCACGCTGGCGTTGTAGGTAGCCAGCTCGCCGGGCTGCACGAGCGGCGGTCCCCCCACCCGCGTCACCTGCACCGGGCGTGCCGGCGTAGCCAGCCGGTAGCGCACACCCACCCCGACCAGGAACAGCAGGTCGCTGGGGCCGCTGCGGTCTGGACGCGGGGCCAGGTCGATGGCATCGTCCGGATAGACCAGGAAGTAGTCGAGTTCGGCAAACAGGCTCAGTTGGGGCGAGAGGGGATAGGTGGTGCCGCCTCCAAGCCGCAAGCCCCACCCGGTGCGGGTCTGGATGTTGATGCGCCCGAACAGGTTGAACAGGCCGAGGTGGGCATAGGGATGCAGGGGCGGGCGTGCCCCGAAGTAATACCGCCCGGTAACACCGAGGAAGTGTCGCCACTGACTCGACGCCTGCCGGTTGATGGTGCGGAAGCCGGGACGGGGCGTGAGCACCCCCGGAAACGCCCCGGCCAGGTAGAACCCTCCGACGCTGAACACATCTCGCAGGAAGTACTCGCCTTCGATGCCCAGCCCCGGCCCAAACCCTTCGCGGTAGGCCGCCCATTCAGACTCCCGGATCAGTCCCCGGTCGCCGGTGTACAGGTTGTTGCCCAGGCGCGGGCGCACGGCCAGGCGGTCACGCCATTGGGCAGCAGCGGGGGCCGTCAGGCACAGCAGCATCAACAGGACAGGCAGGCAGCGGGTCATGGGCCAGACGGTCGAAGCAGGGGGAGGGAAGACGCAACGCACACCAACTTTAGAAAGGGTGGCACCTTCCTGCGTCACGTGCAGCCATGATACTTCGGTCGCCCCGGTCAGGTCAAATGCAGGACGGCGGGAAACACGAAAAGCCGTCCCTGGCCTTCCAGGGACGGCTTGTTCCCGCACCGCCGCAGGGCCGGGGTTACACCACTGGCGTCACGGCGGCGGTGTTCTCCTCGCCCGTGCGGATCCGGTAGATTTTTTCGACAGGCAGGACGAAGACCTTCCCATCGCCCACCTCGCCGGTGCGGGCCGCCAACAGGATCGCCTCAACCGTCGGGTCGACGAAATGGTCGGAGACCCCGATGTCCAGCATCACCTTCTCGGTCAGTTCCATCTTCACACTGGTGCCCCGGTAGGTTTCGGTCGGCTCCATCTCGCCCCCGTGTCCGCGTACCCGCGAGACGGTCAGGCCCCGCACTTCGGCGCGGAAAAGGGCTGCCAGGACGTCGTTCAGCTTGTCCGGGCGGATGATTGCTTTGATCAATTTCATATTCGGTGTACGAGAACAGGATGTTTGATCGCCCACTGAAGGAAGGGCTGCGCCTCAGAAACGCAGCCCAAACACCAGAAAACTGCGTTCCTGGTAAGGGTTGACAAGGTAGGAGACGGTGACCGGCAGGGCGAACCGGTCGGTGATGGGGACGGATTTCAGCGCCGTCAGGCCCACCGTCGTGATCCCGAACGTATCGGTGCCGTAGAGCGCACTCGGCCCTGCCGAAGCTGCGGCTGTGAACGTAAGGGCTACGCCCTCCGTCGTGAACGGGTAGCTGGCCTGGAGGTAGACGGAACGGTCCGGGTCGTTGTGGACGAACCCCCCCGCGTAGAGGCCAATCGGGAACGCCACTGGCCCTGTAAAGCTCGCAAACGGCTCGATCCAGTGTGCCCCTTCCCCTTCGCCATCGAAGTCGAAGAACGGATAGCCGGCATTGGGGAAGTAGTAGTCCGTCGCCCCGACCGTCCAGGTGCCGGTGCGGGTCTGGACGCTGTAGCTGACCCACAGGTCGTGCTCGTTGACGCTGGCCGCTTCGGGCGAGACACCATAGGAAGCCCACGAGCCTACGGATACCCCACCCTGCGTGAAAGTGAGGGCAGGCTGGATGCTCACCGACTCGCCAAAGTCCGTGCCGCGCCAGATATAGCGGCTCATCACGTCGGCACCGAGGCTGAAGGTCTGGGCCAGGGCGGCGGGGGAAAACATGAGCAGAACGGGCAGGCTGAGAAAAAGGCGGGTCGGCGGAACC
>CAZLRO010000039.1:7049-9417 GCA_964561865.1 uncultured Rhodothermaceae bacterium | reverse complement strand
GGGGGAAAACATGAGCAGAACGGGCAGGCTGAGAAAAAGGCGGGTCGGCGGAACCGGCACCCGGCCATGATAGGTTTTCATAGCGAAGCCTCCTGAAAAGGGTTCTGGGTTGCGACGTACAATGGGACCGGGAACCACCGGGGGGTGCGTGCCACCGCACCCCCCGGCTGGGGGCTGTGTGGTGGCTAGGCTACCACCGGCTTCACCGGCACCGGAGCTGATACATTGACCGGTGCCGGGGCCGTGCGCAGTTCACTGTCGAGGACCAGGATGGCCCCCTCGCCATCCGAGTAGGCTTCTTCGCCGTGGCTGAGGATGTCCATCCCAAGCCCTTCAGCCCGGGCGTCGGCCCGCAAGGCCGTCACGAGCGAGAGGGCCTTGAGGATGGCGAAGGTCATGCCGCCGCTGTAGACCAGCACGATGAGCACCGAGAGGGCCTGGATGCCCAACTGGGCGGGGTTTCCGGACAGCAGTCCGTCGGTCGTGCTGTTCCATTGCGTCGAGGCGAACACCCCGGTGAGCAAGGCCCCGACGAGGCCGCCCGTCCCGTGCGCAGCAAACACGTCGAGCGAGTCGTCGAGCCGGGTGCGGGTGCGCAGCACAATGGCATAGTAGCTGGGAATCGCCCCGATCAGGCCCATCAGCAGCGCGGAGACGGGCGAGACCAGGCCCGCCGCCGGAGTGATTACCACCAGCCCCACCACGATGCCGGTGGCGGTTCCTACGGCGGTGATCTTGCCGGTACGCAGGTGGTCCAGCACCGTCCAGGCCACCAGGGTTGCCATTGGGGCGAGCAGGGTGTTGACAAAAGCCAGGCTGGCGGCCCCGTTCGAGGCCAGCGCACTGCCGCCGTTGAACCCGAACCAGCCGAACCAAAGCAGCCCGGCGCCGAGGAGCACGAACGGCACATGGTGGGGCAGTAACGCCTGCCGTCCGTAGTCCTTGCGCGGACCCAGCACCAGGGCCGACACCAGGGCCGCAATGCCCGCATTGACATGCACCACCGCGCCCCCGGCAAAGTCGAGGGCACCCAACTGGAACAGGAAGCCACCCCCCCAGACCCAGTGGGCCACCGGGGCATAGACCAGCAACCCCCACAGGGCAATGAAGGCCAGGTAGGCGGTGAACTTCATCCGCTCCACCACCGCGCCCGAGATCAACGCCGCCGTGATGATGGCGAAGGTGCCCTGGAAGCCCATGAACAGCAGTTCGGGGATCGTCCCCGTCAGGCTACCCAGGCCCACCCCGTGCAGCAGGGCTTTCGAGGCATCGCCCAGCCAGGTGGTGCCGGGACTGAAGGCGAGCGAATAGCCGAGCACGACCCAGAGCACCCCTGCAATTCCCAGGGCGATGAAGCTCATCATCATCGTGTTCAGGGCATTCTTGGCCCGGACGAGGCCGCCATAGAAGAACGCCAGGGCCGGGGTCATCAGCAGCACGAGGGCCGTCGAGACCAGCAGCCAGGCCGTGTCGGCTCCGGAAAGGGTGGGCTCCGGGGTTGCTTCCTGGGCGAGTACGGTACGGGCACCTGCCAGGGCCAGCAAGCCTGCCAGCAAGATCAAGCGATGTCGCATGGATTCAGAGGTTGAAGGTTATTTTGAGTCGAAGGTTTATTTTTTTAGTTGAATTACACATAAACTATAATTATTTAATCCGGCTTAGCAAGATGCTGGTGTAATTGAAAGCGTTTCCGATACAAAAGATTTTTTTGAATCCCTCTTTTTTGCTGGTTTGGGTATGACGGCAGGGTGTCATCCAGGCAGGCGAAGTTGGGGATGTTGCTGTTTTTAGCGTTAACCGGAACACGCCCATGTCGCTCGACCTCGCCCGACTGCAAGACCTGTTTGAACCCGACGACCTCGGCTGGAAGCCCATCGCCGTCTCCAAGAAAACGGGGAAGGCGCTCGTGGCGGCCTATGTGACCAACCGCGCCATCATGGACCGCTTGGACGAGGTGTGCGCTCCGGAGAACTGGCGCAACGAGTTCAAAGCCGGGCCGAACGGGGGGCTGCTGTGCGGCATCTCGATCCGGGTCCTGCGCCCGGATGGCAGCGCCGAGTGGATCACGAAATGGGACGGGGCGGAGAACACGGATGTCGAACCCGTCAAGGGGGGCATCTCCAGCAGCATGCGCCGGGCGGCGGTGCAATGGGGCATCGGGCGCTACCTCTACCGCCTGCCCAACACCTGGTGCGAGGTGGACGAACGGGGCCGCGTCACGCAGACACCGGCGCTGCCACTGGAATTCCGCCCGCCCCGAACGGCACCGCCCCCTGTCCGTCACGGCGATGGGATGGCGGGCGAAGCGGTACCCCGCCCCCCCCCGCCCCCCCCCGCGACCCCCCCCCCCCGACCCCCCCGGGCCCAA
>CAZLRO010000039.1:0-7039 GCA_964561865.1 uncultured Rhodothermaceae bacterium | reverse complement strand
GTCCCGCCTCCGAGACCCCGCCTCCCGAACCCCGACGGCCAGAATCCCCCGGAACAGCCCGCAAACGCCTGGACGATGATGCCGCCCGCTATTTCGGCCCCAACGGGGGAGAGGTGCCGTTTTGACCGCGGGACTGGTTAAGGCGGAAAAGAAGAGAAGGGTGGCTGCACCCCCTGTCAGAGCAGCCATTCGGCCACACCGAGGCCGATGAAGGTGCCGATAGCATAGCCGAGGGAACCAGCCATCACTCCCGGCAACACGAGGTCGTCGCGGCCCAGGCTGCGGGCTAATGCCAGCGCCGAGGGCGAGCCACCGATGTTGGCCTGCGAGGCAATGGCCGTCAGGTCCAGGTCGATCCGTAGCAGCCAGGCGGTGCCGAAGGTGAGGAGGGCGTGGACGCCTACGATGATGCTGATAAGCAGCAGCATCGTCAGCCCCGTGCTGCCGAGGGCGTACAGGGACCCGGCGTCGCAATGCGCCCCGACGACCGCAAGGAACAGGTAGATGGCGAACATTCCGGCGACGCGAACGCCCTTGAGCCGGTTGACGACAGGCACCTGCGCCATCACCAGTGCGAGCAGGCTCAAGACCACGATGCCCGGCACGGCCATCCCCTGCGCATGTAGCCAGCGGGTACCCGTCCCAGACAGCCACAGGCTGCCCAGGCCGAGTGCGCAGAGCAGGCCGACGTCCAGCGGGTGGACCGCCTCGGTATCGTGTTCGGCCTGCATCAGCACTTCCAGCGGAGCCGCTCCGGCATGGCGTTCGGGGCTGGTGCGCCACCAGGGCGCCAGCACGCGGGGCAGCGTCAACGTTGCCATCATCCAGAGGGCCGTCATCACGTTGTCGGCGGCCACTGCGCCTGCATACAACAGGCCCTCGTGCGTCACCTGGTAATGCAGGGCCACCGCGTTGAAGTTGATTCCGCCGCCGGTGTACGTGGCCGCGAACATCCCGCCGAGCGCGCGATAATACGGGCCAATGACCTCGGGGCCGTCGAGCAGCCACATCCCTGCCAGCACGCCGAGAACAGTACCTGCTGACCCCACCAGGAACGTGAAGATTATGGTGCGCCCGGCCTGCCGCAGACTGGTGAGGTGGATGGGAAGCAGCAGCCAGAAAATCGCCAGCGGGGCCACGTACTGAAAGATGCCGTCGTAGAGGGGTACAGGACGCTGGGGGGTACTGCCTGCCGGGATCAGTCCCGCATTGGCAGCCAGCGCCGTCAGCGCAATCACAAGCAAGGCCGTGCCCAGGTGGCGCAGCCACGTCCGCCGCACCAGTGCCTCCGAAACGACCACAATCAGGCACAACACAGCCAGGAGGTAGAGCGGATCGTCCACGGGATTACGGTCAGGGTACACGATGCGGACACATGATAACCATAAATCCAGTGCGCCCAACAGGGTGCGTTCAGGAGTCAAACTTTCGGTGGTGACAACATCCCTCCTTTCAAAATATAGTCAAATTGACTATAATTGAAGCCGCTCTTCTGATCGCGTATCAGGTGGACACAGGACGGTAGCAGTGCTGATAGCCTCGTTGGGCGTTCCACAACGTTCCATACTGGATGCCCGTCCGTCCGGCAGCTTCGCGGCTGGTATTCGCCACATGGCAGCCCCGGGCATGATGTCGGGAAACGCAGGCTGTTGTAAACTCCAGCGTTCCTGGGGTGGTCTATGCCCCATCCAGTGTACCCTTAACCCGTCAGCCCCATGCGCCGAACCCACTTCCCTGCCGTATGCCTGCTGCTTCTGGGACTCCTCTATGATGCATACGCCCAGCAGACCGACAGCCTCGATGCCCTTCAAAAACAAGCACCCCGGGTCTATATCGACTGCGACTTCTGCGACCTGGACTATATCCGCACCGAAATACCCTTTGTCAATTATGTGCGAGACCGGCGCGAGGCGCAGGTGCATGTGCTCATCACCACGCAGCGCACCGGCAGTGGCGGCACCGAATACACCCTCACGTTCATCGGGCAGGAGAACTTCGCCGCTTTGCAGGACACCCTGCTCTATGCCGCTGGGCAGACGGCCACCAACGACGAGCAGCGGCAGGGGTACACGGAGATGCTCCGGCGGGGCCTCGCGCCCTACGCCCTGCGCACCCCCATCGCCGAACGCCTGACCATCCGCTACGAAGCCCCGGCGGGCACCACCGCCGCCCAGGTACGCGACCCGTGGAACTACTGGGTCTTCCGGCTCAGTGGCAACGCATTCTTCAACGGACAGTCCTCCAGCAACTCCCTCAACCTGAACACCAACGTCTCGGCTAACCGGATCACCGAGGACTGGAAGATCGAACTGTCGGGGTTCAACCGGTACTCCGAGGACAACTTCGAGATCAACGACTCGACCACCATCAAGAGCACCTCGGAAGGCCGGGGGGTCGATGGGCGCGTGGTGAAGAGCCTGTCCGACCACTGGTCGTTTGGAAGCCGTGCCGTCGTCTCTTCTTCCACCTTCAACAACACCGACCTGCTCGTGCGGGCCGGTCCGGCCATCGAGTACAACCTCTTCTCTTACGCCGAGTCCACCCGGCGGCAGGTGCGGATCGGGTATGACATCGGGCTGAGCCACTACCAGTACACCGAGGAGACCATCTTCGAAAAGACGGAGGAGTCGCTCGTGAGCGGCGAGTTCTCGGTGGCAGTGGGGCTGAACCAGCCCTGGGGCAACATCGACGTGTCGCTCAACGCTTCCAACTTCTTCCACGACTTCAGCAAGAACCGGATCGAGGTCTTCGGCGGGGTGTCGATGCGGGTGGTGAAGGGGCTTTCGGTGAACCTGTTCGCCAACGCATCGCGCATCCGCGACCAGATCGCCCTGCCGCGTGGCGAGGCCACCCAGGAAGACATCCTCCTCCGCCGACGTGCCCTGCAAACCAGCTTCGACTACTTCGGCTCGGTGGGCATCAGCTACACGTTTGGTTCGATCTACAACAACATCGTCAACCCGCGCTTTGGCAACCGGGGTGGCGGGGGCTTCACCATCTCGTTCTGATCAGCACAGCTGTTGCTGGCGTGGGCTAACCTGCTTGCAGGGTATGGATGGAGGGGGTGCTGTCGCGGGTCATCCGGGTGTACCCGACCCAGATCAGTACCAGGCCCATCAGTTCGGTGAGGTAGAGCACTTCCACGTGTCCCAGACGGGTGGCCGTACCACCGATGCCCGGCAAGAGCGCGCCGAGGGCAATCAGCACGTTGCCCCACATCCGGATGTCTGCTCCATGGCGGGCATACCGCCAGGCAGACCACGCCGCCCCACCCACCAGAAAGACAAAGGCGTAGAGGTTGATGAAGGGCGAGAACCCCCGCACCCATTGCCAGGCCAGCACCTGTCCGGAGAGCCGATACGTTTCCACCCGATCCGGCACGATGGGCGCGTACAGGACACAGACGGCGGCGACGAGGATGACGGAGGCCAAGACCCCGGTCAGCACATGGGCGGTGCGTCGGGGCAGAAACAGATAGACGCTGCCCTGGGCCAGGGGTGCCCCGCCCAGCAACGCCCCGGCGATATACCAGGTCTTGAACAATGCTTCATGCCAGCCAAAGAGGGTCGTCAACCCCTCCACCAGGGTTCCCAGGCCATAGGTGAAGACCCCCAGCGTCCACCAGGCGAGGTACAGGGCGTGGGGTTTGCGCCGCCAGTGCCGCCATAGTTGCCAGGTGAACGGCACCGCGAGCACCGTCGTGAG
Source organism: uncultured Rhodothermaceae bacterium (assembly GCA_964561865.1). Taxonomy (GTDB): domain Bacteria; phylum Bacteroidota; class Rhodothermia; order Rhodothermales; family CAZLRO01; genus CAZLRO01. The sequence goes on along the minus strand of CAZLRO010000039.1, from coordinate 3,334 downwards.
CAACGGGAGGTAGTGAAGGAGGGTGGGCATCCGTCTTCGGGAGCAGAGGAAGGGGTATAAACGCAGCAGCGGAGCAGGATGTCTTCTCCGCTGCCGTGGTCGTTGCCGGGACGGGTTATTGCAGCGTTCGCGAGCCGTCGGGCTGGAAGACGAAGTCGAAGGTGTAGTAGCGGGCCTCGTGGGTGAAGGCGTCCGGGGTAGCCGGATTGCCCTTGTAGTAGCTGACGATCCGCAGCTTGGCATACCGTCCGTCGGCAGTGCGCAGGAGTATTACCCGTCCGGGAATAGGTGAGATGACCATGGTCGCCGGGTTGTAGTTGTACCAGCCGTTGCCGGAGCCGGACGGGATAGCAAACGTGGTGCCATTGTCCACGTTCCAGCCACTGGCCGGGGCCTCGGTCACCTCCTCGAACACGGCTGTCATCACCTGGGCACCGCCCTGGCCGGGGCCACTGGTGCCTCCGTTGACCAGGATGGTCGTTCCCTTGAAGGCAACGTCCCACTGGGTGGTGGCCGAGTCGGTGTTGGCAACGATCCGGTTTTCGCGCAGGCTGTAGAAGGTGTAGCGGTTGGCGCTGATGGGGGCGCCGGTGGTGGGGTCGCGCCCGGTGGTGGGGTCGGCGGCCAGGTCGGCCACGGTGAGGGCGATGGCCGGTTCGGGGGTGTCCTCGTCGTCGGTGCTGTCGCAGCCCATCCATCCGGGCAGGAGCAACAGCAGCAGCAGGGCGGTACGGGTGGCGTTCATACGTCTATCGGTTGGTGCTTGATTGTTGTAGGGCGGTGGTCTTGCTGCTCCGATGCGGGAGCTGCTTCGTCCCCAGCCCCTCAGTCCACCTCCAGGCGCAGCCCGGCGAAGTACAGACGGCCCGGAAGGGAGGGGATGTAGGTGGGGTTGGTTTGATTGAACAGGTTCTTGAGGCCGGTTTGCAGGTGCAGGCGGGTGCCCAGCGCACGGGTGACGGTCAGATGCCAGAGGGTGTAGCCCGGCACGTACTCGCCCGCGTTGTCGAGGATCAGGTTGCCGTTGGTGTCGGCGTAGCCATAGCGCCCGCGCCAAAGGCCCCGCAGGGCGACGCTGGTGCGTGGGCGTTCGTACTGGAGCCGGAGGGTGCCGCTATGCCGCGAGCGGCTGAACAGCCCGCCGTAGTCGTCGCGGGTGGCGCGGCGGTCGCGGTTGGTGGCATCGCGGGTGAAGATGGTGCCAGCGTCGAGGGCCGCCAGCACGTCCCGGTCGGCAGTGTCGAGGTACTGGTAGCCGAGCCGGAGGGTAAATCCCGCCCCTGGCTGGACGTCCACCCCGGCCTCGATGCCCTGCGTGTAGATGCGGTGCAGGTTGAAATAGCTGAACACCTGCTGCCCGCTGGTGCGAAAGGCGACGAGGCCGGTCTCGATCAGGTCCCGCACCTGGTTGCGGAACAGGTTGACGTGGAGCGTTCCCCGGCCCCACGTGTAGGCCCCACCCACGTTGACCGCGAGGGCGCTTTCCGGGCGGAGTTCGCCGAGGCGGTCCGGGGCGACCACATACGCTTCCAGCAGCCCCTGCGTCTCCAGTTCGCGCAGCACCGCAGCCGCATCGTTCGCACCGTAGACGGCATAGCCCCCGACGGCATTCGTGAAATCCATGTACCGCTGCTGAAACGTGGGGGCCTTGAACCCGCTGCCGAGCGAGGCCCGCAGGTACAACGCCTCGGCAACACGATATTGCACCGCCAGCTTCGGACTCACCTGCGGGGCATGGTCGGGGTGGGCATCGAGCCGGGCGCTCACCACCAGGCCGAGGCGCGCCGAGGCCCGCCAGTCGTGCTGGGCGAAGGCGAAGCCCGCCAGGTTGCCGCGGAACCCGCCCCGCACCCGGTCGGCGGCGACGGACTCCCGGATAACCCCACCGCCGAAGGTCGCCAGGTGGGTCGGGCCGACGATCCAGTCCAGTTGCGTCTCGCTCTTGCCGTAGAACTGGTCGAACAGGCTGCGGGTGAGCACCGCGTCGGTGTCGGGGTTGCGCACGGCGGTGTCGGTCATGAACCGTGCCGCGTAGAGGGTGGATTGCAGCCGGTACGCCGGGCCGGGCCGGTAGACCACCGTGCCCGCCGCACTCCAGTCGTCCCGGCGGGAGTCGTCCTCGTATTCGAGCAACACCCCCTGTTCGACCACGCCCACCGCGTTGCGCTGCTGCTCCTGCCCGTAGCGGGCCGTCAGGCGCAGGTCGGTGTGGTCACTTGCAGAGAGGTGCAACTGGGCGTTGGCCGTGTAGTCGGTGAAGCCAGGGGCGGTGGCACCGGGCAGGTCGCGGGCCAGGTCGTAGCCGTCCGAGCCGTAGCGGTTGAGCAGGAAACGCCCCCCCAGCCGCTGGTGCTGGAACGAAGCCTCGGTGGTGGCATCGACGGTCTGGTGCGTCTCGTACCGGGCGCTGGTGACCAGGCGCAGCGGCGCATCCGGGCGGCGGGTGATCAGGTTGATGACCCCGGCCAGCGCCTCACTGCCGTAGAGCGACGACGACGGACCTTTGACGATCTCCACGCGCTCGATGCCGCTGACGGTGAGGCGGTCGAGGTTGAGCGTCCCCCCCTGCCGCCCGACGACGGGTTCGCCGTCGATCAGGATGAGCGTGTAGTCCGGAGCAAACCCTTGCACCTGCACGCCCGTGCCGAATTCCTGCACGAGCGCCAGTCCGGGCTGTTCGGCCAGCAGGTCGGAAAGCCGGGTGGCCCCGATGGCCGCGATCTCCTGACGGGTGAGCACCTGGGTGGGGATCGCCACCGCACGCACATCGCGCGCCCCTTTGGTGGCCGTGACGACCACGGCGGGGAGCTGACGAACGGAATCGGGCACCGCCTGGGCGACGGCCAGGGCTGGGACCAGCACACAACCAGCCAGCAACAGCCAGAAACGCGAAACAGGGGCGGACACGGCGGATATAAGTCCTACATTGGGGCTGCGAAAAGGCGAACCGCCGTTGGGAAGGGGCTGCTTCCGCGACGGTTCGCCTTATTCACTTTGCAACACAACGGCACAAAAGTACAACTTTGTATAGAATTATGCAACTTTGAGTGCCGTGAAGAAACCTTGAAACCGCCGGAACGCATCCCTGTGAATACCCCGTATGAACCGCTGCTCACCCTGAAGGAGGCCGCCGGTCGCCTGGGGGTACACCCGGCCACCCTGCGCCGCTGGGCCGATCAGGGCGACGTGCTGGTGGTGATCACACCGGGCGGGCACCGCCGGTTTGCGCGGACGGAGATCGAACGGCTGGCCGGGCAGCAGCTGGTCGCCCGCAGCGCTGCCGGGCTGGAGCAGCAATGGGCAACCCAGGCGCTCACCCACACCCGAACTGAAC
>CAZLRO010000038.1:0-20263 GCA_964561865.1 uncultured Rhodothermaceae bacterium | reverse complement strand
TCGAGGAGATCTTCGACGAGAAGATCGCGTCCCAGCGAGAGGCGCTGGCCGAAGACGTGTGGCTGCACGAAGGCTACGGCTGCCGCAATGTGGCGCTCGTGTGGGCACCCGCCGGTACGTCCCCCGACTCCTACCTGGCGGCGTTTGCAGCATTCCGGGGGGTCTTCCCTACGCACCCTTCCACCCCCGGCGTGCTCAAGATGCAGCAGGCGTTCCTCCAGGCTACCGGGCAGCCGCACGCCTGGGGTGACGGGCTGGCGTTCCTCGTGAGCCGGGGGGCGCCGGAGCCGCAACGCCCCGGCCACTTGCGCTGGGCCGAGTATGCCGATCTCGCGGAGGTGCAGCACTGGCTGGAGGCCCATCGGCACGCCGTGCAGGTAGTGGTGGCCCGGCCCCCGGTGGCCGAACGCCTGCACCCGGTGCCGGTCGAACTGCTGGGGCAGGCCCAGCGCCCCCCGCTGGACTGGCAGCCCGACGGCCACGACACCCTCGGTTGGCTGGCTCAGCTCGCCTGCGCGAAATAGTCCGCCAGCGCCGCCTCCAGTCGGGGAAGCAGGTCCGGCCAGGAGGCCTCCGGGGCTTTGGTGACTGTGAGGAAGTGGGGCAGGGCGAACACGTTCACGACGCCGGGTATGGCAAAGAGGGCCTTCGATAGCGGGTGTGCCTCGGCCTGGGCGGCGCTGCTGCACGCCAGCATCCCGGTTTCCAGGAACGGACCGGCCTCAGTGGTGAACTTCAGGCTGTTCGGGTTGGGGGTGAGCTGGCTGTGAAACGAGATCATCCGGGCCTCAGGTTCATGAAGGAACCCTGAAACTTAGGGCTATCCGGCCCGCAAAACGGCCCTGAAGTCTGTGGTGGGTATCACAAATTGTGTGAAAAAGCCGTATTCTCCGCCACAGCATCCGATTCGCCCTATGCCCGCACCCCAGGACGATACCCCCCCGAAGCCACCTGCCGAACCGGCGACCACCCCGTCTGGAGGGTTGGCAGCCCGGCTGGCCGAGCAGACGCACGGCCTGGTGCAGGACCTGACCGAGTGGGTGGACCTGCGGGTGCAGTTGATCCAGATTGAGGTGCAGGAGCAGATTGAGGCGAAGGCCAACGAGGTGGTACGGGGGGGGGTGGTGCTGGTGCTGGGGCTGGTCACGCTGCTGTTTGCCCTGGTCACCCTGGCGTTGGGCCTCGGTGTGTGGCTGGGGCATCCGGCCTGGGGATTCCTGGCGGTCACCGGACTGCTGGGACTGGTCACCGCCTTCGTCCGGGTGCGGCGGCCGCGCCTCGTCCGGCTTGACAGGCCCGTGCCTCCTGCACCTTCTCCCCCTACGGCGCTTCCGGACGGCACCCGGAAGCAACTCCCGACGCCTCCTGATCCGCCGTCTGAACATCCCTGAACGCACGCATGGCCGCCCCGATGACCCGCGAAGAAGTGACTGCCCGGCTGAAGGCCCGGACGGAGGCCATCCAGCACCGGCTGGAAGCACTCCAGCAGGAGGTGACCGGCACGGGCGAGACCGTCCGTAATGTCCTCCGTCAGCGTCCGCTGGTGGCGGTGGGTCTCACCCTGGTGGCCGGGGTGCTTGTGGGGCGGCTCCTGGGCGGACGCGGGCGTGCGCAGGCCCACACCGGGGCGATCCTGGGGGCTGTCCTGAACGCAGATCGGGTGGCGGAGGCCGTCCGGCAGGCCCTGGCAGCGGGCACCGACCCGGCCGAGGCAGCCCGTACCGCCGCCCGGCAACCACCGCCCCCCCTCCTTGTGCCGATGCCTGCACCCCGCCGCCGCGGGCTGGTCGGCTGGGTGGTGGACAGCATGGTGCAGGGGCTGGTCGGGCTGGGACTGACGGCGGGCTTGCAATACCTGGAAACCCGCTTCCGGTCCGCCGCCTCCCCGTCCAATCCAGACCCTGCGCCCTGAGAACGGGCGCGCCGTCACCGTCTTTTCGTTTGTCTTGGTGCGCCTTCGCTCCTAACTTCCTCCTTCTTTTGCGTGCCTATCACGCCGATCCTGTCTGTTTTCAGGCATCGGCGAGGAGTTAGATCAGCTATGCGCATTGCCTTGTTCGGTCCCCCCGGCGTTGGCAAGGGCACCCAGGCCCTGTTGCTGACGGAGCGGTTCGGACTGAAGCAGATATCGACAGGAAACATCCTGCGCGAAGCCGTCCAGGCCGGGACGCCGGTGGGACGGGAGGCCCAGGGGTATATGGAGGCCGGCCAGCTCGTGCCAGGGCGGATCGTGCGTGTCCTGGCCGAAGATGCCATCGTGGCGCAACACTACGACCAGTTTGTGCTGGACGGGTATCCGCGCACGGTTGAGCAGGCGGAATGGCTGGAGGACTTCATGGCAACCCATCTGCCAAGCCTCCATGCGGTGATCAGCGTCTCGGTGCCCGATGCCGTGATCGTGGACCGGCTCTCGAAGCGGCGCGTCCACCGCCTCACCGGGGAGAACTACCACCTCGATTTTCGCCCACCACCACCGGGGGTAGACGGAGACCTGATCGTCCAGCGTCCGGACGACCGTCCAGAGGCCATCCTGAAGCGGCTGGCTGTCTACCGGGCCGAAACACAGCCGGTGCAGGCATACTACCGCCGCAAGGGGTATCTGTTCGAGGTGGATGGCGTAGGAGAAGTCGAGGAAGTGTTTGGGCGGATCGGCCTGGTGCTGCGCCAGAATGTACCCGTCGTCTAACCCCTACCTGGCAGGCCCATGGAACCTGTGGTTGCCCTTGAGTACGCCGAGCACCTGCGCCGCCTGCGGGCACGGGTAAACGAGGCCTTGCCGCGTCTGCCCCTGCCACAGGAGCCGGCAGACCTCTACGCTCCTGTCCGTTACGTGCTGGACAGTGAGGGCAAGCGGTTCCGCCCGCTGCTGGTCCTGCTGGCGGCTGAAGCATCAGGGGCCACCGAAGACGATGCCTTCCCGGCGGCCCTAGCCGTAGAGGTGTTCCACAACTTCACCCTCGTCCACGACGACATCATGGACCAGGCAGCCACGCGGCGGGGCCGGCCTACCGTCCATGTACGATGGGATGTTGCCACCGCCGTGCTCTGTGGCGACTACCTGATGGCGTTGTCCTACGACCTGCTCGCACAATGCCGGGCCGACCGCCTGCCCGCCCTGTTGCGGGTGTGGCACCGGATGGTGCAGCGGCTCTGCGAAGGCCAGGCCCTCGACAAGGCGATGGAGCAGCAAGCCGCCGTATCGGTGGAGGCTTATCTGCACATGGTCGATGGCAAGACCGGGGCCTTGCTGGCAGCCTGCCTCGAACTGGGCGGGTTGCTGGGGCAGGCCCCCCCGCAGGACCTGCACCGGCTGCGGGCGGTGGGCGAACACCTGGGGCGGGCCTTCCAGATCCAGGACGACCTGCTCGACCTCGTGGCCCCCGACACCCGCTGGGGCAAGCGCATCGGTGGCGACCTCCTCACCGGCAAGAAAACCTACCTGCTGTTACAGGCCCTCGAACAGGCAAAAGGGGGCGCCTACGACTGGTTCGCCCGCATCGTGCAGCAGCAGGGTCTGCCCGAAGCCGACATCCCCGAAGCCCGGAGCCGGATGGAGGACCTGGGCGTGCTCGACCGTGCCCGCGAAGCCGTCGCGTACCATACCCGGGCCGCCCAGGACCAACTGGCCGGCTTGCCGGCCCACCCAGCCCGCGACGGCCTCCAGCGCCTCGTCGACCGGATGCAGGCCCGGCTCCATTAACCTCAGGTTGTGACCTGTCTCACCCGTCAGGTCCTGTTGTTCCCATGCTCACCCGCGAAGTCACGATCACGAACCGGGCTGGCCTGCATACCCGCCCTGCCTCCATGATTGTCCGGACGGCCGCGCGCTTTCAGTCGGAGTTCTTCATCCGGAAAGATGGCTATCAGATCAACGGCAAGAGTATCATCGGGGTGATGACCCTGGCCGCCGAGCAGGGGGCGAAGCTGGTGCTGATCCTGGATGGGGCCGACGAGCAGTTGGCCGTAGAGGCGCTGGCGACGTTGTTCGAGCAAGGATTCGGCGAAGTGAAATAACCGCTTTCCCCGTAGCCCCCGCTCCTATGGTATCCAACCGTACGACCGCTGCCCGCTCCGAACCCTCCGACCCATCTGCCGCCTCCCGGACAGAGCGGACCCTCATGGGCATTGCGGCCTCGCCCGGCATCGCCATAGGGCCGGTCTACCTCTATGCCCGCGAACAGCATACGGTGGACCGGGAGGCTGTGGCTGTGGAACAGGTGGAGGCCGAGGTGGAACGGTTCGAGGGGGCTATCGCCAAGGCGGAACGCGACCTGAGCAAGATCATCGCCCTCACGCGCGAGAAGCTGGGGGAGGAAAGCGCCACTATCTTCGAGGCGCAGTTGCTCATGCTGCGCGACCAGGCCGTCTACCAGACGGTTGTTGAAACCATCCGGCGCGACCATTGCAACGCCGAATACGCCGTCACTGCCGTGATGGGGCGGCACCGGCGGCTGATGGAGGCTTCCAGTAGCGAATACCTGCGGGAACGGGCCTACGACCTGCTGGACGTAGAAGACCGCATCATCCGCCACCTGCGGCGCGGACAGATCCTCTCGGCCATCGACCCCCACACCATCGTGGTGGCCCAGGAATTGACCGCAGCGGACATCATCCTCTTCAGCCGGCGCGGGATCATCGGCTGCGTCATGGGCCACGGCGGGCCAACCTCCCACGTCTCCATCATGGCACGGGCGCTGGGCGTCCCCACCATCGTAGGGGTGCATGGCATCACCGAGGCCGTACATCCGGGCGATGTGCTGATCCTGGACGGCATCTGTGGACAAGTGATCGCCAACCCCGGCCCTGTGGCGCTGGAGCAGTACCGGCACCGGGCGTGGCGCTACCAGCGGCTCCAGGTGGAAGACAAGGCCCTGGTGCAACTGCCCGCCGAGACGATGGACGGGCACCGCGTCCGGCTCGAAGCCAACCTGGAGTTTCGGGAAGAGTTGCCTTTGTTGAAGGAATACGGGGCCGACGGCATCGGGCTGTTTCGCACCGAGATGGCACTGCTGATGCAGGGAAAGCTCTCGGTGTCGGAGGACGAGCAATTCGAGACGTTCCGCCAGGTGGTAGCCGCCACGGCCCCGCAGCCGACCACCCTGCGCGTGCTCGACCTCGGCGGCGACAAGCTGCTGCCGATGGCCCACCGGGAGCACAACCCGTTCCTCGGCTGGCGCGGCATTCGGCTGATGCTGGACAAGCACGACCTGTTGGTGCCCCACCTGCGGGCCATGCTGCGGGCCAGCGCTTTCGGCCCGATGCGCCTCCTGCTGCCGATGGTCACCACCCGCGAAGAGGTCCAGCAGTTCTTCGATGTGCTCGAAGAGGTGAAGGCCGCCCTCGCAGCGGAAGGACAGCCCTTGCTGGCACGGGTACCCGTCGGCATCATGGTGGAAGTGCCCGCCACCGCCCTGATGGCCGACCAGTTCGCCCCGCTGGTGGATTTCTTCTCCATCGGGACGAACGACCTGACCCAGTACCTGCTGGCCGTAGACCGGGGCAACGACCTGGTAGCCCATCTGTACCAGGACCTACACCCGGCCCTGCTGCACCTGATCCGGCAGGTGGTTGAGGTGGCCCGCCGACACGCCATCCCCGTCAGCCTGTGCGGAGAACTGGCGACGAACCCCCGTGCCGTGCCCATCCTGGTGGGGCTGGGCCTCGACACGCTCAGTGCCTCGCCCGTCTACCTGCCCGCCATGAAACGCATCATCCGCAGCATGCGGCTGACGGAAGGACAGGCACTGGCCCGTGCCGCTGTCGAGGCCCCCGACCCGCAGCACGTCCATACCCTGCTCGACCAGTGGCTGGCTGAACACGGATGCGCCCCGCTCTTCTTCCAGCAACCTGCCCCCGGCGAACGGCCCCGGTGAGCCGCGCGGCACGCCGCTTCGTACACGTCAATCGACCGTTCGCCCGCCCGTAACGACGGCCCACCCACTTCTGCCTGTTTCCCCCGTGCCGTTTCGCGTAGCTTGCGGAACGGTGCGGTACTTGTGGCGTAGGGTGTGACCGAGGGCCTGCCCTCCGCACGCCCCCCTGCACGCCCTGCCTCCCCCATCGGAACAACGCTGCCATGCGCCTGAACGGGCTGTTACTCGGAACCCTGCTGCTGGCGACCGTGCCTCTGGCACAGGCGCAGTTCGGCTATGGCTATGACTTCGGACGCAACAAGATCCACTACGAAAACTTCGATTGGCACGTCCTCCGCACCGACCACTTCGACATCTACTTCTACCCGGAGATGCAGGAACTGGCCGAGCACGGGGCGTTCTTCGCCGAGGAAGCCTATGCCGAACTCGAAAACCGGTTCAACTTCTCCCTGAACCACCGCGTCCCGATCATCTTCTACTCGTCCAACCTGCATTTCAAGCAGACCAACATCACCCCTGGCTTCATCCCGGACGGGGTAGGGGGGTTCTTCGAGTTTCTCAAGGGTCGCGTGGTCATCCCCGCCAACGGTAACCTCCACCGGTTCCGGCGGGTCATCCGGCACGAACTCGTCCACGTCTTCACCTACAACCGCCTCCTGCGGGTCATGCGGGACCACCGCAAGCCCCCCGACCGGTTCCTGCCGCTGTGGTTCACCGAAGGGCTGGCCGAGTACTGGTCTGGCGGACAGGACCACCAGCACGAGATGGTGATGCGGGATGCCCTCTATTCCAACTACCTCGTCCCGCTCGAAAACATCTACCGCATCCAGGGGTCCTACCTGATGTACAAGCAGGGCGAGGCCCTCTGCCGGTTCATCTCCGAACGCTACGGCGAGGAGAAAATCCTGGAACTGTTCGATAATTTCTGGAAAGACAAGGACTTCACAAAGGTGATGGAGATCACGCTGCGGGACGACCTCCGCGTGATCGACGCGCAGTGGCAGGCATGGATGAAGCAGCAGTACTTCCCGCACCTGGAAGAGGCGGACCTGCCCTCGCTGCTGACCGACGGCATCGTGGCGAAGGGATTCACCTCCAAGCCCGTCTTCTACCAGTATCGGGACGGGCGGCGCAGCGTGTTCTACACGGGCAACCTCAACGGCTACAGCAACATCTTCGAGGTGCCCATCGACTCACTCTACCAGCCGCTCGGCCCGCCGCGCGTCCTCGTCCACGGAGAGCGCGATGCCCAGTTCGAGGCGTTCCACCTGTTCGAAAGTCGTCTCAACGTGTCGAAAGGCGGGAAGCTGGCCTTCGTGACCAAGAGCGGCGAGCGGGACGTGATCCACGTCTACGACCTCGAAAGCCGGGTGCTTGAGGCGACCTATGCCTTCGAGGACCTCGTGGCGATCTATTCGCCAGACTGGAGTCCCGACGGCACGAAGCTCGTCTTCTCCTCCATCGACCAGGGCGGGTTTGCCGACCTGTATGTGTACCACCGCGACGCCGGGACGCTCGAACGTCTGACCCAGGACAGCTACGACGACCAGGACCCGGCCTGGAGTCCGGACGGGACGCAGATCGCCTTCTCCTCGGACCGCACCGCTGCCGGGCAGCAGGGGGCCTACAACCTGTTCACCTGGCAGCTCGCCGACGGGCAGGTCTCCTATGTGACCTACGGCCAGCGGCTCGACCTGTCGCCGCGCTGGAGTCCGGACGGGCGCTCCCTGGTCTTCATCAGCACCCAGCCCGACAGCACCGGGCGGTTTGGCGCGCAGAACGTGTGGGTGGCCGACATGGGGGCGCTGGGGCCGACCCCGGCCATGGCCTCCACCCATCCGACCGACGACCCCGGCCTCCCACCTGCCACCTCGCGTGCGCTCCGGCGGCTGACCACGTTTACCACCGCTGCCTTCGACCCCGTCTGGACCCCGGACAACCGACTCGTCTTCACCGGCTTTGAAGGCTACCGCTTCACCGTGCGCAGCCTGCCCGCAGTGGACTCGCTCCTGGCAGCGCCGAAAGAGGAACAGCAGGTCGATCTGGCGCAGGCCGGGCCGTCCTGGGCCTTCGCCCGCATCGGGGTGGACAGCGGGGCCGAGCGCCTGCCCTACCGCCGCCGCTACCGCCTCGACATCGCCCAGGGCGGGGTCAGCCAGACGGCAGTGCTCGGCACGACCGGCGGGGCCGTCCTCGCCTTCTCCGACATGCTCGGCGACGACTACTTCTACCTCACCGTCTTCAACTCGGCTACCAGCCAGGGCGACTTCCTCCGCAGCCTGAGCTTCGCGGCGACCCGCGTCCAGCTCCAGCGACGCACCGGGGTGGCCTATGGCCTCTACCGCTTCAGTGGGCGGCGCTACGACCTTACCGACCCGGACACCCCACGCGGCCTGCCCATCCTCTACGAGACCCTCTACGGCGGGTTCGGCTCGGTGAACTACCCCCTCTCCATGTTCCGCCGGGCGGAACTGAGCACGTCGCTGAGCTGGAGCAGCAAGGAGATTCCCACCGGAAACGCCCTCGGCCAGTTCGAACGGGATGCCCTGCTGCTCTCTAACGCCGTCGCGCTCGTTCACGACAACGCCCTCTACGGCTACAACGGCCCCATCGATGGCTCGCGGGCGAACCTCACGCTGGGCTATACCACCGACGTGCTCTACTCCAACGTCAGCTATTTCTCGGTGATCGCCGATGCCCGGCATTACACCCGCCTGGGGCCGTTCACGCTGGCCTCATGGGCGATGGCCCGGCTCAACGAAGGCCGGGAAGCCCGCCTCCACATCCTCGGCGGCAGCTGGGACCTGCGTGGCTTCCGGCTCTTCAGTGTACGCGGGCAGAAGCTCTGGTTTACCTCACACGAGCTGCGCTTCCCGCTGCTCAACGCCCCCTCGGCGTTTGTGCCGCTGCTGGCCCCGTTCGGCATCGCCAACCTGCGCGGCGCACTCTTCTTCGATGCGGCCCACGTGTGGAACGACGACTACCGGGACCGCAGCGAGGTGTTCCAGGGCGAGACCCTCGGTGCTACCGGCCTCGGGTTCCGCATGAACCTCTTCGGCGGACTGGTGCTGCGCTACGACCTGGGCTACCGCTACCGGGAAGGGTTCACTACGCGGGAACGGCTGTTCCGACAGTTCTTTTTCGGATGGGATTTCTAGCCGGCCACAAAGCAGACGGCTTTTCGGGATCAGAGGTATCGGTGGGACGGTTTCTGTACCCCGGAAGCAGTCGCCTGTGCTCCACGTCGGCAGATAGGTCTGCACGGGTTATCAGGAGGCCGGCGGTGCAGGCGGAGCGCGAGGTGTGGGGCTTCCGTCTTCGACCGGCACCAGCCGACCTCCTGTGCCCGGGCGACCGACCGGACGCGACGGGCGGGTCCGAGGGCTTCCTGGCAAACCAACCGGGCCGGGGAAGTGTTTCTCCCGACCGGTACTTCCCGTGCTGAACCGCCTTTTACCCTCTGCTCGATATGCGACCACACCTCGTCCTCGCGCTGCTCGCACTCCTGTTGCTGACCGGGTGCAAGGCGCTGCGCCTCGACGGATCGAACCGGACACACCCTTCCGACTGGCTCACCGAGGGCGACTCGCCCCTGCGCCAGCACCGGCTGGACGTGCCACTGGACCCTCCGCTGGAGCAAGGGTGGGTCTATAACGCGGCTTCGGCCTTCGGGCCGGGGTCACCGCTGCTCCTGGGCGAGGCGGTGGTGGTGGCCGGGCGCAACGGCGAGGTCCATGCCATCCACGCACAGACCGGCAAACGCTTGGGGATGCAGGACTTCGGGGAGGCGGTGGAAGGGACCCCCGTGATCGACGCCGGGCGGCTCTACCTGCCGCTGGCCTGGGGGAAGAAGACCCTGCTGGCCTATGACTTGGCCGCCGCACGCGAGGTGTGGGCGGTACGGGGAGCACCGCTGGAGGCCGGGCTGCTGCTGGTAGCCCAGACGCTGGTTTCGGTGGGGGTGGAGGGGGTAGTGCGGGCCTACGATGCCCGTACCGGGGCGGAGACCTGGCAGTACGCACTTGGCGAACGGGCCTCGGCACAGGCCACCCCGCTGGCTGTGGGGGAAGGGCAGATCGTTGTCGTCGATGATGACGGCCACCTGGTAGCCCTGCGGGTCGCCGATGGCCGCCTCCTGTGGCAACAGGCCCTGGAAACGCCGGTGTATGCTGCCCCCGCCTCGGATGGCACCTGCATCTTCGTCCCCACCACCCGGGGACGGCTGTTCGCGGTAGACGCCCGGGACGGGGCCGTCCGCTGGGTGTACCGGACGAACGACCCGCTGGTGCGCCTGACCACCCCGGCCCTCGACGGGGCCGACCTCGCCGTCGGTGGCTCGGATGGGGTGCTGCGGCTGCTTGATGCCCGCACCGGGCAGGAACGCTGGCGCTTCACCGACGACAGCGCCCTCACCGCAGCTCCATTGCTCACGCCCCACACAGTGTATTTTGGCACGATGCGGCGAGACCTGGTGGCGCTGGCCCGAACCTCCGGCGCAGAACAGTGGCGAACCACGCTCCGGGGACGGGTCAAGTCGGCCCTGGCTGCACGGGAGGGGCAACTGGTGGTACTGTCGGAGCCGCATTTTGTCTACCTCTTCAAACCTGTGGCAACTGCCGATGCGACCCCGTAGCTGTTGGTGGATGGGGCTGGTGCTGGCCCTGGGGAGCCTGGCCGGATCGCCTGCCGGAGCACAACCCCGCGTAGTGGTGCTCACGTCCAACATGCCCGAAGCACTGGTCTATGCGGACTCGCTCTGGCTGGGCCGGGCCGGAGAGCAAGTGTTCACCCTGCCCCCGACGGCGCGGCGGCTGCGGCTCGTGTCGGCCTCGCCAGGGGTGTGGTCGGTGGCTCCCCGCGAGGCGCTTCTGGACGATATCCGTACAGACACCCTTCACCTCACCCTCCACTTTCCCTACCAGTACCAGATCGAGTCCATCCCCTTCGGAGCGCCCGTCTACCGGAGCACCCCGCAGGGACGGGTGCTGCTGGGGGAGACGCCCCTCCAGTACGCACAAGACCAGCCCTTGCAGGATACCCTGCTGCTGGACCTGCACGGCTACCTTGTGGAACGTATCGTGCCAGGCACGGCGCAATGGAACCGCCACACCCGCACCCTGCGACCGATGGACGAGCAGGCCCTCGCCACCCCCGCCCTGAAGTGGGACACCCCCCGTCGGCGCAACCGCTGGATCGACTATGCGGCACTGGGGACGTCGCTGGTCTCCGGCGTCGTGGCGGTGCATTACAAGATTCGGGCAGATCATCGGTATGATCGTTACCTCGAAAACGGCGACCCTGCCCTGCGCCCCGACATCGAGCGCTACGACCGGTACTCCGGTATTGCCCTGGGGGTGATGCAGGGTGGCCTCGGCCTGGTCGCCCTCCGGCTCGTCCTGCGGTAGCCCAGGCTGGTCGTCGGGCCTGGCGTTGGGGGTGGTGGAACGTTCTCTTCGGATGCGAGGTAGACCATTCCCCTTACCTCCCCACCCACTGGCCCGGCCATGTCGCTCAAAGACCAACTTGCCGACGACCTCAAGGCTGCCCTTCGGGCGAAAGACGAGGCCCGCCTCCGGACGATCCGCACCCTCCGGGCGGCATTGCTCGAGAAAGAGATCGCCGAACGGCAGGGCGGGGTGGCCCACCTCACCCCGGAACAGGAACTGGCCGTCGTGCAGAAACAGGCCAAGCAGCGGCGGGATGCCATCGCGCAGTTCCAGGCCGCCAGACGAGACGACCTCGTGGCAAAGGAGCAGGCCGAACTGACCATCCTCGAAACGTATCTGCCGCAGCAACTTGATGAGGCTCACCTGCGTAAGGTGCTGCAAGCCCTTATCGCCACCACCGGTGTAACCTCCCTCAAGGAAATGGGCAAGGTGATGGGGCCCGCCATGCAACAATTGCGTGGGCAAGCCGATGGAAAACGCATTCAGGAACTGGTACGCGAGTTGTTAAGTATGCAGGTCGAATAGGAAGTGCCATCCACCTGTCTCATAACGAGATACACCATCATGAATCTTCTCGACGGGTTCATCCTGCTCGTCCTCGTTGGCGGAGCGATCAGCGGGTTTCATGCAGGCTTGATCAAGCAGGTCACGAGCCTGCTGGGCATGGTCCTGGCATTCTTGCTGGGCATGCAGCTCATGGAGCCAGTAGGGGCACTGGCGGCGGGCAGCCTGGGCTTCTCCGTGGCCCTGGCCCCGGTGGTCGGCTTCATCCTGGTATTCCTGCTGGTGCAACTGGTGGTCTTCGCCCTGACCAAACTCATCGAAGCCGTCCTGGGTGCCCTCCAGTTGACCGTCGTGAACCGGGTGGCAGGCAGTGCCGTCGGCACGTTCAAGTCGGCCCTCATCCTCAGCGTGCTCTTCCTGGCGCTGGGCTACCTATCCGTGCCGGGGCCTCAGTCCCGTTCCACCTCGGTGCTGTACCAGCCCATCTCGTCGGTGGTCCCGGTCACATGGGATTTTGCAGCGTCCCAGCTACCGGCGCTGGGGCGGCTCACCGACCGGTTTACCCGCAACGTACAGACGCACTTCCCAGTACGGCAGGTGCGGTCCGGCTCCTAAGCGGGCAGCTTCAGGACGGGACGGCCCCTTGTGCTGCGAGCAGCGTGTTTTCCAGCAGCAGGGCGATGGTCATCGGCCCCACCCCGCCCGGTACCGGGGTGATGAAGGCGGCTTTCTCCCGGACGGCCTCGAAGTCCACATCGCCGGTGAGCCGGTAGCCTTTGGGATGGGTGGGGTCGTCCACCCGGTTGATCCCCACGTCGATCACGACGGCACCCTCCTTTACCATGTCTGCCGTGATGAAGTGTGCCCGTCCGATGGCCGCCACCAGCAGGTCGGCCTGGCGGGTGAGAGCGGGCAGGTCGCGGGTGCGGCTGTGGCAGACGGTGACCGTCGCGTCGGTGCCGGGCTGCATCAGCAGGTTCGCCAGCGGCTTGCCGACGATGTTGGAGCGCCCCACGATGACGGCGTGTAGGCCGCGTGTGTTCACTTGCGAGCGTTTCAGCAGCTCCATGATCCCGGCAGGAGTAGCCGGTCGGAAGCCGGGCTGCCCCAGCACCAGCCGCCCCAGGCTCACCGGGTGAAACCCGTCCACGTCCTTGTCGGGACGGATAGCCCGTATGACCTGTTGCTCGTCGATATGGGAGGGCAGGGGGAGCTGGACGAGGATGCCGTCCACGCCGGGGTCGGCGTTCAGCGCGGCAATCTCTCCCAGGAGTGTCTCTTCCGGAATGTCTTGTGGATAGACACGGGTCTCACTCTCAAGCCCGGCTTCGGCAGCCGCCTTGCGCTTGGCCCGCACATACGAGGCCGAGGCAGGATGGTCCCCTACCAGCAGGGTAGACAGGAACGGGGCACGATGTCCGGCAGCAGTCCAGGCCATGACCCGTGCGTGGATTTCCGCACGAACCTGGGCTGCAAGGGCGGTTCCGTCGATCAGGTGGGCCACAAAAACACAGAATGGAGAAAGGGACAGGTGTGCAAAAAATACGCAAGGGCGTGAAGCACTGTATCAGCCGCTACGCATGGATTTGCCGTAAAGAAAAAGGCCCCTCCCGAACAGGAAGAGGCATGGAAGCATCATGGTGCGGGTTGTAGCTCAGGCACTGGCCGGAGACCGGTCTTGCAGCAGGCGTCCCAGCAGCCGGGCCACCTCGCCCTGTTGCTGCATCAGCCGGGAATGCTCGGTGGCCGTCAGGCACCGGCAGGCATGGGCCACGTTGAGCCAGTGGGCCAGTTGCTGGCAGGCGTCGGTGGCAAGCCGCAGGTGCTCGCCCAGCGTGACCTCCTCGTGGCGCCGCGCCCACCCCTGGGCAATGTGCTGCGGGATGGTACGGGCCAGCTGGCGCAACTGCACGCTGAGTGCATGGCGTTCCTCGTTCGGAAAACGCCGCGTCAGCCAGAACAGGTCCGAGGCAATCGCCTCCGCCCGGCGGTAGGCCCGTAGGTTTTGATAGGAGCGCGCAACGGGACTGATATTCATAAGAGAGCGGTGTTGGCAATCGGTTGGATGGCCCAAAGTCGGTGTTGTGCTTGAAGCCGTGATAACCACAGTGTTACGGTTCCTTGATCAGCAACCACCCTGCGGTATCTGCGAACAGGCATCGTGCGGCAAGCTTCATGCCCGCTTTTGCAAGAGGACGGCACCTGGAAGCCCGTTCAGCAGCCCATCCTGTTCTGGTTCATAGTATCGGAAGCTCAAACCCCAACAAAAGCCGATGCCATGAAAAGCGGGTAAAGCCCGGCTCCCTGGTCAAGCTGGACATGATCTTAACAGGTTCTTGACACAGGCACTTTGGCGAGACTTGAACAGGGAGTGTATTTTAACAGAACACTGTCGCCAGCCAGCAGGTTGGAGACAGCATGAAACGATGTTTCTGACATCTCATCCAGAAGGGTGGAGGGTGCAGGCCCTGTGAAACCCTGGCAACCCCGGCGCGCGGCGGTCCGTAACCGCGCAATGGAAGGTGCCAAGTCCTGCCTCGCGTACCACGCGGGGACAGATGAGTGGAAGAGACGGCTGGCGCGCCAGTTCGTCCATGCATTCCGGACACCCGGCTTTGCACCTCTTCCGCATCACCTGGTCGTGGAAGAGGTTTTTTAATAGCCTCTCTGCACGACTTCCGGTGGGCGACTTCCCCAGGGAAGTTGTATCTGGCCCCGCACCACGCGGGTGGATGAGATCGACGGTCCTTTTCACCCCAGACCGAGGTCACCATGAGCCAGAACGGAAAAGCCCGCACGCCCCGCTTCGAGACGCTGCAACTGCACGCAGGCCAGCGCCCCGACCCCACGACCAAAGCCCGTGCGGTGCCCATCTATGCCACCACCTCCTATACGTTCGACGACTCCGAACACGGGGCCAACCTCTTCGCCCTGAAGCAGTTCGGCAACATCTACACGCGGATCATGAATCCGACGACGGATGTGTTCGAGCAGCGCATCGCGGCCCTGGAGGGGGGCGTGGCCGCCCTCGCCACGGCCAGCGGGCAGGCCGCGCAGTTCCTCGCCCTCACCACGCTGGCCGAAGCCGGCGACAACATCGTCTCGACGAGCTTCCTCTACGGCGGTACCTACAACCAGTTCAAGGTCTCCTTCCCCCGCCTGGGCATCGAGGTGCGGTTTGTAGACGGGGATGCCCCGGCGGACTTCGAGCGGCTGATCGATGCCCGCACGAAGGCCATCTACCTCGAAACCATCGGCAACCCCCGGTTCAACATCCCGGACTTCGAACGCATCGCCGAGGTGGCACACCGCCATGGGGTGCCGCTTGTCGTGGACAACACCTTCGGCGCGGCGGGCTACCTCTTCCGGCCTTTCGAGCATGGGGCCAACATCGTCGTCGAGAGTGCCACCAAGTGGATCGGTGGGCACGGTACTACCATCGGCGGGGTAATCGTGGACGGTGGGAACTTCCCCTGGGACAACGGGCGCTTCCCCACCTTCACAGCCCCCTCGCCCGGCTATCATGGTCTCAACTTCTGGGAGACGTTCGGACCGGACGGGGTGCTGGGGGTAAACGTGGCGTTCATCATCCGGGCGCGGGTGGAAGGGCTGCGCGATCATGGCCCGGCCCAGAACCCGTTCGGCTCGTTCCTGCTGCTGCAAGGGCTGGAGACGCTCTCGCTCCGGGTGCAGCGCAGTTGCGACAACGCACTCGCCCTGGCCCACTGGCTGCGCGAGCAGCCGCAGGTGTCGTGGGTGAGCTATCCGGGGCTGGCCGACCACCCCTACCACGCCCTGGCGAGCCGCTACCTCCGCAACGGCTTCGGCTCGGTGCTGGCCTTTGGAGTACACGGAGGGCTTGAGGCCGGGCAGACGTTCGTCAACCACGTCCGGCTGGCAAGCCACCTCGCCAACGTGGGCGACGCCAAGACGCTGGTGATCCATCCGGCCTCCACCACCCACCAGCAACTCAGTCTCTCCGAGCAATTGTCTACCGGGGTCACCACCGACCTCATCCGCGTCTCGGTAGGCATCGAACACCTCGACGACATCAAGGACGACTTCGCCCAGGCGCTGGCGCAGATCGAGGCGCTGACGACGGCGTAGGCGCGGGCGGCAGGAAGCGGGAGGCCGGACGGCCGATGGGCACACGGAAAACCCGCCGACCTGTCGCCCTCCGTTCCCGCCGCCTGCGCCCTGTTCGTTGTGTTGCAACCCGTCTCCAGCCCCTTGCGCCATGCTCCACCTTGTGTCCGAGTTCACCCTCGAGAGCGGTCGTACGCTCCGGCAGGTCCCGGTCGCCTTCCAGACCTGGGGGCGGCTGAACACACGCGGTGACAATGCGGTGGTGGTCTGCCATGCCCTCACCGGCAACACCCAGGCAGACCAGTGGTGGGGGGGGCTGATCGGGCCGGGGAAGGCGCTGGATACCGACCGCTACTTCGTCGTCTGTGCCAACGTCATCGGCTCGCCCTACGGCACGCTCTCGCCGCTCACCCGCAACCCCGACACGGGGCAGCCCTGGGGTGCGGACTTCCCCCGCACCACCATCCGCGACACCGTGGCCTTGCACCGAGCCCTGCTCGAAGCCCTGGGCGTGCAGCAGGTGGCCCTAGCCGTGGGTGGCTCGATGGGGGGGATGCAGGTGCTCGAATGGGCGTTCCAGGGCGACTTCGTGCAGCGCATCGCCCCCATCGCCGTAGGGGGGCGGCACTCGGCCTGGTGCATCGGCTGGAGCGAGGCCCAGCGCCAGGCGGTCTTTGCCGACCCCCAGTGGCAAGACGGACGGTACGACCCGGAATACCCGCCGGCGGCCGGGCTGGCCGCTGCCCGCATGATGGCGATGATCTCCTACCGGGCACGTCCGGAGTTCGAACACCGCTTCGGACGCCAGGCGCAGGAGGACGACGGGCTGTTCCGTGTCGAAGGCTACCTGCGGCACCAGGGGGCCAAGCTGGTCCAGCGCTTCGACGCCAACTGCTACGTCCACCTCACCTGGCAGATGGACACCCACGACGTGGCCCGCGGACGCGGCTCCTATCCCGATGTACTGCGGGGCCTGTGGCAACCTGCACTCGTGGTCGGCATTCGCTCCGACGTGCTCTATCCCCTTGAAGAACAGGAAGAACTGGTCAAATGGATGCCAAACGCGGAACTTTTCGTGCTGGATGCACCGTATGGGCACGACACGTTCCTGATCGAACTCGACCCCCTCAACGGGATGCTTCACCGATGGATGGCAGCAACGGAGCAACCGGCCCGGCTCGTCGGCTGACCCTGTACCCCCGGGGCCTCCGCGTGCTCAAGTTCGGCGGGACCTCGGTGGGTTCGGCGGAACGGCTGCGGGCGGTGGTCCGGATCGTAGCGCAGGCAGCCTCCGAGTCCCGTGTGATCGTCGTGGCTTCGGCGCTCTCCGGGGTCACCAACACGCTCGTGGCGGCGGTGGATGCCAACACCCGCGCCGGGCTGGCCGACGGCCTCTGGCAACGCCACCTGGAGGTAGCCTCGGTGGTGTTGCGCCGGGAAGGGATGCCCGTCTTCCGGCGGCAGCTCCAGCAGAACCTCTACCGGCTGCACGACCTGTTCGAGCAGGTCCAGCAGCAGGGGCTGACCCCGGCGCTCCGCGACGCGGTGCTGGCGATGGGCGAACGGCTGTCGCTGCCGCTGGTGACGCAGGCCCTGCAGGAACACGGGCTACCGGCTTCGGCCCACGATGCCGCCGCGCTCATCCGGACCGACAACACCTTCGGCGAAGCCAACGTGGACTTCGACACCACCTACTGGCAGATGCAGCACTGGTATGCCCAGCAGCCCCCGGAAGAAGTGCTTGTGGTAACAGGCTATATCGGCGGGACGGCGGACGGGCGCACCACGACGCTGGGACGTGGCGGCAGCGACTATGCCGCCGCCCTCTTTGCCGCCGGGCTGCACGCCGACGTGTTCGAGCGCTGGACGGACGTGGACGGCATCTACACCGACGACCCCCGCCGGAACGAAAACGCCCGCCGGATGTCCCATCTGGTGCTGGAAGAGGCCTGGGCCTGGAACCATGCCGGGAAGCTGGGCATGCACCGCAAGGCCCTCGACCCACTCGTGGCCCTGGGCATCCCGGTCCACGTCCGCAGCACCGGCGACCCGCAGGGCGAAGGCACCCTCATCCTGCCCCAGTCCCAGCGGCACCTGGCACCGACGACAGGATGAGCCGGACAGACACTACCCTTGAAAAAATAGACGAGACGATGAAATACCGCGTGGGCATCCTGGGCGCGACCGGCGCTGTGGGACAGAAGTTCGTGGAGTTGCTGGAGCATCACCCCTGGTTCGAGGTGACTGCACTGGCAGCGTCGGAACGCTCGGCAGGCAAGTCCTACCGCGCGGCGGTGAACTGGATCGGCTCCACGCCCATCCCGGCAACCCTGGCCGAACAGGAGGTCGTGGAAGCTCACCCGGACCTGGACTGCGACTTCGTCTTCTCCGGGCTGGATGCAACGGTGGCCGGGGAACTGGAGCGGGCCTTTGCCGAACGAGGCATCCCCGTCATCTCGAACGCCCGCAACTTCCGCATGGCCGACGACGTGCCGCTGCTGATCCCGGAGGTCAACCCGGACCACACGGCCCTGATCGACCGGCAAGCGTGGCGGGCCGGTGGCGGCTTCATCGTCACCAACCCCAACTGCTCCACCGTCGGGCTGGTCTGCGCCCTGCGCCCCCTCGTCGATGCCTTCGGCGTGGAGGCTGTGCAGGTGACGACGATGCAGGCCCTCAGCGGGGCAGGCTATCCGGGCGTGCCGTCGCTGGACAGCCTGGCGAACGTCATCCCGTACATCGGGGGAGAAGAGGAGAAGATGGCGACGGAGCCGAAGAAGCTGCTCGGCACGTACACCGGCGGCCACGTCCAGCCCCTCGACCTGCGCATCAGCGCGCAGTGCAACCGCGTTCCGGTGCTGGAAGGGCACACCGAGGCCGTGTCGGTCAAGCTGCGGTCACCTGCCTCTATCGAGGTGGTGCGGGAAGCCTTCGCGGCGTTCCAGAGTCCGATTGCACACCTGGACCTGCCCACCGCCCCGGCCCGGCTGTTGCAGGTGTTCGAGGACGAGCGTGCCCCGCAGCCACGCCGTCATGCAGACCTGGGCAGGGGGATGACCGTCTCCATCGGGCGGGTGCGGTCCTGCGAAGTGCTGGATGTGAAGTTCGTCTGCCTCGTCCACAACACCATCCGGGGGGCGGCGGGCGGAGCCATCCTGAACGCCGAGTTGCTCGTCCGCCAGGGCTACCTGCACCCGAAAGCCGTGCTGGAAGCAGCCGCGTGAGATCCGTTTCTGGAAACGACGGTGTAGCCGATGCTTTTGATGCTCCTGCCTGGCACGGGCCTCACGGATTTCCCGTTGATGTGTTTTGTAACCCGGAGCGGTAAATCCGCTGCACGCGGGATAACACCGGGTTGTTGCGCTCCTTCGCCAGATCATAGCCCGTCTGCATGGTAAGCCACACTTCGGCGCTTGTACCAAACGCAATGGAGAGTCTCAGTGCCATCAGCGGGCTGACCCCCGCCCGCTCATTAACTAGATCCGAAAGTACCTTGCGCGTGACGCCGATCTGCTTTGCCGCTTCGGTGATCGAAAGGCGCAGCGGCTTGAGGTACTCTTCCCGGATAATCTCGCCGGGATGAACCGGATGCTTCATCGCCATCGCTGTTCTCCTCTAGTGATAGTCTACGTAATCAACGTCGAACACATCCCCTCCCTCAAAGCGAAAGATTACACGCCAGTTGCCACTTACCTTGACCGCCCAGAAGCCGTGCAGGTCACCCTTGAGCGGATGCAAGTCGAAACCGGGTAATCCCATATCTCCAATCTGCTGGGAAAATTCCAGTTGGGTCAGGATACGGCGCAGCTTTGGCACATGGCCTTACTGAACACGCGAACGGTCATCGTGCTCATACAAGCGTTTCAACCCCCGATGCCGGAAGCTCCGAATCACGGTCTTCTAACTTTTTTACCCATTGTACCGCGAAACATTGCAAGGGTCAAGCAATGGCGCTTTATCCGTTTCTGGAACCTTGTATCCGACCTCCCTTCTTGGACAAGGAGGGGTACTGAGGCGTTGGATCAGCCCGCTCCAACAGACGACACTGTCGAGATTGCCACGTCGCTGCGCTCCTCGCAATGACACGGGAGGGCAGGGCTGCCCAATCCGCAATCTGACATCCAAGAATCGACCTCCCCCGTCCCCTCCCCCGCCTTCTTCCCGCCTTCGCGGGAATGACAGGGGGCAGGCTCTGTTCTCAGGAGGGGGAAAAGATCCTCGATCCGCCATCCTCGATCCGCCATCCTCGATCCGCCATCCTCGATCCGCCATCCTCGATCCGCCATCCTCGATCCGCCATCCTCGATCCGCCATCCTCGATCCGCCATCCTCGATCCGCCATCCTCGATCCGC
>CAZLRO010000037.1:0-20840 GCA_964561865.1 uncultured Rhodothermaceae bacterium | reverse complement strand
GGTTGGGCGCACACGCCTGCCGCTGCCCTTCCAACCCTGCCGCGACCTGACTTGATCCCACCAGCACAACATCCACAACCGTGCGGCGACCTAACTTTTGATTATACGGCAACTATCCCAATATAAAAACCACTCCAGATAAGCACAAGGCGCAATGAATAAAACTTTTCTCTGATCATTTCTCGTTTTATTCAGGCTGTGACTATATATGATTTTTTTATCCACCATCCTACCCACAAGCATCACCCGTCCACTTCAGTGACAGCTCCCCAAGAAGTAAGGTTTTTTTGAAGGGGTTAAGGGTCTGGCTCAGCGACGGCGAGGCGCCGTAGCGCCGGGGCGGGCACTCCATCTGCCGATGCCCCTCCAACGACACCACCTCCCGGCTGGATCCCACCTCCACGCAGCGCTTCCAGGGCGGCAGTCCAGCCTGTGAATATCCGTCGTGTCGGGTGGAGACCGGAACAACGTGGCCCGACGGCAGGTTCTTTCGATTTTTAAGTTCCACTTTTTCCATGTGATCCGTGCAGGCCGTTGTTCGCAGGGGGTCGATGCACCGGAAACCGGCTTTGGGAGAGCTACATCATGCTGTTTGTTACGCTGGGGGCAACGGACGAGATCGGGGCAAGCTGTCATTTCCTCAAAATCGACGGGACCGGGGTGTTGCTGGATGCCGGGGCCGACCCGGAATATGAAGGGGCACAGAGCGTTCCCCGGCTGGAACTGATTCACCGCAACACCGGCTGGTATGTGGACCACGCCATCGTCACACACGCCCACCACGACCATATCGGTGCCCTGCCGGTGGTGGTGCGCCACTTCCCCCACCTGCACGTCCACATGACCCACGCCACGCGGCAACTGGCCGACCTGGTGCTGCCCGCCTCGGCCCGCCTCCAGCGCCGCCGCCAGCGGGAAGGCTCGGCCCAGGAAGACCCGCTCTTCAGCGAGGAAGACCTCGACGTGCAGAGCTACCTCTACCTCACCCACGACCTCGAACAGCCGTTCGACGTGACGGGGATCAAGGGCGTCAGCCCGGTGACGGCGCAGCTCTACGATGCCGGCCATGTGCT
Organism: uncultured Rhodothermaceae bacterium; assembly: GCA_964561865.1. Classification (GTDB taxonomy): domain Bacteria; phylum Bacteroidota; class Rhodothermia; order Rhodothermales; family CAZLRO01; genus CAZLRO01. The sequence goes on along the minus strand of CAZLRO010000037.1, from coordinate 19,767 downwards.
GGGAGCCGCCGGGGTGTTGCTCCAGTATGCAGAAGACGGGCAGGAACGACGGGTGTTCTACACGAGCGACACCAACCTGCGTGCGCAGTCCATCATCCCCGGTGGCCGCTACCCGGCCCAACCGGTGGACGTGCTGATCCTGGAAAGCACACTGGGGGCGGACACCGAGGCGGAGCAAACCACCCGCACCCGCGAGGAGGAACGGTTTGCCGAAGCCCTGCGCGCCACCATCGCACGCGGCGGCACAGTCCTCATCCCCGCCTTCGCCCTTGGACGTGCCCAGGAGGTCCTGGCGCTCGTGGCCCGGTTCAAGGCCGAAGGGCTGCTGTCCCCCGAAGTGCCGGTCTACACCGCCGGCTCCATGCGGGCCATCTCGGACCTGTACGACAAGACCCGCTTCAGCACCCGCCGCCTCGACCCGGATTTCCTGGTCTTCGGAGTGGAGCAGAAACGGTTGCCCCGTAGCCATGCGAACCTCCAGGAGGTGCTGGCAAAGCCCGGCATCCACATCGTCGGCAGCGGGATGATGTTCGAGCGCACCCATTCGAACGACCTGGCACAACTGCTCGTGGAAGACGAGAAGCACAGCATCTTCCTCGTGGGGTTCGCCCGGGAAGACTCGCCCGCCCACCGGGCAGCCACCGCCGCCGCGGCGGGCAAGGGCACGCCCACCGTCATCAGCACCACCAAAGGCCCACAGCCCGTCCACTGCGACGTGCAGCGGTTTCGCTTCAGCGGACACAGCCACCGCCGCGACCTCATCCACCTCGTGGGCCAGCTCCGCCCCAAGAAGGTGCTGCTCGTCCACGGCGACCTGCCTGCCCGCACCTGGATGCACGACAACATCCGTTTCTTCTACCCGGAGATCGAAGTCCTCAGCCCTGGATCTGGCGAAGCCGTGGAGGTGTGAAGGAGAAGGGAGCTATTAGCTGTTGGTGGTCGATCTCATGAGATCGACCATGCTCCTCGCAAGGACATGTTCAGGGGAGCGGTGGCATCTCCAGTCCGTAATCCACCATCCGCAATCCGAAATGCCTTTCCGTCTCTGCCTTGTGCTGGTCGTCCTGTTTAGCCTGGCGTGTCGTCCGGCGGTGCCGGAGCCGGTGCCGACCGTACCCGCAGGCGCCGGGCCAGTTCCCTCCCCGGTTCTCCTGTCCGAAGGAGTACGGACGGGCGCCCAGGTGCTGGCCGACGAGGGGTTTGCGCGGTTTCGGGGCCAACGCGTGGGGCTGATCGTCAACCACACCGCACGGATCGGAGACGACCACCTGATCGACCGGTTGCATGGGACACCGGGGGTGACGCTGGCCGCCATCTTCGGGCCGGAGCATGGCTATCGGGGCGAAGCCGATGCCGGAGCAGCCCTCCGCGACGGGCTGGATGCCCGTACCGGCGTACCCGTCTACAGCCTCTACGGGCAGACGCGGAAGCCCACCCCGGCGATGCTCCAGGACCTGGACGTGCTCGTGTTCGACATCCAGGACGTGGGGGCGCGGTTCTACACCTACATCTCCACGATGGGCCTGGCGATGCAGGCCGCTGCCGAGGCCCACCTGCCGTTCGTCGTGCTGGACCGTCCCAACCCCCTCGGTGGGGATCAGGTCAGCGGGTACGTGCTGGACCCGGCCTTCACCTCGTTCATCGGCCAGTACCCGATCCCGGTGCAACATGGCCTCACCGTCGGCGAGCTGGCCCGGATGATCCAGGGCGAGCGCCTGCTGCCCGGCCTGGAAGGGCTGCGCCTGGAGGTCATCCCGATGCAGGGCTGGACGCGCACGCTGCGCTGGCCCGCCGTCGGGCTGCCCTGGGTCCCCACCAGCCCCAACATCCCGGACTTCGAGACGGCGCTCGTATATCCGGGGACGTGCTTCTTTGAAGGAACACGGGCCAGCGAGGGGCGGGGGACGCGGACGCCGTTCCGGCAACTGGGGGCCTCCTGGGCCGATGGCGACGCCCTGGCCGCCCAACTCAACCGGTATGCCCTGCCCGGCGTGCGCTTCGAAGCGGTGCGTTTCACCCCCCAGCCCATCGAAGGCATGTCCGCAGATCCCAAGCTCAAGGGCACCGACCTCGGCGGTATCCGCTACATCGTCACCGACCCGGACGCCTTCCGCCCGGTCGAGACGGGCGTGTACGTCCTCCATGCCTTCTACCAGCAGGCCCCCGCTTCCGTCCGGGGCGACTTCTTCCAGGCCCGCACCCTGGGCTTGCTGGCGGGCACCGACCGGCTCCAGGCCCACCTCACCGCCGGTGCCACCCCGCAGACGATCATCGCCTCCTGGCAGGACGAGGTGGCGCACTTCCTCCAGCGGCGGAGGCCCTATCTGCTCTACCCGTGAACCCCGCACCCCCTCGCCCGAATTGTCTGTTCGCGGTTCAGCCCAGCGGGTCCTGTCGTGGGAAGGTGAGGGCGATGAAGGCGAGGAAGAAGCCTGTGGAGAGCAGGTTCAGCCAGTAAACCGGCTGGGCCTGGATCAGGCCGCTCTGGCCGAGGAGCAGGCAAGTAACCAGGCCGAACAGGGCGGCACCTTCGAGCACGGCCAGGCGGACGATGTGGGCCGTGCGAAACCGGGCGACCTGCGCCGCCTCGTCCAGGTCCGGCGTGGGGAGGAGTCGGTGGTAGAGGATGCGGGAAAGCAGCAGCGCCGTCAGGAACAGCACCCCGTGTACGAGGGTCAGCATCCGGGCCAGGGTCGGGTCGGCAGCCGGGTTGGCGGGCTGCTGCATCGTCAGAAACACCACAAGGGCGGTGAAGAGGAGCACCCCGGAGGCCAGGCCGAGGTGGATGATCTGGAGGGTGCGAAGCGGCGTGTTCATGCCGTATCAGCCTGGGGGGTTTGTTGGGACGGGGCGGGCACGCCACAGGATGGCGTAGATCACCTCCAGGTAGCCACCGAGGATCAGCAAGGGGGCCACGTAGAGGGAGAGGAACCCATCCACCTCATTCTCCACCCGCATCAGCGTGTAGCCGACCACCACCAGCCCCACCCCGATGACCAGCAGGACGTAGTTCCGACGGGTGAAGACCATCGTGCCCGTGCGCCGGATGGGGTGGGTGCGCCGGATGGGTCGGGTGCGGGATGCGGGCGGAGACGTTGCAGTTTTTGCCATGTATCAGGAACCTGTCTCGTAAAAAGCGACGGTGCAAACCTCTCGTGAAGTGTACAGTTCCGGAGGCCTGCGCCTGCAATGGCTGTCGGGGCTGCCGTAGATTACGTAAGATTACGCACAAGTCCCCGAATAACCACCAGCCCCGCCGCTCCTTTTTTCTCCGTTGCTGCCCTGCACGCCATGATTGCTGTTGTTCGCCTTGTCCTGACGGGTCTGGGAATTTTTCTGCTGCAATGGCTGGTGCTGGGGCGGTTGCACCTCTGGGGGGCGTATCCGGACGCCCCGTTGCTGTTCGTGATCTTGCTGGGGCTGTACCGGGGGCGGGTTCATGGGGCCCTTGCGGGGTTCCTGATCGGGTTCCTGATGGATTTCGTGTATGGCACCTGGGGCATCCACATGTTCGTCAAGACCCTCGTGGGGTTCCTGCTGGGGCTGTTCTCGCCCCGGGAGCGCGAGAGCCTGCTGATCCGTCCGCAGCAGGCCCTGTTGGGGGCACTGGTGATCGCCCTGGTCCACAACGGCCTGGTCGCCGTGTTGCTGGCATTGCAGGCCGGAACACGCAATACGTTTCTGGTGCTGGCCCTCTGGATCGGGTCGTCGCTGTATACGGCGCTGGTGGGGTTGCTGGCCTCGACGTTCCTGGACCGCTAGCGGGGGAAGGCCGCCATCAGCGGCAGGAAGGCCTCCAGCACGCGCGTCCGCTGGGCCGGGCTGATGGGGACCAGGGGCAGGCGGAACGACTCCGCTATCAGCCCGGCCTCGGCCAGCACGGTCTTGATGGGGATGGGGTTGCTCTCGAAGAAGCAGGCCCGCATGGCCGCCAGCAGTTCGAAGTGGGCGTGTCGGGCCTCGGCGAACCGACCGTCCAGGGCCAGGCGGACGAGGTGGCTGAAGGGGCCGGGGAGGGCGTTACCGATCACCGAGATCACCCCTTCCCCACCGAGGGCAATCACCGGCAGGGCCAGCTCGTCGTCGCCGGCGTAGACCGTCAGGTGGGCGGGCTTGTGGGCCAGGATGTCCGAAATCTGCGCAAGGTCGCCGGAGGCTTCCTTGACCCCGACGACGGTGGGGATAGCCTCGGCGATACGCACCATCGTCTCGGCTTTGATGTTCGACCCGGTGCGGCCCGGCACGTTGTAGACGATGATCGGGCAGTCGGTGGCCTCGGCGATGGCAGCGACGTGGGCATGAAAGCCCGCCTGGGTGGGTTTGTTGTAGTACGGCCCCACCACCAGCAGGCCGCTGGCCCCGGCAGCCGCCGCCTCCTTCGAGAAGCCGATGCTCTCGCGGGTGCTGTTGGTGCCTGTGCCAACGATGACGGAGGCCCGCCCATTGACCTGTTCGAGGGCGAGGGCGATGAGCCGGCGGCGTTCGTCGGGGGTGATGGTGGGGTTCTCGCCGGTCGTGCCCAGCACCACCAGGGCCTCCACCGCCCCATCGAGCTGGAAGTCGATCAGACGGCGGAAGGCGGCCTCGTCGAGCGCCCCGTCCGGGGTAAACGGCGTGACGAGCGCTGTGCCCGTGCCACGAAAAAGCGGGGGAACCATATCCGTTCAGGTTTAACGTTTCCAGATAAATACCCTGCGCCCTCTCACCCGCCTCCACCGAGCCAGTCGGCCAGCAGGTCGTCGAGGGTGAACAGGCCGGTACGTCCGGGCAGCCATTCGGCGGCACGCAGGGCACCGAAGGCGAACCCGTCGCGGGAGCGGGACTCGTGGATGAAGGCCAGATGGTCGAACGGGCTGTCGAAGCCGACGTAGTGCTGGCCGAAGATGTGCCCGGCCCGCGTCGAGGTCACATGCAAGGCGTCGGGCGGGATGGGGCCGTGCTGGGTTTCGGTGGTCAGGTGGGTCTTGCGGGCGAGGCCCTGGACGATCTCCTGTCCAAGCATCAGGGCCGTCCCGCTGGGGCTGTCGCGTTTCTGGGCGTGGTGGTACTCATGCACGAAGGCGTCGTATTCCGCCACCTGGTCCAGCAGCGGCAGCACGCCGCGCAGGGCCTGGACAAGCAGGGCCACCCCAAGCGAGAAGTTGGGGGCATACAGCACACTGGCCCGGTAGTCCCGCACCCAGCCGGCGACCTGCGGCAGCGCAGCATACCAGCCCGTCGTGCCGATGACGGCAGGGATACGCCAGCGGCAGTAGCGCTCGAGGTGGGCCAGGGCCAGGTCGGGCTGGGAGAAGTCGATGACGGCGTCAGCCCCGGCGAGGGCCTCCCGGCTGTCGGGCAGCGGCGTGCCACTGTTGAACTGGGCCACCAGCACATGCCCGCGCGCCTGTGCCAGCCGTGCCACTGCCGTGCCGGTGCGCCCCGTCCCTGTCAGTGCCAGTTGCATGAGGGATAGCTGTTGGCTGTTAGCTATTTGGTGCTTGGTACTTGGAAAAATCCAAAATCCCCGTCCTTGCGACGGAGAGGCCAGGGGAGGTCGCCTCTCCCAATCCGAAATCCGCAAGAGATTGCCACGTCGCTACGCTCCTCGCAATGACATGATCCGAAATCCCAAATCCGAAATCCCATCACGCCATCACGCTGGCAGCCTTGATGAGGTCGCTCAGGACGCCAGCGGCGGTGATGGCGGGGCCTGCCCCGGCCCCCTGGATCACGAGCGGGCGTTCGGAAAACCGGTCGGTGGTGAACACGATCATGTTGTCGGTGCCGCGCAGCCGGGCGAACGGGGAGTCCGGTCCGACGCCTTCGATGCCGATCCGTAGCTGCTCGTCTTCGATCCGGGCAATATAGTGCAGGCGGTGGTGCGGGGTTGCATCCAGGCGTGCCTGCCAGTCGGCATCCACCTCGGCGAGACGCGCCATGAACAGGGCGACGGGGGCTTCCTGGAGGCCCGGCGGCACGAGCGAGGTTACCTCAATGTCTGCCCGTTCGACCACCAGGTCCATGTCGCGGGCCAGGGTGAGCAGCTTGCGGGCCACGTCCTCGCCGGTCAGGTCATCGCGGGGGTCGGGTTCGGTGTAGCCGAGGTGCCGGGCCGTCTGCACAGCTTCCGAGAAGCGCACCCCTTCGGCCATCCGGTTGAAGACATAGCCGAGGGTGCCGGAGAGCACCCCTTCGAAGCGGCGGATGCGGTCGCCGGAGCGCACCAGGTCGCGCAACGTGGAGATCACCGGAAGTGAGGCCCCCACCGTCGTCTCGTAGAGGAACGGGACCTGGTGCTGGTACGAGAGGTCTTGCAGCTTCCGGTAGAACGGGTATTCGAGGGTGTTGGCGCGCTTGTTGGGCGTGACCACCGCGATGCCACGCTGCAGCAGGTCCGGATATCGCCGGGCCAGGCCTTCAGAAGCGGTCGTATCCACCACGATCAGGCGTTCGAGGTGGCTGTGGTGCAGGTGCTGGAAGAGGTTGTCCAGCAAGAGCGGCCCCGGAGCGGCTTCGAGGCGGGCCAGGGCTTCGCCGAACGGGATGCCCTCGGGCATCCACACCGTCTGGTGGGTGTTGGCAAGCCCGACGAGGCGGAGGTCGAGGCGCATCCGTTCCCGCAGCAACGGGGCCTGCATGGCGAGGATGTCGAGCAGGGCACGGCCCACCCCGCCGGTACCGAAGAGGAACAGGTGGGCGCGGTGCAGGCCCTGGGCAAACACGTTGTGCAGGGCCTGCAGGGCCTGGCGAACCTCCGCGTCGTGGACCACCGCCGAGATGTTGGTCTCGGAGGCCCCCTGGGCAATCGCCAGCACGTTGATGTTGCTCCGTCCCAGCGTGGAGAACATGCGCCCGGCCAGGCCCGGCTGGTGGCGCATCTGGTCGCCCACCACCGAGACCACCGCACAGCCGGGCAGGGCATACACCTGGCTGATGTCGCGCCGCTCCAGCTCGCGGGTAAACTCGTCGGAGAGCGCCTGCACGGCCGTTTCGGCCTCGGCCTCGCGCACGCCGATGCAGATGCTCTGTTCGCTGGAGGCCTGCGAGATGGTGAGCACGTTGATCTGCCGGAGGGCCAGTGCCGAGAACGCCCGTGCGGCAATGCCGGGGATGCCCATCATGCCTGTGCCCTCCAGCATCACCAGCGCCATGCCGCGCACTGTCGAGACGGCCTTCACATGCCCCCCGGCCTCGCTGGTAACCGGCTCGGTCTGGATGAGCGTGCCCGGAGCCGTCGGGTTGAGGGTGTTCTGGATATAGAGCGGGATGGCCTGCTCCTGCAACGGACGCATCGTGCGCGGATGTAACACCTTCGCGCCGAAATAGGCCATCTCGGCGGCCTCGCGGTAGCTGAGGTGGGGCAACGTGAAGGCTTCCGGCACCAGGCGCGGGTCCGCCGAGAGGACGCCGTCTACGTCCGTCCAGATCACCACCCGTTCGGCCCGCAACGCCCCGGCGACGATGGTGGCCGAATAGTCGCTGCCGGAGCGGCCCAGTGTGGTGAGCACGCCCTTCTCCGTAGCCCCGATGAACCCGGTGACGCAGGCAATACTGTCGGGCGGGATCGTCTTGAAGGTATCCTGGACGAAATAGTTCGTCTGGTCGAAGAGGACGTTCGCCTCGCCGAAGGTGGCGTCGGTGCGGACGAAGCGGCTGGCGTCGAGGGCGACGGCGGCTTCCCCGGCAGCGCGGAAGGCGGCGGCCACCAGCGGGGTCGAAGCCCGCTCGCCGGTGCCGATGATGGCGTCGCGGGTGCGCGGGGTGCATTCGCGCAGAAGCGAGACGCCGTCGAGCAGTTCACCGAGGTTGTGCCAGAGGGCGTCGAGTTCCAACCGCAGGCGGGCTTGCTCGTCCGGGCGGGCCAGGGCCACCAGCGCCTCCTCGTGGCGTTGCCGCAGGGCCGCGAGCAGGGACGGGTGGGCGCCGCTGCGGGCCAGGGCCTCGTCGATGGCGCGGAGGAGCTGGTCGGTCACCCCGCCCAGGGCCGAGACCACCACCACCCGCCGGACTGCCGACGGCGCAGCCTGCACGAGGGATACGACCTGCCGGATGCGTTCCGGCGTTGCCACCGACGTGCCACCAAACTTGAAGACGTGGAAAGGAGGGTCGGACGAGGAAGCCGCCATAGCTACCGACGGGCTGGTTCAGGGAAGACCGGTGGGAACTGCCGGGAAAATGCGGAACTGGAACCGCTTTCGCCAAGCCGCCAGTTGATGAATAGATCATGGAGGGCCGGTACCCGCCGGCACAAGGGTTGCCCGCCGTCGCCCGGATTTCGTAACATGTGTGTCCTGTTTTCGCCAGGCGGGGCTATAGCTCAGTTGGTAGAGCGCTTGAATGGCATTCAAGAGGTCAGGGGTTCGACTCCCCTTAGCTCCACTCCAGAGAAGCCGTACCAGAAAAGCCGTAGAGGTCCAGCAAAGGGCCATCACGGCTTTTTTTGTTTGGATACCCGGCAGGCAGACACTTTTCCCTGCCTCCGTCATTATCGTCAATTTGACTATAATATCGTCAATTTGACTATATTGCGAGTGGCTTTTTCAATCGAGCCTGCCGTTATGTGCAAGGCCGTCCACCCTGGGCACAGGGCGAGCAGTTCCACCTGGGCGGATCACCCCGGCGGCAGCGTCGCGCGCAGCAGGCGCAGGACGTTCCCACCCATGACCTGGGCAACCTCGTCGCGGGAGAAGCCTTCGTCGAGGAGTGCCTGCGTGACCTGGGCGAGGCCAGTGGCGTCGAAGGCGGTGGTGACGGCCCCGTCGAAGTCCGAGCCGAGGGCGACGTGTGCCACCCCGACAAGGTTGGCGACATGGCGGATGGCGCGGGCTGTGGCACGGGCGTCGGCGCCGCACACGGCCCCCTCCCAGTAGCCGATGCCCATCACCCCGCCGGTAGCGGCGATACGGCGGACCTGGTCGTCCGTGAGGTTGCGCGGGCCGGGACAGGTGGCCTGCACGCCGGTGTGTGAGACCACCACCGGGCGGGTCGCCATCGCCAGCACTTCGTCGATGGTCTGCGGGGAGGCATGGGCCAGGTCTACGAGGAGGTGCAGCGCCTCCATGCGGGCCACAACCTGCCGGCCGAGCGGGGTGAGGCCGCCCTTCGCCATGCCGTGCGCCGAGCCAGCCACCTCGTTGTCGAAGAAATGTGCGAGGCCCATCATCCGGTAGCCTGCCGCGTAGAGCGTGTCGAGCTGGACGAGCCGTCCATCGAGGGCGTGCAGCCCTTCAATCGCCAGCAGCCCGGCCAGCAGCCGGGGTTCGGCGGCGCGGCGCTGGACGAAGGCGTCGAGGTCGGCCACGGAGCGGATCACCACGAGCTGTCCATCCGACTGCCGGGCCGCCTCATGCAGCCGCCGGGCCTGGTGCAGGGCGCGGGCGGTGCGGCTCGTCCACGTGGCCGTCGGCCAGCGCTGGGCCAGCGCCAGCAGGGTGATGTTATCCGTGTCCGCACTGTTGCGGTCGTAGTTCAGCCCGCGAGGCGACTTGGTGACTGCCGAGAACACCTGCAACGCTACGTTGCCTTCCACGAGGCGCGGCACGTCCGTATGGCCGCGTCCCCCCCGGTCGAGTGGGTCGCGGTGCCACATGAGCAGGTCGGCGTGCAGGTCGGCCACGAAGAGCTGTGCGTGCAACTGCCGGGCCGTGTCGGCGACGACGACCGTATGGCCGGGCCTGATCTGGTTCATGCTCCGCTCCACCATGCCCGGTGCCACTCCGAAGAACACTGCCCCCCCGATCAGCAGCAGCACGGGCAAGGCGAAGAACACACGGCGCATGGGCATAGGGGAGGGTGCTACGTAACGTGGGCTTGCTTACGAAAGGGGTTGCTGATCCATATTAGGACGTACTCTACTTTCCTCCACATCCTATACACGACCCGAAGGGGGTGGCAGGCATAGTACTTCAGCCGCCGCGCAACGCCTGCTCGATCTGCGCCAGGTGGTGCGCATTGTGCCAGGCCACCTTGTCGAACTCGTCTTTCAGCGTGCGTACCCCCGTCTCGCTGTGGACGAACGTGCGGTGCCCTTCGGCTTCGTAGGATGTGCGGGCGTGGTAGATCACGGCCTCGCGCACGGCGGCGTAGAGGCTGCGGGAGAGGCCGAGCGGCTTTGCGGCATAGCCCAGTCCCTGTGCCCAAGCATCCTGGTCGAAGGCCCAGATGACCCCGCGCGGCTCGCTCAGCACCCGGCAGATGCGGTCGTAGAGCACCCGCTCGGCGTCGGCCAGGTGGTGCAGCAGGAAACGTACCGGCCACTTGCCGGGCGCATACGTGCGGTCGAGGTCGGCTTCCGGCAGGTCGAAATACGCCAGCGTCCGGGCTTTCGTGGCGGCAAGTTGTTCCAGCAGTTCCATGGTCATGCTCCGTTTATGCTCCCCGTGCAGCACCGGCCAGCTTTGTCTCCAGCCTTGCCTTCGCCGACGGCCATTCGGTGTCGAGGAGGCTGTAGTATACGGAATCCCGGAACACCCCGGCGTCGCTGACCATGTGCCGCCGCAGGATGCCCTCCTCGGTAGCGCCGAGGCGCAGCAGGGCACGGCGGGAGACCTCGTTCAGCACGTTGGTCTTGAACTCCACGCGCACGCACTGCCACACCTCGAAGGCATGGGTGAGCATCAGCAGCTTGGCCTCGGTGTTGAGCGCCGTGCGCTGCCAGGGCAGCCCCAGCCACGTCCAGCCGATCTCCACCCGGCGGTGGTGCCGGTCGATGTTCCCAAACCGGGTGCTGCCCACCACCTGCCCGCTGGCCCGTTCCACCGTCGCAAACGGCACCATCGTCCCGGCTTCCTGCCCACGCAGCGCGGCTTCGATGTAGACCTGCATGTCCGCACGGGTCTGCACCTGCACGAGCGTCCACCGCCACAGCGACGGCTCCAGCCCCACGGCACACAGGGCGTCGAGGTGGGCCAGCGACAACGGCTCGAGCCGGACGAACCGGCCTTCAAGGGTAAGCATGATGGGGTCTGTGGGAAATCAGTCCTTCGCAGAAGAGGTTAGACCGTCCCTCTTCATGCCCGTTACCCCTTGGTGCCGTGTTATTTCGCCAGGACGAGGGGTTGGACGGCCGTAGTGGCCTCGCCAGTGGCCCGCACCAGGTACAGCCCGCTCGGTAACCCGCTGGCTTCGAAGGTGAAGGTGTGGGTCTGGGCCGCCAGCGGACCGTCATGCAGCGTGGAGACGGTCCGGCCCAGCAGGTCGATCACGGCGATACGTACCCACTGGGACTGGGCGAGGGTGAGCGAGAACCGGGCCTGGGGGTTGAACGGGTTGGGCCATGCCGGGCTGAGGGTGAAGGCCACCGGGAGGTCCTCGGTCTTGCCTGCTATTGGACGGGCCATTCCTCCGACGAGCGTGTGGGTGCGGCTATTGTACCAGCGCTGTCGGCTTGTCGACTCGGCCAGCACATGCACGGTAGCGTTCACGAGTGCTGCCGAGTTGACCGTGTAGAAGTTGACGATCGGCGACAGTCCCTTGTGCGTGATCGTCTTGCCGTCGATGAGGATGCTGGCCATGCCCCCACTGGCCGCGAGCTGGTCCGGGGTGCTGGTCGGGCGTGTGAGCTTGCCGCTGGACGAGGAGACACCGGAGAGGGCACCAAAGAGCAGGAATCCGGTGGACTGGGGCTGGTCGTAGAGTGCCCGGAACAGAATCTCCTGGCGATCTCCCTTGCGGTCGTCGTCGCGGTCGGTGTGGGTAAAGCCGATGGCCTCACGCACAAACGTCCGTGCAGTGGTCTGGGTGAGGGTGTACGGATTGGGGTAGTAGGTCGCCACCCGCTGGAAGCGGCTATTGTGTGAGGCCAGACCGCCGTCGATGGTGAGCGACTTGCTGTTGGCGAGGCCGTCGCCGGGGTAGACTACGGGTACGACGCCCGCAGGCGGGTTCACCAGGTCCGGCAGGCGGGTTGCCAGGTCGAAACGCCAGCCCTCGGTGAGCACGTCGAGGCGCAGGTGGGTATAGACCAGCGGACGGTTGGCGCTCCGGAACCGCTCGGTGTTCGGTTGTTGCTGGAGGAACGACACCGACCCCTCGCCCACCACCTCGACCACATTCTGTTGGAGAACCAGGCCCGTCGAGGTTTCGATGCCGATACCAAGCAGGGTATCCTCCCCGGAATCGGCGGTCGCTTTGGCGAGGATGCCAAGCAGCCGCCCAAGCCGTCCGCGCTCGGTGAAATGCGTGTCGATGACCGTGTTGGGCACAAAACCGAGGAAGTCGGTCTTGATACCGGACTGCCCCGGCGTCCCGGCATCATCGAGATAGGAGGTGGTCGCATTCGCCATCACATCCGACGAGATCAGGTCTCGCCCGCCGCAGAAACAATAGCCGGCCTGGCTCATGGCCCCGGCACTGGTGCCGCCAATGGCCCCGCCCTGGTCTGCGACCACACGGAGGTTGGTTTCGAGCAGCGTGTCGTTCCACTCGTCATAGTACACGCCCTGGTCACCCCCCTTGAGGAAGACGGCATCGGCGTTGGCAACGGCCCCTACCTTCGCCACATTGTTGGCGTCGGCCTTCGTGCGGATCTCGTAGTTGGTGCCCTCGACCGTCACGCCCAGGGTCGTACCTATCCATTCAAAATAGTCCGGCAAGAAGCTGGTGGCGTTGGGGTCGGTGGTCAGGATCGCTACGCGCACCACCCCGTCGCCGTCGCGGTCTCCGTTTTCGACAAACGCCTTGTACAGGCGATAGGACCAGGCCGATGTATCGCCGATGTCACCTTCCGAACCCCCACCTGCCAGAACAATGGTGGATTGGGCCTGGACGGTTTCATTCAGGCTGCAACACAAGAACAGCAGAATCAGAGAAAACAGACGATTATGCATAGGTCTTCAGCGAAAGAACAGGAACCTGTAACAGCTGGAAACAGATCGGGGAAGGAGGCATCATTTCCCGGAACCAGATTAAACTTTGGAGGAAATGGCCCTGAACCGGATCTTTGATACTGTGTATCAAGATACAATCGCCACACGAAAAAAGCATTCCTGACCGGGCGAATCCGGGCGTTCCATGAGAGCCTTGTTGCTGGAAAGGACAGATGCGGGCCTCGTCCCTACGATCTGCGAACGTGATTCTTCGGCCACGCCCAACCCCGGTACGGTGTGGCTCGACGTGCGGTATTCCAGCCTCAACTACAAGGACGGCCTGGCCGTCACCGGCAAGGGCAAGATCATCCGGGGGGCGTACCCGTTCGTACCCGGGATCGACCTGGTGGGGCAGGTGGCCGCCTCGGAGGCACCGGCCTACCGGGTGGGAGACTGGGTCATCGGCACCGGCTGGGGGCTGGGAGAAGACTACTGGGGCGGCTATGCCACCCAGCAGCGGGTCGAGGCGGACTGGCTCGTGCCGCTGCCGCCGGACCTCTCGCCGCTGGAGGCGATGGCAATCGGTACCGCTGGCCTCACGGCGATGCTCTCGGTGATGGCCCTCGAAGCCCAGGGCGTCACCCCGGACCGGGGCGAAATAGTGGTGACAGGAGCATCCGGTGGTGTTGGGAGCATGGCTGTAGCACTGCTGGCTTCGCAAGGCTATGCCCCGGTAGCTTCTACAGGAAAAGGAACCTCAAAGGACTATTTGCAGCAATTGGGGGCCGTTCGGGTGATCGACCGCACAGAACTGGCGGCTGGCCCCCGACGCCCCCTCGACTCGGCACGGTGGGTCGGGGGCATTGATAGCGTCGGCGGGAGCACGCTCGCAGCAGTGCTCAGCCAGACCGGCTGGCACGGGGTGGTGGCCGCCTGCGGCCTGGCCGCCAGCGCCGACCTCTCCACAACGGTTTTCCCGTTCATCTTGCGCGGGGTGAGCCTGCTGGGGATTGACTCGAACACCTGCCCGTTTCCCCAGCGGCAGGAGGCCTGGTCCCGGCTTGCTACCCAGCTTCCCAAAGACCAGCTCGCCACCATCACCCAGGTAGTGCCCCTCACCGACGTTCCGCGTCTCAGCGAACAGATCGTCGCCGGACAGGTACAGGGACGGCTGGTCGTGGACGTTCACGCCTGAGGGAGGGCCGTCAGGCTGGTGCGTGTTGCGCACGGCTCACCGCAATTCCAGCAGCTCCTTCGTTCCGTCGGCTTCTACCACTTCCATGCGCAGCAACAAGCCACTGGGGTCTTCATCCACGTAGATTTCGGTGGGATGGTAGATCAGGTGGTCCAGGTTCTCCACGGCAATCTCCAGCATATCCTGCCGTGGCTCATAGGTGAGGCCGCGCAGGGGCAGCCATGCCGTCTCGGGTTGCGCTCCCACTTCTGGAGACAGCACCTCCAATGCGGCGTAGTCGATGCGCCGGGTGTGCATGAACTGATGGGAGAACCGGTTGAAATACCCCTCCCAGTCGGCTTTTTCCAGTTTTCGAATTGCCATCGTGCTCACCTCATGTACGGTTTGCAGGGGAGAAAGCCCCGGCCCATGCCAGGGCGGGAGGTAGCGGCACTGGGGTACACAGGCAATGCAAAGCACCCGGCAGCCTTGCTTCGCGGGAAGCCTGGGCGGCCACCGGGTGCTTCACCCCACACAGCCTCGGTTTCCCTACCTGACCGAAGCTGATTCCAACATACAACCAGCAGCGGGGCGCGTTTGACCGACATTGCTACCATGCCGTTGTAGGGGATTCCCGCATCGGGGGCACCAGGATCAGCGGTTTTCCTGATCCGTCTCCCGGGGGGATGCCGTGATGTCTTTGAGCCGGAAGCGAATCGGGATTGCCATCTTCACGCGGACAGGCGTACCCCGCTGTTTGCCGGGAATAAACCGCAGCTTTTCGACGGCCGCCAGTGCCGCCTCATCCAGCGGGGGTGCCGCCGAACGGACGACTTCCAGATTGACTGGCTCCCCGTTCGTGTTCACTACAAACTGCACTACCACCATCCCCTCGATCCCCGCCATCCGGGCCACCGGTGGGTATTCCAGGTGTTTATATACCGCCTGCGTCCCGCCAATCACCTGGGGCATTTCCTCCACTACGATGAACACCTCTGTCTCTTCCCGTGAGGGCAGTGGCGTTCCCACCACCTCGGCAGCAGACCGGTCTTCCTCCACCACAAAGTCTTCCAGGATCTCGTTCGGGTCTGCATTCGGATCCCCTTCCTGGGTGAGCGTGGCAGCCTGGGCCGTCTTCATCTCTTCCTGGGTGGGCGGGATTTCCTCGGCTACCTCTTCATCGGCGGCCACTACCGGCGGCACAAAACGGACGGTAGCGATCTTGGGCGGAGGCGGCGCTTCCACCGGCGGGGGCGGCGGGGGCTGGTTCTCGTCGAGGGGCGGTGGTTCTTCCAGCTCCTTCAGTTCCACGACCTGCGACAGATCGACGGACACGGCACGCTCCAGGCGAAGGGCCTTATAGAGGCGGGGACCACTCACCCCTGTCACAAACACCGTCACTCCGATAGCCAGAGCCAGGAGCAGCCGCCGCCGGTAGTATTTCCGCAACGGATAGGCCCCGTAGGCCCTGTTCCGGTTCGTAAACGACAGGTTGGGCAGGTAGCAATATCCCGCTGCCCCATGCTGCTGCACCAGGTCTGCGACAATATCGGCGTTCTCCGCAGGCACCGTCTCTCCCGGGCGCATCGTGCCGGAATCCGGCGGTACAACGTCAGCGGTTGCGGCCTCATCCCCCGAGGCTTCAGGGGGCATGGCGACTTCCTGTCGCCCTCGCTGTTGGGTATCGACCACTGCGGGTTCCATTTCCAGGGCCATCATGATACTATGCTCGGTGAGGTGTCCTCGCTTGCACAGGCAGCCGGTGCGTTCTCGGTCAGGTTGTCACGGCAGGCTCCGGCGTCTGGCTTGCGGGTTCGATCAGGGAGCGCCCGGTCTCACGGACCGTCCAGACGGCGCACGGGGCCAGGCGCACCACATGCTCAGCCACGCTGCCCATCCGCAGGTGAGCCAGCCCCGTCCGCCCATGCGTTGCCAGCACGATCAGGTCGCTCTGGTGCTCCTGTGCAAAGCTGACAATGGCGGCCTCCGGTTCACCGAAGGCCAGGTGCAGTGTATGCGGGCGGTGGGCCTCCAGCCGGGATGCCACCCAGTTCTGCAACGATGTGGCCGCCAGGCGCTCGATGTCGGCATAGGTCCAATGCACCGCCTGCCCTTCGTAACGCTTCATCTCCTCGAACTGGATGACATGGAGCAGGTCGAGATGAGACCCGTGCTCCCGCGCCAGTTCCTGGGCATAGTCCAGTGCCAGGAGGGAGAAGTCGGAACCATCAAGAGGGACGAGCAGCCGTTGCCAGGTAGGCGGGGTGGTCGGCTGCGTCCCGACCCGCACCGTTAGCACCGGGCAGGGAGCCAGCCGCACCACCTTCTCGGCGACGCTGCCCAGCACGAAATGCTCCACCCCCCGCCGCCCGTGCGTCCCCATTACCACCACATCGACAGCCTGCTCGGCGGCATAGTCCAGGATGGCCGTCTCGGGGGTGGCGCCGGTGACCTGTGCGGGAATCATCTCGAGGCCATCCTGTCGTCGGACCTCCAGGGCCGCAGTGAGCTGGTCCTGGAGCGCAGCTTCCCGCAAGACCTGCTCCTCCAGCGGGAAATACGGGAGGGGGTTGTCCGGGTCTTCTTCCAGCCCTACCGACACCACATGCAGCACATGCAGCCGTGCCTGGTGGGCAAGGGCCAGGGTAGCCGCATGGGCAAAGGCACCCTCAGCACATTCCGAAAAATCGGTCGGAAACAGGATGTTGTGAATGCGTAGCATGGCAAGTCCCTCGGATCATGCGGAGCGGCGATAACTTCCCGGCACGGCGTCTTTCCATCCGGAACGGGGCAGCATATGGGACAGCGGCGGTACAGTGGCACGGGCCACCAGCACGGGACAGGCCGAGGCGCGCACCACCGGCCCCACCAGGGGGCTACCCGCCTCGAGCACAATCATCGACAGGTGGTGGCGCTCGGCAAAGGCCGGGATTTCCCGGTCGGCGCGGCCTTCGGTCACATGGTAGCGCAGGTGGACGCGCAGATCCCGGTCGGCAGGATAGCGCTGGTGCAGGCGTTGCAACAGGTCCGTCCGCTCCGGGTCTGTCACGGCATGGTCGGGTGGAATGACATAGAGCAGGTCCAGCCCCAATCGCAGGCTGGCCGCCAGTGCCCGCGCCGGTTCGAACGGCCCGCGCCCTTCGTGCGTGCAGGAGACGGGCACCAGGATCGGCATCCGGCCGGTGCCGGGGGGATGGCTGCGCGGGCTGATGGTCAGCACCGGGCAGTGCGCCTGGGCGACGACCTCCTCGGTGGTCTTGCCCACCAGCCAGTGGTCGGTCTCATCGGTGAGGAAACGCTTCATGCTCCGGTTGCCGTGCGTGCCCATCACCACCAGGTCGATGGGTTCTTCCAGCAGATACTCCAGGATGCCCCGTGTAGCATCCGACGCCTGGCGCAAGACATGCCGCACGGTACGGACCGGGTGGGGCGTGTCGGCCTCCCCCGCCTGCAAAGGCGTTCCCATCGCAAAACCAGCCGTCCACCCCACACCCTCCCCTCCTTCTTCCCCTTCCGTTTCCACCACATGCAGCAGGTGGAGCGTGGCATCCCACACCCCGGCCAGCCAGAACGCCCACTGCAAGGCCGTCTTCATGCAGATGGAATAGTCCACCGGGACCAGGATATGCTGAATGGGCTTCATACCTTGCCTTGTATCAGAAGGGGCTGCTGGATACGACTGGATATAGGTTTCTCCAGCAGCCCACAGGGCTTCGTTGTCGGGGCCGCTCATAGCGCGGCTGCCGCTTCCACCTCGGCTGTAGCGGGCGCGAGCAACGGCTTTCCGAAGCTCTTGACGACGAACACCGGGCACGGGGCCGTCCGGACCACCTTCTCGGCGACGCTGCCCATGAAGAAATGGGCCAGTCCCGTCAGTCCATGCGTTGCCATCACGATCAGGTCGATGCCGTTCGCTTTGGCGTAATCGGTGATCTCGGCGGCGGCATAGCCACTCTGCACGGCATAGTGTACTGGCAGTGTGGCCGGTCCCGTCTCCTCGTCGATCCGCTTCAGGTGGTAGCGGGCCTTCTCCTCGATGTCCGGCTGCACGTCATAGACCGAGATCGCCCCCGTGTTGTAGAAGGCCGGATGCATCACCTCCTCGACCACATGCAGCAGGTCGAGCTGCGCCCCGGTAAGGGTCGCCAGCGCCTTGGCGGAACGCAGGGCCTCCTTGGCATGCGTCGAGAAGTCCACCGGCACCAGGATGCGCAGGGCACCCTCACCGAGACGCCCGGTCGTCATCGTCTCCGGAACCGTTAGCACCGGGCATGGCGACTGGCGGACCACCTCCTCGGCCACGCTGCCGAGCAGCAGGTGGCGCAGACCACGCCGCCCGTGCGTCCCCATCACCACCACATCGATGGCCTGCTCCCCGGCATACCGGGTGATAGCTCCCGCCGCCGACAAGTCGCGTAGCACCACCGTCTCGGCAGGCACCCGGTGCAGGTCGATGGACTGGGCCTCCGCTACTTCCTCCAGCATCCGTTGCAACTCGGCCCGCGCCTGCCCGACCAGTTCATCCGACCAAGTCGCCATCGTGTACGGATCGCCCAGGTACACTTCCACATGCACCAGATGGAGCGCTGCACCGGTCCGCGCCGCCAGGTCCAGCCCGTACCGAAGGGCAGGCAGGGAGGACGGCGTGAAGTCCGATGCCACCAGCACTTTGTTTAAGGTCAACATGGCGTACACCTCCCACCAGGGTTGCGTTTGCAGGATGGATTACACCCCAAGCTTACGATCCGGCGCATACGCACGATGACGGGATTTGCTGGGGATGCCTGTCGGGAAGCTGGCGGACGCATCGTCGGGGAATACCCTACGGGGCATCGGGGAGCCTAGCCCTGCTGAACAGGCCGTCGTTGTGCCGGAACGGGGCGGTAGTCCGATCAGATTATAGT
The DNA here is from genome assembly GCA_964561865.1 of uncultured Rhodothermaceae bacterium. Taxonomy (GTDB): domain Bacteria; phylum Bacteroidota; class Rhodothermia; order Rhodothermales; family CAZLRO01; genus CAZLRO01. Next base: position 901 of record CAZLRO010000037.1, on the reverse strand, counting down.
CAATTTGACGATAAATAATACATCAGCGGCAGGCCCACCTTGCGAAGCGCGTCGGCTTAAAAATCCATCCGCCCGAAGCGTCGCTGGCCGACCCAGAATGGTCCAACACTCCAGCACACGAGCACGGTCAGGGCTATAACCAGGCCCATCGTGTGGCCGAAGAAGCGGGCGAAGACGGCCCCGGTGTAGCCCATGAGTGCGGAGATGTCGAATTGCAGCAGCAACAGTACCCGCGCCAGGTCCACCGGGTTGAGCAGCATCAGTACCAGGGTCGGGACTTCGAGCGGGTAGTCGGAGAACAGGTTGAGCAGCAGCAGCACGAGGCCGTCGTAGAGGAGGGTAGCCCCGATCCAGACCAGCAGTGCCATGCCCAGCCCTTTGACCCGGTCGAGGAAGACGGTGGTGATCACAAAGGCCAGCGCCGCGAAGATGAGCGTCAGCAGCACGCCGACGCCGAGCAGCACCAGCAGCGGGCGTAGCGCCGTCGCTTCCAGCCCGGTGAAGGCGAAGGGCAGGCTGGTGCCGACGAGGAAGGCCCCGGCCAGCGGCAGGGTCAGTCCGCCGTACAGCCCGGCATAGAGCGCCGTGCGGGCGACGGGCTGGGTGAGCAGCAGTTCGATGAACGCCCGGGCGTTGTAGAGGTAGATGGTGCCAAAGAGCAGCCCCACCAGCGGGATCAGGAACAGCACTACGTTGACGAGGCTGAGCAAGGCCCGGCTGCCGCTGCCTCCGAACGACACCAGCCCGAAGGTGAGTACGCCGAAGAAGGCAGCGTAGAGGAGCACCCATCGGCTCCGGGTCACATCCCGCAGTACATACCGGAGCACCATCCAGGCAGCGTTCATGCCTGTCCTCCCGCCATCAAGTACGCCACGGCCCGTTCCAGCGTCCCGGCGCCGGT